>NZ_DASTEP010000124.1:0-79108 GCF_035709525.1 Hymenobacter sp. | reverse complement strand
AACCTTTGTCGTTAGCAACGGAGCGATAGAGATGCTTCGACTCCGCTGCGCTGCGCTCAGCATGACGGACGGCAATAGATATCAGAAACCAATGAACAACCTCTACCTCCTCGGCCTGCCGGGCTCGGGCAAAACCACCATCGGCCGCCGCCTGGCCGCGCACTACGGCCGCGAGTTTCGCGACCTCGATGCCGACATCGTGGCCGCGGCTGGCCGCACGGTACCCGAGATTTTTGCGGCTGAGGGCGAGGCGGGCTTTCGGGTGCGCGAGGCGGCGGCGCTACGCGCCGTGGCCGCCCGCAATGGCCCGCCGCTGGTGCTGGCCACGGGCGGCGGCACGCCCTGCTTTCACGATAACCTCGACGTGCTGCAAGCCACGGGCTTCACCGTCTGGCTCGATGTGCCCGCGCCCGAACTGGTGCGCCGCCTGCTGCGCAGTGCCACCAAGCGCCCGCTGCTCACGGCCGCGGCGGCTGGCGAAACGCCCGAAAGCGCGCTTTTAGCCCGCCTGCACCGAACCCTGGCCGACCGCGAGCGGTTCTATGCGCAGGCCCGGCTGCGCTGCACCGGGGTGGCCACGGCGGCTACCCTGGTGGCGGCGCTGGCGCAGGCCGGCTTTAAGCCCGACCTCAACCTATCGGGGGAGGCTTCGTAAATTTGCCCTTTATTTCTGGTTTTAATCGCTTTGTATATGGAGATGGACACCGCCCCCGCCAAGCCAGCCAAGCCCACGGCCGCCCCCGTGCGGCCCAAGCACAAGGGCTCGGCTCAGCTATTCGACAACCCGATTCTGGAGCGGCTTTCGCACACGCACATCGCGCTGCCGGTCAGCATCTTTATCGCTACCGCGCTGGTGAGCTTATACTACGGCATCACCCACGGCTTCGTGACGGGTATTTCGGGGCTGGGGCTGTTTCTGGGTGGGCTGCTGCTGTTTTCGCTGGTCGAGTATTTGGTGCACCGCTATGTGTACCACATTCCGGCTACCACGCCGGGCCGGGCCAAGTTTCAGTACACCATGCACGGCGTGCACCACGAGTATCCTAAGGACGAAACCCGCCTGGCCATGCCGCCCATCCTGACGGTGTTCGTGGCGTCGCTGCTGTTTTTCATCTTCCGGTTTGTGTTCGGAAGCTGGGCGTTCGGTATTCTGGCCGGCTTCACGTTTGGCTACGCCATGTATCTGTTTGTGCACTACGCCATTCACGTGTACGCGCCGCCGAAAAACTTCCTCAAAGTGTGGTGGACGCACCACGCCCAGCACCACTACCGCCAGGATGAGGTAGCCTTCGGCGTGAGCAGCACGCTCTGGGACCATATCATCGGCACCATGCCCAAGAAGCAGAATAGCTAATCGACTTGTAGGGTAAGCTTTAGCTTGCCACCCGCTCGCAAAAAAGGCGCGGCTCCCACATTGGGAGCCGCGCCTTTTTGTATTGTATTACTTGTGGTTGCGCTGGCAAGCTAAAGCTTACCCTACATTTCTACGGCAAGCTGAAGCTTACCGCACAGGCTAGGTATTGCGGTTGCCGCCACCCATTTTGCTGACTAGCCAGAAAATGATGGCTACCACGACGAACACGCCGATGACGCCCACCCAGATGCCGCCTTTAAAGATGTCGCCGGCCAGCTCGCAGCTGGTGAGGGTGGTAGCCAGCAGGGCCAGCACCATAAAGAGGGAGAAGCGTGAAGTAGTCATGGGGGGTAGAAGCGAAGGATGAGGAAGCCGGCCACATGCGTGCCCGCGGTAGTTTCGGCTTACTGGCTGCGGCGGCAAAAGGTTGGCGCTACCTTCGCCTTTGCAAGGGCCGCCGCGCACCGCCGGCGGCCGTTTTCTTACTTCTTACCCACTTTTTGCGCATGACTGCCGCTGCCCTTACCCAGGCCTTTACCCAGCATTTCGACGCCGCCCCCACGCTGTTGGTGCGCGCGCCCGGCCGCCTCAACCTCATCGGCGAGCACACCGACTACAACCAGGGTCTGGTGCTGCCGGGAGCCATTACGCAGGCCGTGTACTTTGGGCTGCGCCTCAATGGTACCGATAAAATCCGGCTGCGGGCGCTCGATTTCAACGCCGAGTACGAGGTGGCGGTGGCCGATATCAAGCCGCTGGAGCAGGGGCATTGGGCCAATTACCAGCTGGGTGTAGTGGCCGGCCTGGTGCAGCGTGGGGCCGAGGTGCCGGGCTTCGACTGCGCCTTTGGGGGCGATATTCCGGCCGGGGCGGGCTTGTCGTCGTCGGCGGCCGTGGAGTGCGGCATCGCCTGGGGCTTGAATAAAATGCTCGATTTGGGCCACGATACGATGGCGCTGGCCCTCATCGCGCAGCAGGCCGAGCACGAGTACGCCCTGGTGCAGTGCGGGCTCATGGACCAGTTTGCCAGCCTCTTTGGCCGCGCCGGGCACGTGGTGCAGCTCGACTGCCGCTCGCTCGAATACGCCTACTTTCCGCTCGACACCACCGCCTGCCGCCTGGTGCTGTGCAACTCGGGCGTGAAGCACGCGCTGGCCGACAGCGAGTACAACACCCGCCGCGAGGAGTGCGCCGAAGGCGTGCGCATTATGAACGAGAAAAACCCGGAAATCAAATCGTTGCGCTACGCTACGCTGGCCGACATTGAGGCGTCGAAAGACGAGATGGGCGAGGTAATCGCGCGCCGCTGCCGCTACGTGGTGGAGGAAAACGCCCGCGTGGAAAAAGTAACCGCCGACCTATCGGCCGGCCGCCCGCTGCACGAAATCGGCGAGCTGATATATGCCAGCCACAACGGCCTGCGCGACGACTACGAAGTAAGCTGCCCCGAGCTCGATGTGCTCGTAGAGCTGGCCCACCAAGCGCCCGGTGCCTACGGCGCCCGCATGATGGGCGGCGGCTTCGGCGGCTGCACCATCAACCTGGTGGCGGCCGACGAGGTTGATAACTTCATCGCCTTCATGACCAAAGGCTACCAGGACCGCTTGGGCCGCGAACTGGAAACTTACGTGACGACCCTGGCCGACGGCGTGGGCGAGCTGAAGGCATAAAGCGCGATGAGCCAACTGGCCAAGCAACTGGCTGCCACGCTGCTCGGGCTGGCCCTGAGCAGCGTGGCAATGGGCCAATCGTGCTACACGGGCACGATTGGCTTATTGCCCATTGAGCTAATGCTGGAAGATGGCGGGGCCAACCAAAGCGTGCAGCAGCAGGGAATGTACGTCTATACCAAGTTCGATACTCCCATAAAGGTGAGTGGGACGTTGAAGCACGGTGCCCTGACGCTGACTGAGCGCGACAGCCACGGCAAGGCCACGGGTACGTTTACGGTGGCGGCGTTTTCGGCCAACCGTGCCAGCTACACGGGCACTTGGAAAAACCTGACTACCGGCCAGCAATTACCGCTGGTGCTCACGCGCCGCTTCGACCTGTGGGCCAGCCCCATGCCTGGTGGCCCGCTCGAGCTGCGCCAATACGCCTCACTGCCAAGTATCTACTTTCAGGAAGTGCTGGCGAAAGATGCTGAAACCGGCAATTTGGCGGTTTCGCAGGTGCGCCTGCTGGAGAAAAAAACCGACCGCCTAGTGCAGCAGTTCGACGTGGAGTGTGAGCGCCAAGGGCTGACCAGCATAACGGTGGGAGACTATAATTTCGATGGCCACCCCGACTTTGCGGTGTTTGAGCACGGCTACGCCGGCCCTAATACATCCAGCCTATATTTCTTGTATAACCCGGCTACCAAACGCTTCGAGGAAAGCGGTTTTGAGGGTGTTTCACTGGAATTTGATACAGTCAAAAAGCGCATCTATGAGCGCAATTCCTGCTGTGCGGGTACGTCTGTCACTACGGCCGTGTATAAGCTGGTGAAGAATGAAATGATACCGCTTGAAACGCACTGCTACCGCTGGAGCGAAAAAAAGAAGCGCCTAGTTGAGCGCCCCGCAAGCGAATGCCAATAAACCGCGCGCCTAAAGCCGCCCTGCGCCGCGCCGCCCTGGCTCGCCGCCGCGCCCTGCCCGCCGCCGAAGTAGCCCGCCGCAGCGAGCAGTTGCGGGCGGGTTTGTGGCAGCATTTTCCGGTGCCGGAGTGGCACTGGCTGCACGTGTTCCTGCCGCTGCTGGCCAAAAACGAGCCCGATACCTGGTCGATTATCCGGCAGCTGTGGGCCGCCGCGCCCGCGCCGCGCCTGGCCGCGCCCGTGGTGCAGCGCGATGGCATCTCGCTGAAGCACTATGAATTGACGCCCGCCACGCCGCTCATCGCCAGCCGCTGGGGCATCCCGGAGCCGGTGCCCGCGCCAGCTGCCGAGGTGTTACCCGCGCAGCTCGATGCTGTGCTGGTGCCGCTGCTGGCCTGCGACCGGCGCGGCCACCGCGTGGGCTACGGTGGCGGCTTCTACGACCGTTTTCTGGCGCAGTGCCGGCCGGGGGCGAAATTTATTGGGCTCAGCCTTTTAGATGATGAACCACTGGCGGAAATAGCCGACGTGCTGCCCACCGACGTGCCACTGCACGCCTGCCTCACGCCGGGCGGGGTGTGGAATTTTTAAGCGAAAGGCATCGGGTGAGTAGCTGCCGCCTTTGGTAGCGCGGCGGGGTAGCCGCGCGGGCGCAGCGAGTCATTCTTACCCTCTTCGCTATGGCTGCCATTCAGCAACCCGCCCCGAAAGCCGGCAAAAAGCCGCGCACCCGCAAGCACAGCTTTCACCTCGACATGACGCCGATGGTAGACCTGGCGTTTTTGCTGCTCACGTTTTTCATGCTCACCACCACTCTCGCCAAGCCGCGGGTGATGCAGCTGACTATGCCCGTGCCGGATAAAACAGAGCCGTTCCTCGTAGCCAGCCACGGCGCAATGACTATCGTACTCGGCAAAAACCACCAGATGCACTACTACTTCGGCCTGAATGCGCCCGCCGACCCCACGGTGGCGGTGCCCCCGCTGCACACGACCGATTTTAAGGCAAAGGGCATCCGGCAGGTGCTGCTGGCGTTTCGGCGGCAAGAGCCTAAGGGCGTTATCCTGATTAAGTCTGGCTCAGCGGCGGTTTACCGCGACATGGTGGACATTCTGGACGAAATGAGCATCACCGACCAACAGAAATACGCTCTCACCGACCTCAGCGCTGCCGACCGCCAACTGCTGGCAGCCAATGGGAAAGAATAGTAGCCAGGGCTTCATCCGGTAATAATCAGCCACGGGCTAGCTTGCGCAAACTCACGGGCTATGCATTCTTCGCCTACTTCTCGCCCGGTGGTTTACTCCAAAATGAAATGGCGGCTGGGGCTGCTGCTGGTAGTGGCCGCCGTAGCGCTGCTGCCAACGTTATTCTTGGTAATCAGCCACCTCGCCAAGCCGCCGGTGATGCAGCTAACGCAGCCCGCTAAAGCGCTCACCGCGCCGGCCGGCGCACCCGCCGAGGCGCTCACTATCCTGGTGGGCAGCGGCCGCCAGCCGTATTACTACTTCGGCACCGCTACCCCTACGGCGGCCGATAGCTTGCACGTCGCCACGCCGGCCCGGCCCATTGGGCAGGTAATCAGGGCCTGGCAGCAGCGCCACAAGGCCACCATTTATATCAAGGATGGTGCGGAAGGCAATTATAAAGTGCTGGTTGACTTGCTCGACGAGCTGAATAGCACCAGCCAGCGCCGCTACGCCGTGGTGGCAGCTACAGATGCCGACCGCCAGCTGCTGGCTAGCGCGCGGCAGTAGGCCGCAGTAGCCGCACCGCCTCGATGCGGGCCTGGCCCCAAGGCGCGATGCCGACCTGCACGCGCACGGCGGGGCTGGTTTTGCCCAGGCGCAGGGGGCTGTCGCCGGGCACGTAGTAGCGTTCCAGGTTGTAGCGCAAGCCCAGGCTGTGAGCGAAAACATCGGTAACCCAGCCGCGCAGCACGGCCTGGCCGGCGGCGGGGCGCGGGGCCGCGTCGTACACGCCGGCCACGGTGGCCAGGCTGTCGGCGGCGGTGTTCAGCAGCACGTACACGCCCTGACGGCGCTGGGGCGGGGTAGGGCCGCGCCAGGCCGCCAGCGGCGCCTGCGCAATGGTGTAGCGCAGGCGCACAAAGCTTTCGTACTGCAAGCTGTGCAAATCGACGGGGCTGGTAGCCAGCACGATATGCCGGCCGTAGGCCGTGGTGGCGTAGCCGGCCCCGGCCACGCCCAGCACGTAGAGCAGCTGGGCCGCTACCAGCAGCCGCACCAGCATGCGGTGGGAAGGAGAGGAGCGCGTCAGCATCAGGCGGTGGGTTGATGGTCGGAAGCGGCGGGCGGCGCGGGCGGACTGCCCGCCACGGTAGCGGCAAGGCGCTGAGCATTGCGGCGGCGCAAATACCAGCTCAAGCCCAGCAACAGCACGCCCCCGATGAGGAAAAACAGCGAC
Source organism: Hymenobacter sp. (assembly GCF_035709525.1). Taxonomy (GTDB): domain Bacteria; phylum Bacteroidota; class Bacteroidia; order Cytophagales; family Hymenobacteraceae; genus Hymenobacter. Next base: position 72,749 of record NZ_DASTEP010000124.1, on the reverse strand, counting down.
TTATCCAGAAACGCCCAGGTGAGCTTGAAGTACGCCACCATCGTAGCTACCACGAACAGCACCGTGCCGAGCGTAAGCTGCTCGGCCTCGCCCGAGCGGTGGGCGCGGGCCAGCACCGAGCCCGCGTGTGCGTACAGCACCACCAGCGTAGCCACGGCCAGCGGCAGCCCGCCCGGCAGGTAAAAGCCGGGTAGCAAGAGCAGCCAGTCGGGCAGCGAGGCCAGCCGGCCGCGCTGCCATTTGCCCGCCACCGACAAGGCAAACACCGCTGCCAGCGCCCCCAGGTAGGTTAGCACCGGCGGGCGCAGCAGCCCCGCGTACTGGTCGGTTTCGCCAAACAAGGCCAGCCCCAGCGCGAATAAATACGCCGCTACTAGCGCCGGTCCTTGCAGGGCGCGGGCGGCGGGGCGCGTGGGGTGCCAGTCGCCGGCCGCGTACACGAGCATGGCCGGGATGAAAAACCAGGTGATTTTGCTGTGGCTGAGCGCCACCCACAGCGCCGCCTGCCACAGCAGCCCGGTGGCCAGCACCGAGGCCACGATGGCATCGGGCCGCCGCCACCAGCGGTAGCCACCGCCCAGCGCCACCAGCCCCAGCGTGGCGTAGCTGAAGGTGCCCAGCGCCTGCGTGCAATACGTTTGCACCGCCGCGCCTATCACGATGGGTAGCAGCGCCAGCGCCTGGCTTTCATATAAGTAGCTCAGCAGTACGCCCACTACCACCCAGGCCAGCAGGCCGCTCACGTCGTAGCCCACCAGCTGGTAGAGCTGGCTGGTGAGGATGATGCTCGCCCCAAACACCACCAGCCCCAGCCCGATGAGCCCGTGGCCCACGCGCCGGTTGCCGCGCCGGAGAAAGTACTCGCCGCCCGCGTAGGCGGCCGCCAGGCTGCCCAGCAACAGCCCCAGGCGCACGGGCGCGGGCAGGCGCTGCCAGTTGGCCGCCACTACGCTCAGGGCGCTCAGCAGCAGCAGGATGCTGCCCAGCAGCGGCAGTAGGCCCACGGCCTGCACGGCGTCGGGCGGGTAGCGGGCCAGTAGGCGCTCGCGCTGGGCCTCCGTGATGAGGCCCTCGGACACCCAGGCCGGGCTTTCGGTTTCGAGGAATTTACGACTCATTGGCCGCGCAACATACGGCGGCTTCGGCGGTGGCGGGCGCGGCTTCTTCCACCAGCTCCTCGATAAGCTCAGCGAGCCCGTGGTACCAATCGACGTGCGGCGAGACTACTCCGCAGCCGCCCGGCTGGGTGGGGCACTGCGATATTTTCCAGCGGTACTGGCACTTGGGGCACACGGCGGCCGTCTCGAAGCTGTTCCAGACGTAGCCGCAGGTGCATTGCCAGTGGGCGCGGCCATCGGGCTCCCAGTGGCAGGCGGGGCAATAGATTTCGAGGTGCGAAGCAGTAGGCATAATGCGCGGAGGAAAAGAGCGTGAACGCCGGGCGCAAGCTGCTAACCCCGGCAATAACCTCTTTAACGCAACTGCCAGCCCATAAGATAGGCTTGTGCTACGCCGGCTTGCGGGCGCGCGTCATTTCGCGCTTGCCGGGCGGGCCGGGCAGCTTCTCGGTGAGCCAGCCCGCCGCCCGCAGGTTGCGCCGAAACTGGCCCTGCGCGCAGTAGCTCACCAGCACCGCGCCGGGCGCGGCGGCGGCGTAGAGCTTGGCGAATACGTCCTCGGTCCACAGCTCAGGCTGCTTTTCGGGGGCGAAGGCGTCGAAATAGATGAGGTTGTAGTAGTTAGCTGATAAGTCGGCAGTTTGCAATGCTTGCTGGACTTTCAGTAAGAGCAGGTATTCGTGCAACACGACAGGTTCTTCCCAGGATGCTTCGTGTAGCGTATCGAACATCTCGCACAATGCTGGCTGGCTTTGCCACTGCGGACGCAGAGCAGCTACTACTTCCGAGGGAAGAGGTAGCGTTTCATAGCCCTCATACACTACATGCGCCTCCGCTGCCTGAACTGCTTCCAGTGTCAGCAGTGCGTTGAGGCCGGTGCCTAAGCCTACTTCCAGCAAGTGTATAGGGTCGGTACCGCGCTGCCCTTTTCCGGCAGCCAGCAGTGGCCGCAGCCCCGCCTCAATAAACACGTGGCGCGACTCCTGCGCCGCGCCGTGGTGCGAGTGGTAGTGCTCGTTTAGCGCGGGCACGTAGAGCGTGGGCGAGCCGTCGGCCGTGGTGCGAACTTCTACTTTTGCTTCCTCAAAGGGCTGCTCCTTGCTCATTATTAATTGCTCCTTGAAAATATGGCCCGCGTAAAAATAGCCCTGCCCGCCGCCTTCCGCTTTGCCACCACGCTGCCCGTGCGCATCACCGACCTCAACTACGGCGGCCACCTTGGCAACGATGCCCTGCTGAGTTTGCTGCACGAGGCGCGGGTGCAGTTCCTGGCCGCGCTGGGCCAGCAGGAGGTAGACCCCGCCACCCAGCTCGGCTTCATCATGGCCGACGTGGCCGTGGAATACAAGGCCGAGGCCTTCTACGGCGACGTGCTGCGCATCGAAATCGGCGTGAGCGACCTCAGCAAGTACGGCTTCGACATCGTGTATCAAGTCAAAAACCAGGCGGACAAGGAAGTGGCCCGCGCCAAAACCGGCATGCTCACCTTCGACTACACCGCCCGCAAGCTGCGCCCGCTGCCGCCCGAGCTAAGCCGGCTGGTAAGCGAGTATCCGTTTGCTGGTTAGCGACCAGTAGCAAAAAAAAGCCCCGCTGGCAACGCGCCAGCGGGGCTTTTCTGTGACTTACAAAAGCCAACTACTCGCGCACCACGCGCTGCGTGAGCACGCCCTGCTCGGTGTGTGCGCGCAGCGTGTACATGCCGGGGGCCAGCCCGGCCAGGCTCAGTTGGGCCGCGCCGGGGGCGAGGGTGCGACTTAGCACCACCTGGCCCAGCGCGTTCAGCACTTCGAGCTGCGAGGCTTTGGCCTGCGGGCCAGTGAGCTCCAGGGTGAGGCGGCCGTCGGGCGTGGGGTTGGGGTACACCAGCAAGCTCACGCCGCCGAGCGAGGCCGGGCGCGTGCCCGTCACCGTCACGGCTACCGCGTTGGACGGGGCCGAGGCGCAGCCGGCGCTCGTCACCACTACCGTGTAGCTGCCGTTGAGCGTGCCGCTTTGCAGCAATAGCGTGTTAGTAGCGCTGGCGGCACCCACGGCCGCGCCATTGAGGTAAAACTGGTAGGTAGCTCCCGCTACCGGCGCGGCCGTGAGTAGCACCGCGCCGTTGGCCTGAGTGGCAGCCGAGAGCGTAGCCGTGGGCGCGGGCGCCACGTTGACCTGGATGGGCGTGCGCGTAGCGCTCACGCACTCGTTGTTAATCTGCCAGTTATAGAAGTAGTTGTGGTAACCAACTACGTTGCCTCCAACAAGGCTAAGCACACCACTGGGCGAGGTAATGGGATAACCCAAGTGCGTGCCGGAGTTGTCGCGCAGCAGGCCGCCCTGCGTGGCACTGGGTATGTAGAGCGAATACTGGCCAGCGGCCGGTATCTGATAATTGAGCGGGATAACGTAGGCAGCCGTGCCCGTGGCGGGGCCGGCCGGTACAGCAAAAGCATTGCTCAGGCCATTTACCGTTGCGCCGATGCGTCCCGCGCGCAGGTCGATGGTAACGGTGCCCGCTGCCTGGCCAGCATTGAGATACACGGTTACGCTGGTTAGGATAAAGCTGGCCGTGGCCGTGAAATACACAGCGCCGCCCGTGGCGGGCGTTTGACCAGTGGCGTTGTAGGCGGTCGGGCCCACGGTTTCGGCCCCGCCCGTGGCGGCGGCGGCGTAGTAGGTGGTGCTGGCCGCGAGGGCGGGCGTGGTGTAGCTGCCGGCCGTGGTGGTGGCCAGCGCCGTGCCGCCCGTGGCCGCGCTAAAGAAGCGCACCGTGCTGCCCGGGCCGGCCGTAGCCGTGAGCGTAGCCGTGGCCCCCGCACAAATGCTGAGCGGCGAGTTGGTAGCCGTCAGCTGCGGGCTGTTCACCACGATGCCGACCACGTTGCTGTACACCACGCTGGCGTTGCAGCCCACCCGCACGCGGTAATAGGTAGTGCTGGTGAGCGTCGGCGTTACGTAGTTGGCCGAGGTAGCGCCCGCTACGTCCGTAAACGTGCCCGTGGCGCTCGTGCTGCTTTGCAGTTGCAGGCTGCCGTTGGCCGCGCCCGTCAACGTCAGGCCGGCGTTGCCGCCACCGCACAGGTCCGACACCGACGATACGAGCGTGCCCGCCACCGGGGCCAGCACCGTGCGCGTGGGCGCTGGCGTCAGCACGTCATTGGCGGTGTTACCATCGCCCACCACCGTGGCCGTAATGGCGAAGCTGTAGGTGCCCGCCGCGCTCATGTTGAGCGTGCCGGGCAAAGCCACGGCCTGCGTGGTGCCGCTGGCCAGCGTGCCGGTAGTCAGGCTGGTAGTGAAGGTCTGGGTTGCGCCGGTGGGCGGCGTTACTACTACCGTCACGGTGGCCGGGTTGGTGGCAAAATTCAGGGTCGCGCTGCCGCTGTTGCGCAGCAGCGCGCTCACGGTTTCGGCGGTGCCGTAGCAGGCTGAGGTAGTGGCCGGACTGGCCAGCCCGGCGGGCAGCACGTCGAGGGCAATGGGGCTGAACTCATACGCGCCCATGTCGGGGGCCGCGCCGCGCGGGGCCCCCGTGATGTCGTCGGTCACGCGGGCCAGCGGCGTGCCGCTGTTGTTGAGGCCCGCGTCGGCGGGCTGGAGGTTGCCGGTGCCGGCGCTGGCAAAAATCGGGTTCACGGCCAGGCTGTTCTGGTCGTAGCCGGTGGCCGTTTGCCAGCTGGCCAGCGTGGCGTAGTTGGCGTTAAGGTAGCCCACGTTGCCATTAGGCACGTAAAAATCGTTGTAGTTGAGCGCCGTAACTGCCGGGTTGCCGGAGATGTACACGCCAAACTTGCCGCCCGTGCCGGGGCGCGTGATGCTCACCACGTTGTTGCGGATGTCGGCGTTGATGCCCGAGGTAAAAATGCCGTAGGTGGTATTGGCCGACGTAGCCGACGGCTCGTCCGAGCTCAGCGTGTTGTTGTAAATGCGGCTGTAGCCGGTGCCCGAGTAAATGAGGTATTGCCCGCTGCTGCCCGTCATCTTATACACCACGTTATTAACGATATCATTGGTTGTGGTCGAGGTGCTGCCGTTGCCGGCCAGGTAGATGCCGTAGGAGGTGCCGCTCACCGACGGACTGCCGGTAAAAGGGTCGTGAATACGGTTCTTCTCAATGGCCAGGCCGTTGCACTGCCCCGCGATGTAAATGCCGTTGAAGGTGGTGGTGTTCGTGCGCAGCGGCCGGGCGATGTCGTTGCCCACCAGCTGCGCGCCCAGCTGAAAGCCGGCGTAGATACCGTAGGAGTAAAAATCGCGTATCGTGTTATTACGCAGAATATTGCCTGTGTTCTGCGCCGTGGCGCTGCTGCCATACAGCGCGATGCCGTAGTAGCCGCCCGTGATAGTATTGCCCTGCACCAGCAGGTTGTTGGCCGAGTTGCCGGTGGCCGTGGCGCTCAGGGTCGAGCCGCTCACGGCGATGCCCGCGAAGTTGGTCGAGGTCGAAGCGCCGTCGACGGTGATGGTGTTGTTGGTAAGCTGGTCGTTGTCGGCCGCGTTGGTCAGCAGCACGCCGATGCCCGAGGTCGCCACGCCCGTCGTGCCGCCCGTGGCGTCGATTACCAGGTTGGTAATGGTGGTGTAGTCGGTGCCGTTGAGCTGCACCACCGCCCGCTGGTTGGTGGTCGAGGCAAAGCGGATAATGCTGCCGCCGCCGTTCACCACAATGGTGTTGGTAGCGCTGGTGCCCGGCACCTGCCCCAGCGAAAACTGCTCGGTGTAGGGCCCGCCCGTCACGGCCAGCGTCACCGGCCCGCCGATGCCGTCCAGGTTCAGGCGCGTGGCCGCCTCCGTAAAGCTGGCGAAATTGGTGCCCGCCGTGGGCAGCGCGCTATTGATGGTGTAGGCTCCGCTCAGGGGCGTGGCCGCCCGGGTCGTAACGGTAATATTATCAACGAGGGCCGGCGGCTGCGTGCCCGTAAAGGCATTGTTAACCCACGTGAAAATGAGGCGCTGCGTGGTGCCCGCCAGGCTGGCCGGCAGCACCAGCGAGGCGCGCGCGAACGTGCTCTGCTGGTTGAGCTGGGCCAGCGCCGTGGCGCTGGCGGCGGCCGGCACCGTGCCCGCCACCGGCGTAAAGGAAGTCGGGGCCACCTGCACCAGCAGGTAGTCGCTGGACACGTCGCCCACCCCGCGCCAGTCAAAATTCAGCTGGATGGCCCCCTGCCCGGCCGGCAGCACCACGTCGCGGTAGAGGTGTACCACCGAGGCCGACGTGATGTTGTAGGCGTTGGTCGCGCCGAAGTCGTTGCTGATGTAGGCCGCCCGGCTGCCGGGGCTGGTGGGGCCGTTGCCGCCGTTGGCCGCCACTACCCACTGGTTGTTTTGCGAGCCGTTTTCGAGGGTAAAGCTGTTGGTCGCGCCCTCAAAATCCTCGCTGAAAACGGTGGTCGTAGTCTGGGCCTGCGCACTCAGCCCAGCCAGCCCGAGCAGCCCCGCGCCCGCCAGGCGGCGCAGCCCATGAAGTAGCTTTTGATTCATAAAACGAAAGAGGTAGGTAAATGAAGAGGAGAAACTACCCGCGCCATTCGGCGCGGGCTGCTAGGTCTGCCGTAAGTTAAAGCCCGTGCCGCTCGCACGGTTGGAGCTGGCGCAAGCTGCACGATTTTGGGCGTAAGGTGCTACTTTTAGGGAGCGAGCGCGGGCGGCTGGCCCTCGAGCAAGCAGGTTTTATGAAACGCAGCCGACTTTTTCGCTTCGCCGGATTATGGCTGCTGCTGGCGGCCGGGCCGGTAGCGGCCGCGCCCGCCCCGCCCACCGTGCCGGAACTGCGCCGCCAGCTGGCCGCCGCCCCCGCCGATACCAGCCGCGTGCTGCTGCTCAACCACCTGTGCTGGCAGCTGGCCACCCAGAACACCGTGCAGGCGCAGGCCTACGGCCAGCAGGGGCTGCGCCTGGCCCGGCAGCTGGCCTTCCGGCTCGGCGAGGTGTATTTGCTCAATTCGCTGGCGCGGGTAGCCTACTTGCAGCACGACGAGCTGGCCGCCATCGGCCACTACCAGCAGGCCGTGCGCCGGGCCGAAGGCGCGCCCCGCGCCGCCCGGCAGCTCACGCTGGCTTTGGTGGGGCTGGGCCGGGTAGCCGTGGACCAGCAGGATTTTGCCGAAGGCGAAAAGTATTTCCGCCTGGCTTTAAGCCGGATGCAGCAGCGCCAGCACGCCGTGACGCCCGCCGACCTGGGCTTGGTGCAAAACTGCCTGGCGTCGCTGTACTTCAGCTGGCGGCGCTCGGGGCAGCCCGCGCCCGACTCGCTCGACCGCCTGCTCTCGCGGCACGTGCGGCAGGCGCTGGCCGTGTTTCGCCGCTTACCGCCCGACGATAAACTGGCCGCCTGCCTCGGCGACCTGGGCGAAGTGCAGGCGCTGGCCGGCCGCTACGACTCGGCCGCCAGCAGCCAGCGCGAGGCCATGGCCCTCTACCAACGCTCCGGCAATCAGTTTGGCTTCACGCAGGCCCGCCTGAACCTGGCCACCGTGTACCTGGCCCGGCAGCAGCCCGCCGAGGCCGCCCGGCTGCTGCGCCCCACGCTGGCCGCCGCCCGCCAGCTGCACGCTACCGGCCTGGAGGCCGAAAGCTACCAGCAGCTGGCGGCGGCCCTGGCCACCCAGGGCCAGGGCCTGGAAGCCTACCGCCTGGCCCGTACCGGGCAGGCGCTGCTCGACAGCGTGCAGTCGGCCGAGCGCCGCCAGGCGCTGGTGCGGCTGCAAGTGCAGTTCGACGCCGAGCGCCAGCGCGGCCAGCTGCGCGAGCTCACCCAGCGCAACCTGCTGCAACAGGCCGAGGCCCGCCGCCAGCGCCAATACCTGTGGCTGGCCGGCGGGCTGCTGCTGGCCGTGGCCGGCGGCCTGGTGGCCTCGGGCGCGCTGGCCTGGCGGCTGCGCCGCAGCCAAACCCAGCTGCGCCACCAAAACGAGGAACTGACCGCCACCCGCGCCGAGCAAGACCGCCTCTACGCGCTGGTGGCGCACGACTTGCGTAGCCCGGTAGTGGCCTTTTCGGGCCTGGCCGACCTGATGACGCGCTACATCGAGCGCCACGACACCGCCCGGCTGGTCGGCCTGGGGGGGCGCGTGCGCCAGGCCGCCGAGGGCCTGCGCGCCCTGCTCGACAACCTGCTGAGCTGGGCCCTCACGCAGCGCGGCGAGCTCCGGCCCGCCCCCGAGCCCCTGGCCGTGGCCGCGCTGCTGGCCGAGGCCGCCGCCCTCTACCAGCCCGCCGCCCAGGCCGCCGACGTGCACCTGCGCGTAGAGGCCGCCCCCGGCTACGTGCTGGCCGACCGCAACATGACCAGCACCATCCTGCGCAACCTGCTCAGCAATGCCTTGCGCGCCACCCCGCCCGGTGGCGAGGTAGTGCTGGCCGCTACCGCCGCCACCGAGGGCTATCTCGGCCTGCACGTGCGCGATACCGGCGCGGGCATGGATGCCGCCCAGTTGCGCCGGGCCCAGGGCGCCGAGGCCCCGGCGCAGGCAGTGCCCGGCCGCCGGGGCCCGGCCGGCCTGGGGCTGCGCCTGAGCCGGGCGTTTGCCCAGGCGCAGGGCGGCCGGCTGGTGCTGAGCAGCCAGCCCGGCCAGGGCACCACGGCCGCTTTGCTGCTACCCGCCGCGCCCGCGCCGGTGGGCGTACTTTTGCCGGAGCCCGCCGCGGCGGCGGCCCAAGCGTAAGAAGCGATGAGCGAAGTGCCTGTGCGTGTGCTGGTAGTAGAAGACGAGCCGCTCTATGCCGAGCAGCTCGAAGCCGCCCTGCAAGACCTGGGCCACGAGCCCATCGGCCCCGCCCCCGATGCCCGCATTGCCCTGGCCCTGCACCGCACCGAGCACCTCGACGTGGCCCTGCTCGACGTGCAGCTGCGCGGCCCGGTCGATGGCATCGCGCTGGCCGCGCAGCTACTGGCCCACCGGCCCCTGCCGCTGCTTTTTCTGACCTCCTGCGCCGACGAGGAGACCTTTGCCCAGGCCCGGCAGGTAGGCCCCGCCGCCTACCTCATCAAGCCCGTGGAGCCGGCCGCCTTGCAGCGCGCCATTTTGCTGGCTATTAGTAATTTTCAGGCTGCGCCGCCGCTTGCGCCGGTCCCGCCCCTCGCACTGCCCGCCGCTGATACGCTGTTCGTGAAAGAAAACGGCCTGCTGGAAAAAATTCGCCTCAGCGAGGTGCAGTGCGTGGAGGCCGATAACAAGGTGTGCCGCCTGGTGCTGGCCACCCGCGCCGTGGTAGTGCGGATGCCCCTGCGCGAGCTGATGCAGCACCTGCCGCCCAGCCACTTCGTCCAGATTCAGCGCAGCTACTTCGTGAACCTCGACTACGTGGTGCGCCTCGACCCGGTGCGCAGCCTCGTGCAGGTGGGCGAAAACCTGCTGCCCGTGGGCCGCACCTACCAGGCCGAGCTGCTGCGCCGCCTGCCCACGCTGGGGTAGGGCTTGTGCATTTTCTGCGTGTGCGGCATCGGGTTTAAGAACAAAAACCGGCCGACATGACACGATACCTACCTGGCTTGCTGCTCAGCGCCCTGGTTACTGGTAGTAGCCACCAGGCTGCTGCCCAAACGGATACAACCAAATGGGTCTGGTACATGGAGCCCATGCCCGAGCTACTGAGTGGTAGCGGCCGGGCATCATGGCGGCGGTTTATCAGCGGTTGCGGTTCCCGGCCGAGTGCCTGCGGGCGCAGATGGAAGGCCGCGTGTTCGTGGCCTTCACCATTACCCCGGCCGGGGAAGCGCGGCAGGTAGCGGTAGTAAAAGGGCTCTATGAGCCGTTCGACGCGGCAGCGGTGCAAGCCGTGCGGCAACTGCCCTGCTTCCGGCCCCGGCCGGCGCGGCAGGGCAACGTGCGCTACGTGGTAGGGGTGGACTTTCGGGCGGCGGCTAAGTATACTGTGCAGTAGTTATTTCCTTGCACACACTACACCTGATTTATGAAACGGCTATTGCCTTGGCTGCTATCGGGCGGCTTACTACTGAGCTACCCGGCACGGGCACAAGTGGATGAGCAAGGCCGCGTTATTTGTTTGATATCGCCAGTGCCGGAGTTGGTTACCGGGGGCGGCATCTCAGGCATTATAAAGGCTATTCGGCAGCGAGTAGTGTATCCTCCGCAGGCGTTGCAAGCCAATATCGAAGGCCGGGTGATAGTGCGCTTTGCAGTCGATACTACCGGCCGCGTGCGCGAGGTAGCCGTGGTGAAAAGCCTACGGCCCGATTGCGATTCGGCCGTAATGCGGGCCGTGTGGCAGCTGCCATGCTTCAAACCCATTCGCCCGCAGTGGCTGCCGGCATATTTTACAGTACCCGCCAACTTCAGCATAGAACATGAGCGCCCCACCCGCAAAACGGCCGCACATCGAAAGGCTATACACCGGCACCAGGTCGGCAAATAAAGAAATGTCAGTTGTAAAGCTATTACTTTGCTGCTTATTGCTTAGCAGTTTGGCCTTGAGGGCAAATAGGCAGTGTATTGCTCAGGTTGATGCTGGCACCATGCAGGGCGCGCTCATTTGCCCGGTTGCGCCAATGCCTGAACTGTGGATTGCTGGTAAAGCAGTGGATGTGGTGAAGGTTATCCAGCAAAACCTGGTTTATCCGCTGGCTGCAAAACGTGCCCAGGCGGAAGGCCGTGTTTTTATCAGCTTCACTGTGACAGCAACGGGAGCCGTCGAGAATGCGCGCATCGCGAAAGGATTTCGGCCTGACTGCGATGCCGCCGCATTGCGGGCGGTGCGGCAATTACCACGATTCAAACCGGTGCAACAAAGGGGCAAACCCATTGCCAGTGGACTCACGGTGCCAGTGAAATTTAGTCTGAACGTGCCTCGCGAGTAGCAAAGCAGCCTTGCGATTTGCCCCACGCCCGGAACTCAACGCCCTGGCTGTTTGTATCTTTGTACTTATGTTACTGGAACTCGACCTCGCCCCCGCCAAGCGCGACATCCGCAAAACCTCGCCCGACGACCTGAAAGCCTTTATGGTCGAGCACGGCGAAAAGCCCTTCCGCGCCAAGCAGGTGACGGAGTGGCTGTGGAAAAACACCGCCGGCTCATTCGAGGAAATGAACAACATCTCGCTGAGCACCCGCGAGTTGCTGGCCCGGCACTTCGTGATAAACGGCGTGGCGGTGCAAAACCAGCAGCTAAGCAACGACGGCACCATCAAGTCGGCCTTTCGGCTGCACGATGGCAACATCGTGGAGGGCGTGCTCATCCCGCACGACACGCGCATGACGGCCTGCATTTCGTCGCAGGTGGGCTGCTCGCTCACGTGCAAGTTTTGCGCTACCGGCTACATGGACCGCAAGCGCAACCTCGACGCGGCCGAGATTTACGACCAGGTAGTGCGTATTCGGGAGCAGTGCGAGGCCCAGTACGGCACGCCGCTCACCAACATCGTGTACATGGGCATGGGCGAGCCCTTGCTCAACTACGCCAACGTGGTCGAAAGCGTGCGCCGCATCACCGCGCCCGATGGCCTGAACATGGCCCCGCGCCGCATCACCATCAGCACGGCCGGCATCGCCAAGATGATAAAAAAGCTGGCCGACGACGATGTGAAGGCTAACCTCGCCCTGAGCTTGCACGCGCCCAACGACGCGAAGCGCAACGAGATTATGCCCATCAACGAGGCTAATTCTTTGGCAGCTTTGAAGGAAGCCCTGCAATACTACCACCAGAAAACCGGCCGCAAAGTAACCTACGAATACATTGTGTTCGAGAACTTTAACGATGGCCTGGAAGATGCCGCTGAGCTGCACGCCATTGCCAAGTGGCTGCCCTGCAAGGTGAATCTTATCGAGTATAACCCCATCGAAAACGCGGCTTACCAGAACGCGGAAGCCGACAAAATCACGGCCTTCCACAAGTACCTGGCCGACCGCGGTGTGCAAACCAACATTCGCCGCAGCCGGGGCAAGGACATCGACGCCGCCTGCGGGCAGCTGGCCAACAAGGAAAAAGCCGAGGCCGCGTAGCACCCGCAGTTGTTTAAAACAAAAAAGCCAGCTTAGCGCTGGCTTTTTTGTTTGTCTTCGCCCAGCATAATCAGGTACGCGGGGCACCGGGTCATCATGAGCGTGGCCAGCTTGATGCCAAAGGCCTCCATGCTGGTTTTGTTCTGGATTTGCTCCATCGAGTACACCGTCAGCAGCCCGTTCATATTTTTGAGCACGGTAGTTTGCATCAGCGTGGTCATGAGCTCGTAGCGTTGGGTGGCGGTGCGCTTTTTGAGGGGCAGGCGGGCGTCCTCGGCCGCTATTTTGGCGCAAACCGTATCGGCCATGGGCTGCAATACGGCTTTTTCTTCGGCCGAAATATCATTGGAGCTTTTGCTGTTTTTGCTGCCCAGCTCGCGCTGCGCCGACGAGGTGCGCAGCAGCAGCGACATCGAGCCGGGGCAGTCGTTGCTGAGGTGCTTCACGGCCGCCAGGCCTACCTCTTGGCCCAGCTTGTTGGTGTTCAGCTTGCGGCTTTTAGCGGCCGTCAGCAGCGCGCTGAATTCGGTGGCCTGGTCGCCCATGCCGGCCAGCATCAGGCGCATAAACAGGTCATCGGCCTGCTTGGGCGATAGCTGCTCAAACGGCTGTTTTTGTCCCGCTTCCTGAATGCTGGTGCAAAGCCGTGCCGCCAGCTGGCGGGTAAACTTGGCCTGGCCCGGCAGGGTGTCGGCGGCTACCTGGGCCGCCGCGGGCCGGCCCCCAAGCAGCAGTAGAAAAAGAAACGCGGCGGAAAAGTGCTTCATACAAAAACCAGGTGGGTAGAGAATAACGGGCGTTGGCAATAGCACAAAGCTACGCCCGGCGCGTGCGCTTTGTGGCCGGCCCGCCAGAGGTTTTACCTGTCCTTTTGCCCGCTGCGCAGCAGCTAAGAGAAACGTTCTATTAATCAGAAGAAGAATGATATAAGCTGCCCCGCGTACTCGCTGGTTTAGCGCAGCTTTACCTTGCCGAAGCGGTAGCCCACGCCCAGGTAGGCCGGGTACACGCCCCCGCCAAAGCGCGAGCTGATGTAGAGCAGCCCCAGGCCGGCATTGAAGCGCGGCGCGGCGTAGCGAAAGCCCGCCAGGCCGCCAAAGCCGCCGTCGCCGTCGAAGTTGGCGATGTAGGTTTCGTTGACCAGCGAAAACAGCCGCGACAGCCGCACGTTGGCCCCCAGAATGCCGACCGGCGAGCCCCCGAAGCCCTCGCTGCCCAGGCCGTAGCCCAGGCCCACCGTCACGTTGGCATCGGCCGTGCCGTAGGTAGCCAGCCCGTAGCCCACGCCGCCGCTGCCGCTGGCCCTGTCGAGGCCCGTGGCAAAGCCGTAGAGCACGCCCGCCCCCAGGCGCAGCTTGTCGCCGAGCGGCACGCTCACCTTGGGCGTGAAAGCCACCAGGGGCACCCCCACGGCCGGAATAACGGGCGCGAACAGGCCAATCGAAAAATTGTCGGTGATGCCGTAGTCAACGCCCATCAAAAAGATGTCAATTACCTGCACCTCGCCCTCGCCCCGGTGCAGGTTGCGGGCCGTGGGGGCCAGAAACATGCGCGTGCTATTGCCCACGTAGTCGAAGCCGCGCCGCGCCTGCGTGGCCGTGAGCGGCGAAAGCTGCCGCAGGCTGGCGCGTTGCAGCGTCACCACGCCCAGCTCTTTGGTTTGGAAGGTCAGCGTTTCCTCGGTGGCGGCCAGTAGCGTGCCGTTGAAGAGCGTGCCGCCCACGGTTTCGACGCTGTACACCTGCCCGATAACCTCGTGGCGGCCGGTTACGCTGGTTTCGGGTAGCTCGGAGGTCTTGACTGAGCCGGGGGCGGGGGCCGGCGGCGCGCCCGGCAAGGCGGGCTGCTGCGCCCAGGCCGCGCCCGCTACCAAAAGTCCGCTCAGTAGTAGTAAAAAGCGCATAGCAAAGAAGCGCCGATGAATGAGTCGGCTGCCGCAAAGATGCGCCGCGCGCAGGGCTTGGTTGCAAGCCTAACTTACTTTCTTTCTGGATTTTGGCTGGGGCCTTTCGAGCCGGGTAGCGGGTCGGTAGAAAACAGCAAGACGCTATTCATCAATAGATTGAAAAGGCTAGGCCAGCCGCACCGGCCCGACTTTAGGGCGCTATGCCCGCCAGCGGCCAGTGGCCTGCGGGCGGCCGGTAGCTTTAGCTTCCTCGGTTTCGGCGGGCGGTATTTCCATCAGCTTCACGCGCACGGCGTGGGCTTTGGGCTGCACGCGTTGCCCAAAGGCATCGGCAAACTCCTGGGTGAACTCGGCCCCGAAGAAGATGATGAGCGACGAGTAGTTAATCCAAACCAGCAGCACGATGGCCGAGCCCGCCGCCCCAAAGGCCGAGCCAGGGTCAGATTTGGCGATGTAGAAGGCAATCAAATACTTGCCTAGAATAAAGAGTGCTGCCGTGATGAACGCCCCAATCCCCACGTCGCGCCAGCGGATAATGGCATCGGGCAAGAACTTGTAGATGAGGCCGAAAAGCAGTGTCGTAACTACCAGCGAGATGCTGAAATCGACGAGCTTGATGGCCAGCACGCCCGCCTCCGGAATGTGGCGCTGCAACCAGCCCGTGAAAACGCTGAGCACCGCACTCACCACAAACGAGGTAAGTAGCAGCAAGGCCACGCTCAAAATTAACCCAAACGAGAGCAGTCGCTGCTGCACGTATTGCCACACGCCGATGCCCTGGGTTGTCACTTTCAGGTTCCAGATGTCGTTGATGCTTTCTTGCAGCGTCACGAAAAACGTGGTGGCCGCAAAAATCAGCGTTCCTACCCCGATAGCCGTAGCCAGCCCGCCCTTTTGCTGAAGCGTGAATTTGGCGATGCTTTCCTGCAAAAAAGCCGCCGCGTCGGCCCCCACCAGCCCTTTCAGCTGCCCGTATATCTGGCCCGTGAGGGCCTCGCCGCCATACACGGCGCTGGCCGAGGTGATGACGATGAGCAGCAGCGGCGGCAGCGAAAAGATGGTGTAGTAGGAGAGCGCCGCCGCGTGCCGAAACGAGTTGTTGCTGGAAAACTCCGTGGCCGATGACTTGAGAATGGTCAGGATATCCGAGAATTTATAGTGCGCCATGCTAGTGCAATAAGGAGAATAAATAGCCTTTTGGGTAGCTTTTAAAGACGCAAGTACCGGCCCTGGCGTTGTGTTTTTAGTAGCAAGCTACTGATAATTAATAAAAAGACTACTTGCGCAGCTCCCAGCTCAGCGTTGCGATGGGGGCCTGCCGAAGCGCCGCCGCTAGCTCGGCATCGTCCTTAAACTGAAGCTGGTGCAGCTGCCGCGCCTCGACGCTGACCACCAGCCGCGCCTCGGCAAACGGCCAGGGCCGCACCACCACCGGCGTGCCCGGCCCGGCGGGCTGGCTCACAAAATGCACCGGCCGGCGCGCGCCGCTACCCAGCGGGTCGGGGTATATCTCGACCTCGCGGCCCATCTCGGGCAGCTCCTGCCGGCACAAGATGAGCGAGAGCCGGTCGCACCAGTGCAGCAGGTCGTAGGCCTGCCGGGCCTGGGCTTTGGTGAGGTGCAGCTCGCGCAGCCAGCGCGCCTGGTCGGCCCGCAGCTCATCCAAGAAAGCCGTGGTTTGGGCGTCGCTACCCCGCAGCGGCTCGTGCAAGGTGCTCAGGTGCAAGCTGGTGAGCAGGCTGCGCCAGCGCCCCTGGAAGCGCGCCGCGTGCAGCACGCCCGTGGCCTGCTCCAGCGAAAAGGCTACCTGCGTAAAATTGGCCGGGGCGCCGGCGGGCGTGAGGCCGTGGTGGCCGCCGCGCCCGTGCCAGGGCGCTTGCTCGTCGTCGTGCTGGGCGGTGGCGGCCAGCAGGCCCACCCAGCGGTCGGCGGGCAGAAAGGGCGGCCAGGCCCAGGCCAGCTGCATGGCCAGCAGCGCATGGGCCTGCTGGTAAATGACTTGCCAGCCGGTGGGGGAGGGGTTTACTATCATCGCAGGGGAAAGGAGAGCCGCCAGCCCATACGCCCCCGCCGGGCCGGGGTTGGGCCGAGGGCTAGGCGGGGCAGGCTGGGCCGGTACCTTTGCGGGCTCTTACTCACTGCCGCATGAACCACTACGTCCAGCAAATCCTCGACAATCCGCTCGCCGCGCTGGCCATCGTGGGGAACCTGGTGATTATCGAAAGCCTGCTCTCGGTCGATAACGCGGCCGTGCTCGCTACCATGGTGGGCGACCTGCCGCCCGAGCAGCGCAAAAAAGCCCTGCGCTACGGCATTTTCGGGGCCTACGTCTTCCGGGGCGTGTGCATCGTGTTCGCCTCCTTTCTCATCGATTTCTGGTATTTGAAGCCGCTGGGCGGCCTCTACCTGCTTTATCTGGTGTGGGACCACTTCCGGGCCGGCCCCGCCCACGACGACGAGCACATCGAAAAGGAAAAAAGCTGGCTCTATAAAAACACGCTCGGGCTGTTCGGGAAATTCTGGGCTACCGTGGCGCTGATTGAGCTCATGGATTTGGCTTTCAGCATCGACAACGTCTTTGCCGTGGTGGCCTTTACCAACAATTTGA
Source organism: Hymenobacter sp. (assembly GCF_035709525.1). Lineage (GTDB taxonomy): Bacteria > Bacteroidota > Bacteroidia > Cytophagales > Hymenobacteraceae > Hymenobacter. The sequence goes on along the minus strand of NZ_DASTEP010000124.1, from coordinate 56,174 downwards.
TTCTCATTATCGCTGGCGTGTTCATCGGCATCCTGGCTATGCGGCTGGTGGCGCAGGCCTTCGTGCTGCTCATGGGCAAGTACCCGTTTCTCGAAACGGCGGCCTTCGTGGTCATTGCCATCTTGGGCCTCAAGCTGGTGCTCTCGCTGTTCGAGCACTTCCAGCCGGCGCACCCGTTTACCCATTTTCTCACCAGCGAAGCCGCCGACGTGGGCCTCACGGTGCTCACGGTGGCCGTGTTTCTGGTGCCGTGGGCTACCTCGGCGCTGTTCAACTACCCCCGGCGCACGGGTGGGCGGTGAGAAAGTAAAGAGTAGCTACTAAACTAAAAGCCCCTTCTGAACGCATCAGAAGGGGCTTTTTTGTAAAGCAGCGGTAGTGCCTACGCCAGCTCCGCCACCCGCAAGTGCGCCAGCATGTCGTGCGTCATCTTCGCTAAATCAAACTCCGGCGCCCAGCCCCAGTCGGCCCGCGCCGCCGAGTCGTCGATGCTGGCCGGCCACGAGTCGGCAATGGCCTGGCGGCCGTCGGGCTTATGCGTGATTTGAAAGCCGGGCACTTCCTGCCGGATGCTGGCCGCAATTTCGGCCGGCGAGAAGCTCATGGCCCCCAGGTTGTAGCTGGTGCGGACTTTGATGTTTTCGGCCGGGGCGTGCATTAAGTCCAGCGTGGCCTTGAGGGCGTCGGGCATGTACATCATGGGCAGGTAGGTGTCCTCTTGGAGGAAGCACTCGTAGTCCTGGCCGGCCACGGCTTTGTGGTAGATGTCCACGGCGTAGTCGGTAGTGCCGCCGCCGGGCAGGCTCTTGTAGCCGATGAGGCCGGGGTAGCGCAGGCTGCGCACGTCGAGGCCGTGGTGGCGGTGATACCACTCGCACCACTGCTCGCCGGCCAGCTTGCTGATGCCGTACACCGTGTTGGGGTTCATGATGGTGAGCTGCGGCGTGTGCTCGCGCGGGGTGTCGGGCCCAAACACGGCGATGGAGCTGGGCCAGTACACTTGCGGCACCTGGTACTGCACGGCCACGTTCAGCACGTTGAGCAGGCCGTCCATGTTCAGCTGCCAGCCAAACTGCGGGTTTTTCTCGGCCGTGGCCGAGAGCAGCGCCGCGAGGTGGTATATCTGCACCGGGCGGTACTGCGCCACCAGCGCCTCCAGACGGTTTTTGTCCAGCACATCGAGCAGCTCGAAGGGGCCGCCGGCCAGCGCCTCGGGGTCTTGGGGGGCGCGCACGTCGGCCGCTATCACGGCTTCGGGGGCGTAGCGCTGGCGCAGGGCGGCCGTGAGCTCCAGCCCAAGCTGGCCGCACGCGCCAATGACGAGGACGGTGCCGGGGGTTCGGGGAGTGCTGGGTTCGCTGGGCGAGGGTTGCATAAAAGGCAAAGTGAGAGGGTAGGAGGGGTGGGATAGCGCGTACTGCAAAGATACGGCCGACCTCGGGGGCGTGGTTTGGGCCGGCACGTAGCGCGGACTTTCAGTCCGCAAGTGGCGCGCCTTCACTCGCGGACTGAAAGTCCGCGCTACTGATATCTTTAAGGCCCATGCGCCTACTCTTCCTACTCACGCTCTTGACTTTGCTAAACAATCCCCAGCCCGCCAGCGCCCAAACCTCGCCCTACCGCAACCTCATCATGAAGGGCGGCGGCATCCGGGGCATTGCCTACGGCGGGGCCTTGCAGGAATTAGAAAGCCGGGGCGTGCTGGCGCACATCACGCGGGTGGGCGGCACCTCGGCGGGGGCCATTCAGGCGGCGCTGCTGGCGGTGGGCTACTCACCCGACGCCATTATCGATATCATCAACCGCACGCCCGTGCAGCGGCTGAATGACGGGCAATTTATCTTTATCGGGGGTGGTAGCCGGCTGCTGCGCCAGTACGGCTGGTACCGCGGCGACCAGCTTACCAAGTATATCTGCGAGCTCGTGGGCCGCCAGACCCAGCGCCCTAACCTCACGCTGGCCGAACTGCACCAGCTGGCCCTGGCGCAGCCCGGCCACTACCGTGACCTCTACACCACCGGCACCAACCTTACGCTGCAACGCACCCAGGTCTTCGGCTACGAAACTCACCCCACCATGCGCGTGGCCGATGCCGTGCGCATCAGCATGAGCATTCCGCTCTATTTCCGGGCCGTGCTGCTCGATGCGGATAATAAGGTCATTCAGGGCAAGCCCAAAGCCGGCCAGCCCACGCAGGTGCTCGTCGATGGCGGCCTGCTAGCCAACTACCCGCTGCACATCTTCGACCAGTCCCAGTTTCTGCCTGCCGGCCTGCCGCCCGGCACCACCGCCAACCCCGAAACCCTGGGTTTGCGCCTCGACCGCGCCGAGCAAATCGCCCTCGACACGCTGCCCACCGGCCGCCAGGCCCTGGCCCCGTATGACATCCACGATTTTTCGTCCTACATCGGCGCGCTCTACACCATCAGCCTCGAAAACCTCAACCCCGCCCTGCCCGGCGACTGGCCCCGCACCATCAGCATCAACACGATGGGCTTCCGACCGAAGGTCAAGCGTATTTCGGATGAGCAAAAGGCGCAGCTAATAGCCAGCGGCCGGGCGGGCGTGCAGGCGTTTTTTGAGAAGAATTAAAAGGGAAAATCGCCTGTCATTGCGAGCGCAGCGAAGCAATCGCACCAAAACGAGCTACTGTAATAGAATCGGCGTACTAGCTTCGTCTACTCATTCTTGTGCTGGTGCGATTGCTTCGCTGCGCTCGCAATGACAGCCGTTTCATTATCAATACTCTACCACCCATGTACGGAACCCTCCAAGCCGACCTTCAGCAGACGCTGCAAGAAATAAAAGACGCCGGCCTCTACAAAAAGGAGCGCGTCATTACCACGCCCCAGGGCGCGGAAATCCAGACCAACGAAGCGGGCGAGGTGCTCAACTTCTGCGCCAACAACTACCTGGGTCTCAGCTCGCACCCCGAGGTGCTGAAGGCCGCCAAGGAAACCCTCGACTCGCACGGCTACGGCATGAGCTCGGTGCGCTTCATCTGCGGCACCCAGGATATTCACAAGCAGCTCGAAGCCAAGCTGGCCGAGTTTCTGGGCACTGAGGACACCATTCTCTACGCGGCGGCCTTCGACGCCAACGGCGGCGTCTTCGAGCCGTTGTTTGATGAGCGCGACGCTATTATCTCGGATGCGCTCAACCACGCCAGCATCATCGACGGGGTGCGCCTGTGCAAGGCCAAGCGCTACCGCTACACCCACAACGACATGGCCGACCTGGAAAAGCAGCTCCAGGACGCCGTGAACGCGGGCATGCGCCACCGCATCATCGTCACCGACGGCTCGTTTTCGATGGACGGCACCATCGCGCAGCTCGACAAAATCTGCGACCTCGCCGACCAGTACGACGCCCTGGTGATGATAGACGAGTGCCACTCGATGGGCTTTTTGGGCAAAACCGGCCGCGGCACCCACGAGTACCGCGACGTAATGGGCCGCGTGGACATCATCACCGGCACGCTGGGCAAAGCCCTGGGCGGCGCGATGGGCGGCTTCACCAGCGGCCGCAAGGAGATTATCGAAATTCTGCGCCAGCGCTCGCGCCCCTACCTGTTTTCCAATACGTTAGCCCCGGCCATCGTGGGCGCATCGCTGCGCGTGCTGGAGCTGCTCACCGAAAGCACCGCCCTACGTGACCAGCTCGAAGAAAACACCAAGTACTTCCGCGAGCACATGACGGCCGCCGGCTTCGACATCACGCCCGGCGAGCACCCCATCGTGCCCGTTATGCTCTACGATGCCAAGCTGGCCCAGGAATTCGCGGCCAAAATGCTCGATGAGGGCATCTACGTGGTGGGCTTCTACTACCCCGTGGTGCCGCAGGGCAAGGCCCGCATCCGAGTGCAGCTCAGCGCCGCCCACACCCGCGCGCACCTCGACAAAGCCATTGCCGCCTTCAAAAAAGTAGGCCGCGAGCTGGGCACGCTCAAAGACGAAGCCGCCGAGGCCGAAGCGCCCAGCGGCCCGCAAGTGGTCGAGAATACGCCGTAGTTTCAGTGCTTGGTTGTTGGTGCCTAGTGCTTAGCTGATGGTAGGCTAAGCACTAGGCACCAACAACCAAGCACTGAAACTACGCCGCTTTAAAGCCCGTGGCCTGGCGGATGCTACGCTCGTTGCCGCTGGCAGGGTCGGCGTAGTGGTGGTCGCCTACCTCTACCGAGAGGCGCTTGCCTACCAGCTGCTTGGTGTCAAGGTCTTTGCCTTCTTCGGGCTTGATGCCCACAGCCGAGTAAAGCGACAAAATAATGGGATGGCCGGCCGGCGAATTGTAAAAACGCTGGGTTACGAAGCCGTCTTCATTTTCCATGTGGGCGGCAAAAAACGGCACTTGCTGGTGCTCGCTCACGCCTTCTTCGATGCTGGTGATGGTGACGAGGTGGCGGCCATCGGGTAGGAAGCCTTTGTCCTGGCCTTTGTCAACGGAAATTTTCATGGCGGGGAAATGCGGTGGAAAAGTTGGATTGGCTAATTGTGTTGGTGCTAACGCAGTTGGCCGCTCAAGGTTGCCGCTGCTGGCAAGATGGCTAAGCTGAAGCGGTAGCACTCCGGGCAAAACAGGGCTAGACAGAGGGGCTAAACCTGCGGCTATAGCGCGCGGCATTTGCTGGCAATGGGGGCAGTAGCGCGCGGCTGCACCGGGCGGCTCGGCCCCGCCCCGGTAGGCGCCGGTGGCCGGCTGCCCAGCCAGTGATAGCTACCTTGCGGGGGTAGCGTTGCCGGCCCCGGCTGGCGCAGCGGTGGCCGCCCGGCCCTGGCAAGGCGCAGGAAACCAACTAGTAATAGCACAGCATTATGGCCCGTATCTTTCTGGCAGGCGACGATGGTGACCCGCTGGGGCGCGATAGCGTAGGGGGGCGGCTGGCCCTCGAGCCCGGCCTGCTGCTGGTAGGCGCGGCACGCACCGGGCCCGCCCTGCTCGACCAGCTGCTGGCCACCCAGGCCGAGGTAGTGGTGCTGGCCCTGGCCGGGCCCCTGCCCGAGGGCTTGGCGGCGGTGCAGGGCCTGCGGGCCGCGCTTCCGGAAATGAAAATACTGGTGCTGGCCGCCAGCACCAGCGAGCGCGACATCAGCCAGCTTTTTGCGGCCGGAGTTCACGGCTACGTGCTGCAAGATGGGCTGGGCGAAGAACTGGTGGTGGCCATCCGGACGGTGGCGGCCGGCCGGCAGTTTTTGTGCAGCGGCCTGGGGCTGCTGCTGCTGCACAAGCTGCTGGCCAAAGCCACCGGCACCAGCCTTTCCGATGCCGCCGCGCCGGGGCCGCCCCAGCTCACGCGCCGCGAGGCAGAAATCCTGCGCCTGCTGTCCGAGGGCCTCACTACCGGCGAGATAGCCGACCAGCTCTTTACCAGCAAGCGCACCGTGGAAACGCACCGCCAAAACATCCTGGAAAAAACCCAGACCAAGAACACGGCCGCCCTCATCCGGCTGGCCATGACCCAGGGCCTGCTCGACTAGCTGCTGCGCCACCCGGGGTAGCGGCCTGGCTATGCTGCCGGGTGCGCAACTACGCACGGCGCAGCCGTGGCGCTACCAACAAACACGTAACCAGGCCTGGTAAAGTACTGAATTTGCCGCATTCAGGCCACCTATTTTCAAAAAAAGAGTATTAGCACCTGATAATATTAAGCGGCGGGTAATTACCTTTGCATGGAATCCTTACCGCTCTCTAAATCAGTAGCTATGACTGATTCTTTCCTGCTGTTGGTGTTTCCGATGCGTTCGCTCACCATTCACCTGGGAGGGCACCGCGACAGCATGGGCCTGAGCCTGCGCGGCGGCTGCACCACCGCCGCCGACGCCACCCACCTGGAGCAGGCCATGGAGCAGCTGCTGGCCAAGGGCGTGGCCCAGGCCTGGATAGACTGCCGGGGGCTGCACTCGCTAAACTACGTGGGCGAGCGGGCTCTGCTGCACGCCACCAGCAGCGCCAAAGCCACCAACACGGAGCTGTATTGGTGCGGGCTGCCCCAGGGCCTGGCAAGCCAGCTCACCGAAAACGGCCTCGACGCGGTGCTGCACCTGTGCCCGGCCGCCGAGTTTCAAGGGCCCCGGTTTTTGCTGTCGGGGGTATAGGCGGCCGCGTAGTGCCGGCGGGCCCGGCCGCGCTACCTTCGCGGCCCCATTGCCCGCTTGCTTATGCCGCGCCTCGTTCGCACCCCCGAAACTCAGCATCGCATTCACTTCCAGGACTGCGATATGCTGGGGCACCTCAACAATGCCCGCTACCTCGACTACTTCCTCAACGCCCGCGAGGACCACACCACCGCGCACTACGCCCTGAACCTGGGCGAGCTGGCCCGCGCCCAGCGCGCGGCCTGGGTTATTACCAAGCACCACCTCAGCTACCTGCGGCCCGCCCGGCACGGGGCGCTGGTGCTCATTCGCACCCAACTCATTCACTTCGACAACCAGAACCTGGTGGTGGAGATGCAGATGCGCTCGGAAGATGGCGGCCGGCTGCTGGCCTTGCTATGGTCGGAGATGGCCTTCGTGCAGCTGCCTGCCGGCACCCGCCTCGACCACGACGATGCCCTGATGGAAATGCTGGAGGAACTCGACGTGCCCGGCATCGACTACGACCCCGATGGCTTCGACGAGCGCGTGAAAGCCGTGCGCCAGGAGCTGAAAAAGCTGCGCCGCGAGTAGGGGGATGAGTGGATGAGTGGGTTTTGGATGAGTGGATGAGTGTGTGTTAAACTTTGTCCACTCATCCACTCATCCGCTCATCCCCTACTCACCACCCAGGCCATAATGGCGTCGAACACCAGTAGGAAGCTGCCCTGCACCCACACCGAGCGGCCGTAGCCCAGCAGCCGGGCGGGGCCAAAAGGATTGGGGCTGGGGCGGGCGGCCCGCGCTACCAGCCACCAGCCCACCAGCAGGTAGCCGATATCGAGCGCGGCATTGAGCTGGAAAATAAAGACCAGCACCTGCTGGTCGTGCAGGGCCTCGGCGGCGCTGAAGCCCACGGGCGGCGCGCCGGGGTGCGTGCGCAGGATGCCCACCGCCGCCAGCACGGCATTGACAAAGCCCCAGCAGCAGTTCATGAAGTGGAAGTGGTGCGCTACCTCGCGGCGGTCGGTGCGGGGCAGCCAGTAGCCGCTGCCCACCAGGTTGAGCAGGGCCCAGGCCCCGAGCAGCCCCAGGCCCCGGCCCAGCAGCAGCTCGCGGGCGCGGTAGGCGGCCAGCCACGCCGGCGCGGTTAGCAATATCGAATGCAGCATACCCGCAAGGTACGGGGCCGGGCCGCCTGCGGCCACCCCACCGGGCCGCCGCGCAAAATTTGTTCGCCCAAACCCCGCCGGGCTGCGTACTTTTGTGCCCGCTGCCCGGTAGCAAGTACCGATTGGGGAGTTAGCTCAGCTGGTTAGAGCGCTACCTTGACATGGTAGAGGTCATCGGTTCGATTCCGATACTGCCCACATAAACCCCTTTAGCGTCTTGCTGAAGGGGTTTTTTGGTTATGTACCCCGGGGTTCGCTTTGTGTGGTCGCAAGTAGGAGCACATTGCCACGGGGTTGCTCACTACTTCACTTCACCCCGCCGGCCCGGCCTGCGCCCGGTAGCTGCCCACGGCGGGCTTTCCCAACAAGCTCCTGATGCCGCAAAAAGTGGCGGAATTACGGAAACATTATTTCGCTCAACGATTCTCGTAATCGATTCATTCACAATCTGTGCGTTGCTTGCGCTCTTGCCCCCGCAGCGCCCTGGTTTACCACCTCAGCTCCTTTCGCAGCAGGAACTACCTGGCGCTATATTCCGCTTCTTCACCGCGGTTTACGCCTTGTAGCTACCCACCCTGATACCCGCTACCGACCTTACCCCGGCGCTTGCCGAGCAATTGCGAGCCCTCGAAACGGTGCCCGATTCCTACATCGTGGTTTCCCCCGAGCTGCTTATTCTTACCGCCAGCAACGCTTATCTGGCCGATACCCTCAAGCGGCGCGACGAGTTGGTCGGCCGCTACCTTTTCGACGCTTTTCCCGACAACCCAGCCGCCCCGGAGGCGAACGCCGTGCGCAACTGGCGCGCTTCTCTGGAGCTCGTCATAGCCACGGGCCAACCTCACCAGATGGCTCTGCAACACTACGACGTGCTCGACCCCGAGCGGCCGGGGCACTTCGTGGAGCGCCACTGGCTGCCGCGCAACACGCCCGTATTCGATGCGCAGGGCAAGCTGCACTATATCATCCACAGCTCCGTCAATGTTACCGAAGAGGTGCTGGCCCGCCAAGCCATGGCGCAAGCCCAGGACCGGGAGCGGCGGGCCCTGGTCCAGGTCGAGCAGGAGCGCCAGCGGCTTAGCCAGCTCGTATTGCAGGCCCCGGCGGCCATCTGCCTGCTCAAGGGGCCTGAGTTGGTGTATGAGCTTGTAAATCCGGGCTACCAGCGGCTGTTTGCGGGCCGCCAGCTGCTGGGCCGGCCGCTGCTGGCGGCGGTGCCCGAGTTTAAGGGCACCGCCGTGTGGGAGCACCTGGAGCAGGTGTACCGCACCGGCCAGACTTACCGCGACCAGGAAGTGCCCGTGTCCTGGGAGCGCACGGCCGGAAGCGACTCCGAGGAAAGCTACTTCAACCACACGTTTCAGGCGCGCTACAACGCGCACGGGCAGGTCGATGGGGTGTACGTGTTTGCTTTCGACGTGAGCGAGCAGGTGCGGGCGCGCCGGCAGGTACTAGCCCTCAACCAGCAGCTCACGCGCGTGAATGCCGACCTGGACACCTTCATTTACACGGCCTCGCATGACCTGCGCGCCCCGATTGCCAATATTGAGGGCTTGGTAAACGTGCTGCGCCAGGATTTGCCGCCCGAGTGGCTGCGCCAGTCCACTATTGCCACTGTCTTCACGCTGATTGACAACGCTATCGCGCGCTTTCAGCAAACTATCGGGCACCTGACCAACGTCATGCAGCTTCAGGCCAAAAGCGCGGAGCCCACCCCGGCGATAGAGCTGGCCACGCTGCTGGAAGATGTGCGCCTCGACCTGGCCCCCAGCCTCGCAGCGGCGTGCGCGGAGCTACGCATCGACCTGGCGGCGTGCGCGACCGTGCGCTTTCCGCCCAAAGACCTGCGCTCCATTCTGTTCAACCTACTCAGCAACGCCCTCAAGTACCGCGACCTCGTGCGCCCGCCCGTTATCGAGGTGCGCGCCCGATGCACCGCCGAGCAGGCCGTGCTCACGGTGCAGGATAACGGGCTGGGGCTGGCACCAAAGCAGCAAACGCGCCTGTTTGGGTTGTTTCAGCGCCTGCACACCCACATCGAAGGGTCGGGCGTGGGCCTGTACTCCATCAAACGCCTCATTGAGAACGCGGGCGGTACCATCACGGTGCAAAGTGAACTAGGAATAGGCTCCACTTTTACCGTGGCGCTGCCTCTCTAAAGGTGACTGCCCACCAAAAAGGCCCGTTCGGCGTAGCCCGCCGCCACGTTGAACGTGATGCCGCCCGCGCCCATGCCCACGCCCTGCGCGTTGAGGGCGGCAATGGCGGCGGCCAGCGTGGGGTAGCTGCCCGGCACGGTCTTGGTGCCCGTGAGCTGCGCCCAGGCGCTGGCCGGCAGCAGCAGGCCAAGTAGGGCCAGGGCGTGCCGCAGGCGCGCCGGGCCGGGCCGGGTTAGCACGTAGCGCTTAGTGACATACAGGTAGTAAAAGGGGGTAGGGAAGGAGGGCAGCGCGCCGCCCGGCTGAGAGAATTGCCCGCCGGTGGCAAACCTGCGCAGCTAGGCCTATACAAATAGGGCGGCGGGCAGACTTTAGGCAGTGCTATTTTTTTCTTGCCACTTAACGCGGGCATGGCGCTCCGGGCGGGTTGGGTGCCAGCGGCTTGTTGGCCGCGCCCGCGCCGCATGAGGAACGGATGAAGAAAAGGCAGCTAAAAGCCCCGCGTTGCCGTATGAGGCAGGTAGTTTTTAGCTCACCAGCCCGCTCACCGCTTATGAATCGCCACGTTTGCTTTCTAGTAGGTTGCTCGCTTGCGCTCGGGGCCTGCTCCCAAAACCAGGACGAGGAGGCCGCGCCCGACGCCACCCCCACGGCCCCCGTCGAAACCAGCGCCCCCAACACCGCCTACCCCCCGGCCTTCGCGGGCCAAACCCGCGCCAGCGGCTTCAGCACCCCGGCCAGCAGCTACCGGGCGGCGGCCGTCACGTCGGGCCTCACCAGCCCTTGGGGCATCGCCGCCCTGCCCGATGGCCGCCTACTCATCACCGAGAAAGCCGGCCAGCTGCGCCTCGTGACGGCGGCCGGGGCCGTGAGCGCCCCCATCACGGGCCTGCCGGCCGTGAACCCCGCCGGGCAGGGCGGGCTGCTGGGGCTGTGCCTCGACCCCGATTTTGCCAGCAACCGCCTGGTATACTGGTCGTTTTCGGAAGCGCGCCCCGGCGGCAACCTCACGGCCATCGGCAAGGGCCGGCTGGCCAATGACGAGCGCACCATCGAAAACGCGGCCGTTATCTACCGGGCCGAGCCCGCCTACGCGGGCACGCTGCACTACGGCGGCCGGGTGGTGTTCGACCGCACGGGCCACCTGCTCATCAGCACCGGCGAGCGCTCCGACCTGGCTACCCGCCCGCAGGCGCAGGCAGCCACCTCGGCGCTGGGCAAGGTCATTCGCCTCACCAAAGCCGGCCAGCCCGCCCCCGGCAACCCCACGTTTGCGGCGGCCGGGGCGTTGCCCGAGCTCTACTCCATCGGGCACCGCAACCCGCAGGGGCTGGCCGTGCACCCCACCACGGGCGAGGTGTGGCAAAGCGAGCACGGCCCGCGCGGGGGCGACGAGCTCAACCGCCTGCAAGCGGGGGCCAACTACGGCTGGCCCACCATCACCTACGGCATCGAATACAGCGGCCAGCCCATTGGGGGCAGCATTCAGCAGGCCGCCGGCCTCGAGCAGCCGGTGTATTACTGGGACCCCGTTATCTCGCCCAGTGGCATGACCTTCTACACCTCCGGCCGCATCGCGGGCTGGCAAAACAACCTGTTTCTGGCCTCGCTCAGCGGGCAGCACATCGCGCGCTTGGTGCTCAGCAACAACCGGGTAGTGGGCGAGGAGCGCCTGCTGGCCAGCGAAGGGCAGCGCTTCCGCGACATCACGCAGGGCGCCGACGGGGCCCTGTATGCCATCACCGACCAGGGTCGCCTCTACCGGATAGACAAGCCCTGAGCAACCCGCGCTTAAACCCAAAAAAGGCGCTTCTACCGAGCAGAAGCGCCTTTTTTGGGTTGGGCCGGTAGCGGCACAGCTGGCTACATTTTGGCTTTCGTATGGCCTTTGTGGTCCGACATCGAGCCCTTGGGCTTCATGCCTTTGTCGCGCTTCGACGCCTTCATCTTATCGCCGTCGGGCGAGCCGGTAGTGAACACTTCGCCGGCCGATACCGCGCCCCGGGGGTTGGCGGCGGGGGCGGGAATGCCGCTGGGCACGGCGCTCGGCGCGGCCGAGCCGGTGCCGCGCGGGGCGGTTTGGGTGGGGGTAGTCTGGGCCGAGGCGGCGGTAGTGGCGCACACGGCGGCGGCCAGCACGAATTGCGTGAATTTCATGGGGAAAGGAAAAAGAGTTGCGAAGCCATTTTACCCCGAAAGCCCCCGCAAGGTTGTGCAAGTGCCCGATAGGTGGCCTGCGGCGGCGGCGGCCGTAACTTGGCCGCGCCGGAGCGGCGGGTGCGGCGGGCCGCTCACAACCCCCCGCCGCGCCAGCCGTTTCCTTTAAGACCCCATTTTTCCATTGCCCATGAATCCCTTAGTTGACATCCGCCGCCTCGACCAAAGCCTGTGGCTCGACTTCATCAGCCGGAAAGTATTGCAAAACGGCGAGCTCAAGCGCCGCGTCGATGAAGACGCGCTGCGCGGCGTCACCTCCAACCCCGCCATTTTTGAGAAAGCCATCGGCGGCTCGTCCGACTACGACCAAACCATCAAGGAGCAGGCCCAGCAGGGCAAGAGCGCCGAAGACATCTACGAAGGCCTGGCCGTGGCCGACGTGCAGGCCGCCTGCGACCTCTTCAAAGGTCTTTACGACAGCCACGACAACAGCTCGGACGGCTACGTGAGCCTCGAAGTATCGCCCAAGCTCGCCAACGACACCGACGGCACCATCGCCGAGGCCCGCAAGCTGTGGAAAGCAGTAGACCGGCCCAACGTGATGATTAAGATTCCGGCCACCAAAGAGGGGCTGCCCGCCATTCGCACGGCTATTTCGGAAGGCATCAACGTCAACGTAACCCTCATTTTCGGCCTCGACCGCTACAAAGCCGTGGCCGAAGCCTTCATTGCCGGCCTTGAGGACCGCCTCAAAACCGGCCAGTCGCTGGAGCGCATCGACTCGGTAGCCAGCTTCTTTTTGAGCCGCATCGACGTACTGCTCGACCCGCAGCTGGAAAAGCTCGCGGCCGAAGGCGGCGAGAAAGGCCAGCTAGCCGAGTCGCTGGTGGGCGAAGTAGCCCTGAGCAGCGCTAAGCAGGCGTACCAACTCTACAAGGAAATCTTCGCTGGCCCGCGCTGGCAGGCCCTGGCCGACAAAGGCGCCAACACCCAGCGCCTGCTGTGGGCCAGTACCGGCAATAAAAACCCGAAATACGACGACCTGAAGTACGTCGAAAACCTCATCGGCCCAAAAACGGTGAACACCATTCCGGTCGAAACGATGGACATCTTCAAGGAGAAAGGCCAGCCCGCCGACCGCTTGGAGCAGGGCCTCGACAAAGCCCGCCAAGTGCTGGCCGACCTGCCCAAGCTCGGCATCGACCTCAACGCCGCTACCCAGCAGCTCGAAGACGAAGGCGTGCAGAAATTTATCGAGCCCTTCGGCAAGCTGATTGACTCGGTGGAGAAAAAACGCAAGCAAGCCGCCGAAGGTGCCGAGGAGCTGAAGTAGTCAGCTGCGTTGACGGTAAAAAACGTCCGTCATGCTGAGCTTGCCGAAGCATCTCTACCGCACCATTATGATAGTTCAACGGTGCGGTAGAGATGCTTCGGCAGGCTCAGCATGACGGATTTGCTTTTTGCGTACTTGCTTCTTACTCACCCATCCACTCATCCACTCATCCACAAACCCCACCCGCTTCCAGCACTGCCTCCAACACCTCGCGCGAGTTGCTGAGCCTTGGCACCTTGCGCTGGCCGCCCAGTGGGCCGCGCTGGCGCAGCCATGCCTCGAAGGTGCCGGCGGGCACGAAGTGCACGCGCGGCGCGGCCAGGGCCAGGTCGCGGTGGCGCTTGGCGTCGTAGTCCGAGTTGAGCTGGCGCAAAGTCTGGTCGAGCACCTGGGCGAAAAGCGCGGCCTGGGCGGGCGGCGGGCCGGCGCATTCCACGGCCCACTCGTGGCCGCCGCGCGAGGCAGCCTCGGCCGCAAAATAGACCGGCGCGGCCGTGAAATCGCGCACCAGCACGCCGGTGGCCTGGGCGGCGGCGGCCACGGCGGCTTCGGCGTTTTCGATTACCACCTCTTCGCCAAAGGCGTTGAGAAAGTGCTTGGTACGCCCTGTGATGCGAATGCGGTAGGGCCGCAGCGACGTAAAGCGCACCGTGTCGCCGACCAGGTAGCGCCACAGCCCCGCGCTGGTGCTGATGACCAGCGCGTAGCTCGGGCCGATTTCCACGGCTTCCAGCGGCACGGGGCGCGGGTCGGGGCTGTCGAACTGCGCGGCGGGCAAAAACTCGTAGTAAATGCCGTGGTCGAGCAGCAGCAGCAGGTCGGCGCTGTCGGGCTGGTCTTGCAGGGCAAAGTAGCCTTCCGAGGCGTTGTAAATCTCGAGGTAGCGCATGTGCGGGCCCGGCGCGAGCTGCCCAAACAGCTCCCGATAGGGCCCGAACGCCACCGCGCCGTGCAGAAACAAGCCCAGCTGCGGCCACACCTCCGTAATGGTAGCGGCCCCGGCCAAGGCCAGCACGCGGCGCAGCAGCACCAGCATCCAGGTGGGCACGCCGGCCAGCACGCGCACATCCTGCGTGAGCACGTGGCGGGCGATGCGCTCAATTTTTTCCTCCCACTCGTCCAGCAAGGCCAGCTCCAGGGGCGGGGTGCGCAGGTACTCGGCCCAGCCCGGCAGGCTTTGCATGATGAGGGCCGACACATCGCCGGCCCGCGCCGCGCCCCCGAAGGGGCTGGCCGCGTGGGTGCCTCCCAAACTCAACGTTTTGCCCTGCAAAAGGCGGTGCTGCGGGTAGAGGTGGGTGCTGAGCGCCAGCATGTCGCGCCCGGCGCGGTAGTGGTTGCCGCGTAGCGCCTCGCTAGTAAGCGGGATGTACTTGCTGCGGGCGTTGGTGGTGCCGCTGCTCTTGGCCTGCCAGGCCGGGGCGGGGCCGGGCCACAGCACGTCGGACTGGCCGCGCAGCACTTTTTCGAGCTCGGGATACAGCTGCTCGTAAGCGCTCACGGGCACGCGGGCCGCAAACTCGGCGGCGCTCAGGCCGGCCGCGTAGCCGTAGCGGCGGCCCCAGGCCGTGGGCTGCGCCCGGCCCAGCAGGTAGCGCAGTACGGCTGCTTGCAACTCGTGCGGCTGCTCGCGCACCCGCGCCAGCCGGGGCAGGCTCGTGAGCTGGGTAGCAGCGGCAATGGCAAGGTCGAGCACTTCGTTTAGTTAAGAGTTTTGGATTAGGAGTTTTGAGTTTGAGACGTTGGAAAACAACTGTCCTTGCGAGCGCAGCCAAGTACTCGCACCTGTTGTGCGTCGCCGTTCGGGTTCCGCGCGGGTGCGAGTGCCTCGCTGCGCTCGCAAGGACAACCGTGCCTGGCAACTCAGCACTCAAAACTAAAAACTCAGAACTCAATTAAACACCTTGCGCTTGAACTCGAAGTTCTTGCCCAGGTACACGCGGCGCACGGTTTCGTCGGCGGCCAGCTCTTCGGCGGTGCCGGCTTTCAGCAGCTTGCCTTCGAAGAGCAAGTAGGCGCGGTCCACGATTTCGAGGGTCGAGTTCACGTCGTGGTCGGTGATGAGCACGCCGATGTTCTGGTTTTTGAGCTTGGCCACGATGCCCTGAATTTCCTCGGTAGCGATGGGGTCTACGCCGGCAAAAGGCTCGTCGAGCAGCACGAATTTGGGGTTCACGGCCAGGGCGCGGGCTATTTCGGTGCGGCGGCGCTCGCCGCCGCTCAGCACGCGGCCCAGGTTTTTGCGCACGTGGCCCAGGCTGAACTCTTCGAGCAGTTCCTCTACCTTGTCGCGCTGGGCCTTCTTGGGCAGGTCCGTCATTTCGAGCACCGCCAGGATGTTTTCCTCCACGCTCAGGTCGCGAAACACGCTGGCTTCCTGGGCCAGGTAGCCCATGCCGCGCCGCGCCCGCTGGTAGATGGGCAGCCGGGTAATGTTTTCATCGTCAATGAAGATATTGCCCGAGTTGGCTTTCACCATGCCCACCATCATGTAGAAGCAGGTGGTTTTGCCGGCCCCGTTGGGCCCCAGCAGCCCCACGATTTCGCCCTGCGCCACGGACAAGGACATGTCGTTGACGACGGTGCGGGCTTTGTATTGCTTGATGAGGTGCTCGGCGCGAAGTATCATAGGCTATGGGCAAAGGTAAAACGTAGGTACGCAGCCATCCTCTTTCCGGACTTAACGCTGAGTTGCGCTAATAATATGTCCCGTCGCCCTTCTTGGTCGCTTTATGTGCTGGCCGCGCTCTTCGTGGGGGCAGGCCTGCTGCATTTTCTCAAACCCGCGCCCTACCTGCGCATCATGCCGCCCTGGCTGCCCGCACCCCGGCTGCTGGTAGCGCTGAGCGGCGCGGCCGAGGTGGCGGGCGGCCTGGGCTTGCTGCTGCCCGCCACCCGGCGCGCGGCCGCCTGGGGCCTGCTGGCGCTATTGCTGGCCGTGTTTCCGGCCAACATCTACATGCTTCAAATTCACGAGCAGCTGCACCTGCCGGCCTGGGCGCTGTGGGCGCGGCTACCCATGCAGCCGCTGCTGCTGTGGTGGGTGTGGCGGATAGGGGGCGTTAGATGTTGAGCGTTAGGTACTATGCTAGGACTTGCGCATTTCTTGTGATTCTTTATTTCACGCAGTGTTTCGCAGTGTCATTTGGAAAAATCCATGCGAAACACTGCGTTTTGACACTGCGAAACACTGCGCGATAAATCAGCCAAGAGGTTTGCGTAAGTCCTAATTGAGTACCCAACACCAAGCACGGGGAAACTTAACGGCGCTGCTGGCACTGGGCCGGCCGCCGTGTGCAATCGGAGGGCGTTCGGCATCGGCAGGATACGTCTTTCACCTAACCCCGCTGCCCCATGAGAAACCTGCTTCCCGCGCTGCTCCTGCCGCTGGCGCTGCTGGCCGATGCCCCGGCCGCCCTGGCCCAACAGGCCCCGCCCGCCAGCCGCCCCACCGCCGCCACCCGCACCGTGCGCGGGCGCGTCACCGACGCCGGGGGCCAGCCGCTGCCCGGCGTCACGGTGCTACTCAAGGGCACCGCTCTGGGCGTCAGTACCGACGCGGCCGGCCGCTACGCCCTGGCGGGCGTGCCCGCCCAACATGCTACGCTGGTGTTCAGCTTCATCGGCTACGTGGGGCGTGAGCTGCCCGCCCCGGCCCCCGGCGCGGCCCTGGATGTGGTGCTGCAAGCCGACCAGAAGTCGCTGAATGAGGTGGTGATAACCGGCTACGGCATCCAAAAACGCCAAAGCGTAACTGGCTCGGTAGCAACCAGCGCCGCCCCCGCCGCCAAGCAAACGCTGCAAGGCCGGGTAGCCGGCGTGCAGGTGAGCCGGGCCGGGCGCAAAGCGCGCCGCGCCAGCGGCCAGCTGGATGATAGGACCAGCCCCGATGGCGCGTACGACACGCAGGTGCAAATGGCTCCGCCCGTGGCCCCCGGCCTGCTGCCGTACCCCGCCCGGCCCGAGGCCGGCGCGGGCGATACCTACGCCGCTATCCAGGAAAACGCCTTCCGGGCCGTGGCCAAGGAGCCGCTCAGTACCTTCTCACTCGATGTCGATAACGCCAGCTACAGCAACGTGCGGCGCTTTCTCAACGAAGGCCAGCTGCCCCCGCGCGATGCCGTGCGCGTGGAGGAAATGCTAAACTACTTCCACTACCAGCTACCCGCGCCGCCCGCCGCCAGCCCCGACCCGGTGCGCATCAGCGCCGAGCTCAGCGAGTGCCCCTGGGCGCCCGGCCACCAGCTGGCCCGCATCGGCATTCAGGCCAAGAAAATTGAAACCGCCAAGCTGCCGCCCGCCAACCTCGTTTTCTTGGTCGATGTCTCCGGCTCGATGATGGGGGAGGACCGCCTGCCGCTGGTGCAGGCCGGCCTGCGGCTGCTCGTGAAGCAGCTGCGCCCCCAAGACCACGTGGCGCTGGTGGCCTACGCCGGCGCGGCCGGCCTGGTGCTGCCGCCCACGCCCGGCTCGCAGCCGCAAACCATCCTCGATGCCATCGACCGGCTCACGGCGGGCGGCTCCACGGCGGGCGGTGCGGGCCTGCGGCTGGCCTACGCGGTGGCGGGGCAGTTTTTCCAGAAAGAAGGCAATAACCGCGTGATTCTGGCCACCGACGGCGATTTTAACGTGGGCGAAAGCTCGGACGCGGCCATGGAGCAGCTCATTGTGCAGCAGCGCGAAACGGGCGTGTTCCTCACCGTGCTGGGCTGCGGCCGGGGCAACCTGCGCGACAGCCGCATGGAACTACTGGCCGACAAAGGCAACGGCAACTACGCCTACCTCGACAACCTCGACGAGGCCCGCCGCACGCTGGTGGCGCAGTTTGGCGGCACGCTCTTCACGGTGGCCAAGGATGTGAAATTGCAAATCGAGTTCAACCCCGCCCGCGTGGCCGACTACCGCCTCATTGGCTACGAAAACCGCCTGCTCGCCAATGAAGACTTCAACAACGACCGCAAAGACGCCGGCGAACTCGGCGCGGGCCACACCGTGATGGCCCTCTACGAGCTGGTGCCCGCCGGGGCCGACAAGCCGCTCATCGACCCGCTCAAATACCAATTGCCGAAGGCTAAAGCCGGCAGCCCCGCCGCCGAAGTGCTCACCGTGAAGCTGCGCTACAAAGAGCCGCAGGGCAGCACCAGCAAGCTGCTGGCGCAGCCGCTGGCCGGCGCGGCCGTAGCTATAACTCAGACGTCGGCCGACCAGCAGTTTGCCGCCGCCGTGGCCGAGTTTGGCCTGCTGCTGCGCCAGAGTGAGCAGCGCGGCACCGCCACCTACGCCACCGCCGCCCAGCTCGCCCAGGCCGGCCGCGGCCCCGATGCCGATGGCTACCGCGCCGAGCTGGTGCGCCTGGTGCAGCTGGCCGAAGGCCTGACGCCAGCCGCCAAAACCGTGGGCGTGCGCTAGGGGTTAGCAGGATGTTAGACATGAGACGTTAGACATGAGACATGAGAACTGCTCTACTTCGCTGAGTTCTCATGTCTCATGTCTCATGTCTAACGTCTGATGTCTAACATCCTGCTAATCCAACCCTATGTCCCAACCTTCTCTACAGCGCCGCCTGGGCCTGGTGCAAGCCACCGCCCTCAACATGATTGACATGGTGGGCATCGGGCCCTTCGTGACCCTGCCGCTCGTCATGGGCTTTATGGGGCCTAACTTTCTGCTGGCCTGGCTGGTGGGTGCTGGCCTGGCCCTGGTCGATGGCCTCATCTGGAGCGAGCTGGGCGCGGCCTACCCCGAGGCGGGCGGCTCGTACCGCTTCCTCAAGCTGGCCTACGGCGAGCAGACCTGGGGGCGCTTCATGTCGTTTCTCTACGTCTGGCAAACGCTCATTCAGTCGCCGCTGGTGCTGGCTTCCGGGGCCATTGGCTTTGCCCAATACTTTGGCTACCTCGTGCCGATGACTGAATGGTGGCAGCCCAAAATAGTGGCCGGCTCGGTAGTTTTATTGCTTATCGTGCTACTCTACCGCCGCATCGAGGACATTGGCAAGCTCGGCGTGGCGCTGTGGGTAGGTGTGCTGGGCCTCATGGCCTGGCTGATTTTCGGCGGCCTCACCCACGCCAACCACCCGGTAGCCGTGTTGCCGGTGGGCGGCGTGGGTGCGCTGCCGGGCCTGCTCCTTTCGGCCGCGATGGGGCAGGCGGCCGTCAAAACCATCTACTCCTACCTTGGCTACTACAACGTGTGCCACCTGGGCGCCGAAATCGTGAAGCCTGAGCGCGTCATTCCGCGCAGCATTTTCCTGAGCATTCTGGGCATCGCGGCGCTGTATTTGCTGCTCAATTGGAGCGTGGGCACTGTCATTCCGTGGCAGGAGGTGCAGGCCTGGCAGGCCGGCGCGGGCGACAAGTCGCAATTTATCGTGAGCGTGTTTATGGAGCGGCTCTACGGGCCGGCGGCGGCGCAGGCGGCCACGGGGCTGGTGCTGCTGGTGGCGTTCGCGTCGCTGTTTGCGGTGCTGCTGGGCTACTCGCGCATTCCCTACGCGGCGGCGGCCGACGGCGAGTTTTTGTCCGTGTTCGGTAAGCTGCACCCTACCAAGCAGTTCCCTTACGTGTCGTTGCTGCTGCTGGGCGGCGTGGGCTTCGTGTTCAGCCTACTTTTCCGGCTGGGCGAGGTTATTTCGGCCATCCTGGCCATGCGGATACTGGTGCAGTTTGTGGGCCAGGCGGTGGGGCTGGTGCTGCTGCGCCGCCGGCGCGGCACGGCGAGTTTGCCCTTCAAAATGCCGCTCTACCCGCTGCCCGTGGTGCTGGCGGTGGCCGTGTGGCTGGCCGTGTTCTGGGGCATCGCCCCGGCCGAGGTCAGCTGGGGCGGGTGGCACTTCAAGCTGTATTTTCAGCTGGCCGCCCTGGGCATGATGGCGCTGGGCACGGGCGCGTTTCTGCTCTGGAGCCGGCGGCTGGGCCGCTGGCCATTTGCGGGGCGCAATTAGCTTTCTAAAAAGCTTAAATCGGGGCTGTTGCGGCTACTGTGATGGAAGAAGACAAAGCTCACTTCGGCCTCACTCACTTCGTAAATAATGATGTAGTGCTTGCGAAAGACGGCCCGCCGCAGCTGACGGCCGGGTGCGGCAGGGTAAGGATAGGCCGGATAAGCAAACGGCAGGGGCGCTAGAATTTCGAGCGTAAAGTCCATGACCTCGCTCACAAACTGGCGGCCCCGACGGGGCGTATCACGGCCAACGTATTTCTCCGCAGCTTCTAATTCCCGCACAAACTCCTCGCCCAGCGTCACCGTGCGCCCGTTGCGAATCATAATCCCAGCCGCTTCCTAGCGTCTTCAACGGATAGGCGAGGGGCCGCTAGTGCCTGGCCCAGCTTGTCGGCAAAAGCTTCTGCCGTGAGTGGTGGCCCCGGCCAGCTCATCGGTAGTTCGGTATCCATCTTAATCAGTTTTTTATCGAGTAGCTCTGCCAAGGTCGCCATGACCGTGGCCTCGTCGGCCTCGTCGGGCACGTGTAAGACTATCGTTTTCATAGGTCTAATATACGACTCAAGCAGCGCGGCTATCCCAGCCGCTTTTCGTAGCAAAAGAACCGCAGCCCCGGCCGGAAGGCCAGCGTTATCTCGCCCGCAAAGCGGTAGCCGAGCTTCGGGAAAAGCCGCTGGGTAGCCGCGTTTTCTGAGTTGGTATCCACGCGCAGGGTGCGCAGGCCCAGCGCCCGCGCCTCGTGCTCGGCCTGCGCCAGCAGGGCTTGCGCGACGCCGCGGCCCTGGGCGCTGGGGGCCACGGCCAGCCGGTGCGTCACGAGGGCGGGCTCGGCGGCGTCCCAGTCGGCGTCGGCATATTCGGCATCCTGGTCCTGGGTGAGGGCGGCGATGCCGGCTAGCTCGCCGCCTAATTCGGCTACCCAGAGGTGGTTTTGGGCGATGTCCTTTTCAAAAACCGACTGGTTAGGGTACTCGCTGGTCCACTGGTAGTTGCCGGCGGCGTTCATCAGCGGCACTACCGCTTGCACCAGCGCCACGATGGCCGGTAAGTCGGCCACCGTGGCGCGGTAGATGGTAAGTTCAGCAGCCATTATCCACGCCGCAGCACCTCGGCCGCGTCCTTAGCGAAGTAGGTCAAAATGGCATCGGCCCCGGCGCGCTTGATGCTCATAAGCACTTCCATCATGGTTTTTTCGCCATCGACCCAGCCGTTGAGGGCGGCGGCGCGCACCATGGCGTACTCGCCCGATACGTTGTAGGCAGTAACGGGTAGGTGGGTGTGGTTTTTCACTTCCCGGATGATGTCGAGGTAGCTCAGGGCGGGCTTAATCATCACCATATCCGCGCCTTCGGTTTCGTCGAGGGCCAACTCGCGCAGGGCTTCGAGGCGGTTGGCGGGGTTCATCTGGTAGCTCTTTTTGTCGCCCTTTTTGGGGGCCGAGTCGAGCGCGTCGCGGAAGGGGCCGTAGAACGCCGAAGCGTACTTGGCAGTGTAGCTCATGATGCTGACGTGGCTGAAGCCGTTGCTATCCAGCACGTCGCGTATCCAGGCCACGCGGCCGTCCATCATGTCGCTGGGGCCGATGATGTCGGCCCCGGCGCGGGCCTGGGCCAGGGCCATCTGGCCGAGCACTTCGAGCGAGGCATCGTTGAGAATTTCGCCCGAATCCACGTCTACCACGCCGTCGTGGCCGTCGCTGCTGTAAGGGTCCATCGCCACATCGGTCATGATGGCCACCTCCGGGAACTGCCGCTTGATGTCGGCCACGGCCTTCAGGTACAAGCCGTTGAGGTTAGTTGACTCGCGGGCCAGCCGGTCTTTCAGGCCGTCGTTGATGCTGGGGAAGGGCGCGAAGGCGTTGATGCCAAGCTCCACGGCCGCGCCTACTTCGTCGATAACGCGGTCGGCCGAGTAGCGGTAGATGCCGGGCATCGACTTCACTTCCAGCTGCTGGTTCTGGCCTTCGATGATGAAGAGTGGGTAAATGAAATCGTGGGTCGTGAGGCGCGTTTCCTGCACCATGTCGCGGATAACCTGCGACTTGCGATTGCGGCGGGGGCGGTGCGTGGGGATGAGGGACATAGGGCGTAAGTAGGGTAGCGTAAGCCGCTGGATAACTACCAGATGACCTTTTGCATTTAAAAACTTGGAATCCTTATTAACCACCAACTACAGCGGCAAGTTATTTTTTGGGCCTGTCAGCCCGAGCTACGCGCCCTTTTTCGTACAGCCCTAGCAAGTAGGAAAAGAAACCTAGTAACAAAAACGTTACGCCTAGCGCTAATGCAAAGCCAATCACAATAGCACCGCCGAAAGTCGTAATCGAAGGAATGATAAGAATAGCGGTTAGTACTATAATCCCTCCTATTCCGGCCAGGAGAAGGCTTTTGCCAGGGCTAATAGCAGGTTCGCTGGCTGCAACGCCAGAAAGACTGGTAGCAATAGGTTGCCTGTTTTTTGCTGGCTTGGATAGGTAAGCATAGCGAACCAAAGGCAAAGCTTTAGCCTGCTTCGGCTGCCGGGTTGCTATTCGACGCGGAAAGCCTGGTGCTTGTTTGGCCGATATGCCAGGTGAGGTGTCAGTGATGGTAACGGCTGCCGCGCCAGCTGTTGGCGGAGTAACCGTAGCAACGCCAGCCGCAGCTGCTGCTGCTGAACCAGCATCTACAAAAGGCAAGGGCTGGCTGAGTCGACACGCTGACAGGCAGATAATCAGGAGGGCGCAAACAGCCGCTTTCATAGCTACGCAATGGATGGTACGTGACATGGCTGCCTAGCGGGAAAGCCAGACTGTACGTTTTAGAAAGCTATATATAACAAGAAGATGCGTGGCTTGCTCTTAGCGTTGTAAGCCGCTATTTTTTCTTCTTACCCCCGCTAAAAAGCGAGTACAGTAGAAACAGCACTACCAGCCCGGCCGCCACCAGCCCGAGCCCGCCCCAAAAGCTGACGCCCGGAATCAAACTCACCAGCGCCGCCAGGCCCGCCAGCACGGCCAGCACCACGCCAATAAAAAACAGCGCCACCCGGCCCAGGCCGTTTTCGGCCGCGCCCTCGGTAGGCCGCTGCCGCTGAAGCTTGTGAGCCAGCTGCTTGGCTATCGGTGCGGCAAGCCTGACCGTAGCCAGCGGCGCGAGCGTGGGCGCTTTTTGGGCCGGGCGCGGGGCTTTCTGAACCTGCGGCCGGGTTGCGGCCGGCGTAGCAGCAGCGGCTGCTGGCCCAGCAGGGGCGGGTAGGGTAGTAGTAACGGTAGCAGCCAACGCCGAATCGAAGGGCACGGTCGGCGCGGCAATAGCCAACGGCTCGGCAACTGGCGTGGCGGGCTGCGTAACTACCTGGGCGCTATGGCAGCCCGCCAGCAGCAGCGCCGGGGCCAGAACTAAAATTTTTCTCATGCAGCCTTATACTCAAAAAGCCCGGATAACGTCGGCAATCAGGGCGCAGGCATCGCGCAATTCGGCTTCCGTGATGACGAGCGGCGGCGCAAAGCGGATGATGTCGCCGTGGGTGGGCTTGGCCAGCAGGCCGCGCTCCATGAGGGCCACGCACACGTCCCAGGCGGTGCGGCCATCGGGCGTGGGGCTGATAACCACGGCGTTGAGCAGGCCCCGGCCGCGCACGGTTTCTACCAGCTCGGGCACTTCGGCTTGCAGCAGGCGCATTTCCTCGCGGAAAATCTTGCCCAGGCGCATTGCATTATCGGCCAGGTTTTCATCTACTAAGACATCGAGCGCAGCCTGCATCACGGCGCAGGCCAGCGGGTTGCCGCCGAACGTAGAGCCGTGCTGCCCGGGCTGAATGGTGAGCATAATCTCATCGTCGGCCAGCACCGCCGACACGGGTAGTACGCCGCCACTCAGGGCCTTGCCCAAGATGAGAATATCGCCGCGCACGTCTTCGTAGTCGGTGGCCAGTAGTTTGCCGGTGCGGCCCAGCCCGGTCTGAATTTCGTCGGTGATAAGCAGCACGTTGTGCGCTTTGCAGAGCTTGGCGGCCTGGCTCAAATAGCCTTCGCTGGGCACTACCACGCCCGCCTCGCCCTGGATGGGCTCGACCAGAAAGCCGCACACGTGCGGGTCTTTGAGGGCTTCGGCCAGCGCCTCTGCATCGTCATACGGCACTACCTGGTAGCCGGGCACGAAGGGGCCGAAGCCGCCCGTGCTGTCGCCGTCGGTGCTGAAGGAAATGATGCCCGTGGTGCGCCCGTGGAAGTTGTGTTCGGCCACGATGATGCGCGCCTGGTTGGGCGCGATGCCTTTTTCCTGGTAGCCCCACTTGCGGGCCAGCTTGAGGGCGGTTTCGACGGCCTCGGCTCCCGAGTTCATCAGCAATGCTTTCTGGTAGCCAAAAAGCTCGCAGAGCTGCTGCTCGGCCGCGCCCAGCCGGTCGTTGAAAAACGCTCGGCTGGTGAGCGTGAGCTGCTGCGCCTGCTCGGTCAGCGCCCCGATAATGCGCGGGTGACAATGCCCTTGGTTAACAGCCGAGTAGGCGGATAAGAAATCCAGGTAGCGCTTGCCTTCCACGTCCCACAGATGCACGCCTTTGCCGCGCGAAAGCACCACGGGCAGCGGGTGGTAGTTGTGGGCACCGTACTGGTCTTCGAGGGCCATGAGGCGCTCGGCGTGCGAAACGAAGTGGGTGGGGACAGACATAGGAAATGGGTAAGAAGCAGCGATTACTGTTGTAAATTTACGCCGTTGGGAAGCGCCCGTTGCCTTTCCGCGCGTTTCCCGCCTCGCTATGCTACGCCGCTCGCTGTTACCCGTTGCTGTTCTGAGCTTTAAGCTGGCTGCTGCCCAGGCCCAAGGCCTGCTGCTGCCCGCGCCCTTGCCGGGCTACAGGGCAGTGCCTTTATCGCTCGCGCTGCCGCCGCTGCCGGGTGGCGCGGTAGTAGCCCCGCCAGCGGCGGCCCCCATTCCTACGGTGCGGGCGGCGGCCTACGCGCCGCTTGCGCCCGTTGCCCGCCAGCGTGGGCCCGTGCTGCCCGATAATCAACTGGTGTACTACCGCCAGAACTCGCCGGTAGCCACCGGCGCATCGCTGGCGGGCGCAGTGGCAAGCTGGCTGCTGGGGGCCGACCCGCGCGTGCAGGCTTATCAGCAGTATCGGCAGTTTACGGGCCGCGACAATGTGTTGCCCGTGCCCCGGCAAGTTCGGCCCGACGACCTGCTGCGCTAACCGCTACCCATGCCTATGCCTACCGACCCACGCCTCACTGCCTTTGCCGCTCAGCCGCTTCAAACAGGTGACTTCTACTACACGCCCGAAGGCTATATGGTCTTCACCGAGCAATACCACCGCCGCCGGGGCTTTTGCTGCGGCAGTGGCTGCCGGCATTGCCCGTGGCGGGGTAGTAAAGTGGTAAATGAGTAGCTGAGTAAGGTTGAGCTTGCTGAGCTAAACTGCTTTCAGAGCCGTGCGGTGAACAGATGCGGCCCGTTTTGAGGCTGAGTAAGTGGGTTAGATTTACCCATTTACTCACTTACTCATTTACTATTTGGTAGTTGGCTAAAAAATGCCGATATTTGCGGCCCGTTTCGGAATAGCATCAAGTAACCTTTCTATATCATGGCCCGAGTTTGTGATTTGACCGGCAAGCGTACCCGCGTAGGTAACAACGTGTCGCACGCCAACAACAAGACCAAGCGCAAGTTCTACCCGAACCTGCAAAAGAAGCGCTTCTATATCCCCGAGCAAGACGCCTGGGTAACGCTGCGCGTAGCTGCCTCGACCATCCGCACCATCAACAAGAATGGCATCATGGCCACCTTGAAGAAGGCCAAGGAGCAAGGCTTCATCACCTACTAGTTCGCAGTTAGCGACTTAGTTTTTCGGGCCTGTATGAGCGCCGAAACCGGGCGGGCCACCACGGCTACCCGGTTGCGGCGCTGCTGCTGTAGCGAGCGGGATGCCCAGCGTCCGGCTGGGCGGTGCGCAGGAGTCAGGCCACCAAGGGGTTGCGGTTTCCCTAAAAAAATCGTACCTTTGCAAACCTAATTCAAAAATTAACTCCCCCCTCCCGTCGCGATGGCCAAGAAAGGAAACCGGGTGCAGGTTATCATGGAGTGCACCGAGCACAAAAACTCGGGTATGCCGGGCACCTCGCGCTACATCACCACCAAGAACCGCAAGAACACCCCCGAGCGTATCGAGCTGAAGAAATTCAACCCGGTACTGCGCAAAATGACTGTTCACAAGGAAATTAAATAACCTGAGTCATGGCTAAGAAAGTAGTAGCAACCCTGAAAACCGCCACGGGCAAAGACTGGGCTAAAGTCATTCGCGCCGTGAAATCAGAGAAAACCGGTGCCTACACCTTCCGTGAGGAAATGGTGCCCGTAGATAAAGTACAGGACGCGCTGGCTGGCAAATAAGCTGCCGCCGTGCCCCGATGATATAAAAAAGTCCCACCTTCGTGGGACTTTTTTCGTGTAAACCAGTTTGTTTCTCTGAACGGTCATGCTGAGCATTCTGCGCATTAAGCAGAGACGAAGCATCTCGCGTGGCGCAGTAAACCTATAATGTATTGAGTACTACCCCATGCGAGATGCTTCGCTGCGCTCAGCATGACACGCCAAGTATATGGGCCTCTTCGATTTTTTTAAGAAAGACAAGGAAAACAAGGAGCAGCAGCAGGCCCTCGACGAAGGCCTGCAAAAAACCAAAACCAGCTTCTTTGACCAGCTCAGCAAGGCCGTGGTGGGCAAAAGCACCGTGGACGAGGCCGTGCTCGACGACCTCGAAACCCTGCTCGTGCACGCCGATGTAGGTATCGACACCACGGTAAAAGTCATCGACCGCATCGAAAAGCGCGTGGCCCGCGACAAGTACGTGAGCACCGGCGAGCTCGACCGCATTCTGCGCGAAGAGATAGCCGACCTGCTCGACGCCAACGCGGGCACCACGGGCTCGCGCGCCATCCTCGACCGGCCCGATACGCCCGGCCACCCCTTCGTGATAATGGTAGTGGGCGTGAACGGCGTGGGCAAAACCACGACCATCGGCAAGCTGGCGCACCGCTTCCACAGCGCCGGTAAGAAGGTGGTGCTGGGTGCGGCTGATACCTTCCGGGCGGCGGCCGTAGACCAGCTCATCGTGTGGGGGCAGCGGGTGGGCGTGCCCGTCATTTCGCACGGCATGAACACCGACCCCGCCGCCGTGGCCTACGACGCCGTGCTGAAAGGCGTGGAAATGGGTGCCGACGTGGTCATCATCGACACCGCCGGCCGCCTGCACAACAAGGTGAACCTGATGAACGAGCTCAGCAAAATCAAGCGCGTGATGCAGAAGGTTATCCCCGAAGCGCCGCACGAGGTGCTGCTCGTGCTCGACGGCAGCACGGGCCAGAATGCTTTTATGCAAGCCAAGGAGTTTACCCGCGCCACCGAGGTGTCGGCGCTGGCCATCACCAAGCTCGACGGTACGGCCAAGGGCGGCGTGGTTATCGGTATCTCCGACCAGTTCAGCATCCCGGTGCGCTACATCGGGGTGGGCGAGAAGATGACGGACTTGCAGCTCTTCGACCGGCACACGTTCGTGAACTCGCTGTTTAAAAAGTAGGTTGGCCGGATGGAATAAGTTGCCGCCAGCCCGCGTTTATTTATCGCTTTGATTCTTTGATTTATGCGTAACATGATTCTGGCGGGTGCGAGCGTGGCGTTGTTTGGGCTGGCGGCCTGCGGCAGCTCGGCTACGACGACCCAGACGATTCCGTCGGTGTCGTTCAGCACTCAAATCAACATCACCAACCAGCAGTACCAGGCGCTGCGCTACGACAATGGCGTGGTGGTGCTGCCCATGTCGGGCATTGCGGGCGGCGGCGTGAAGGGCTTATTCGTGGTGCGGCTGAACGCGAGCACCTACCGCGCCTACGACCGCAACTGCCCCTACCAGCCCTACGATGCCTGCTCGCTGGTGAGCCTGGACCGCTCGCGGCTGTTTTTTCGGGATACTTGCTGCAATTCGCAGTTCGATTTGCAGGGTCAGGTAACGGGTGGCCCCGCCAACCGCATGCTGCGCTCGTACACTACTAACCTGAATGGTAGTTTGTTAACTATCTCAAATTAAAATTTAATAAGTTTTTTTGCAGCTGGCTTGCAAATTCAAAAAACGTGTTCCTATCTTTGTGGCCCGAAAGCGCCGGTTTCGGGACTAGAAAAGCTTCCTTAGCTCAGCCGGTTAGAGCATCTGACTGTTAATCAGAGGGTCCCTGGTTCGAGCCCAGGAGGGAGCGCCAAAGCTTAGAAAGCCCGCCCTTACCGGCGGGCTTTCTTCGTTTCAGGGCGCATGGGTTGCTAGCCAGAAGCCGGTAGCGCGCCGCGTAAGTACGAGGCGCAGGGCAAACCCCAATTGCCGAGCACCAGTAGTAGCCCCAACAGTGCGGCCTGCGGTTAAAAATATGCCGGCGCAGCCAGCCAAACGGGTATCTCTGCCGAAACCGGAGCCAGGCTATAGCTGCGGCTGACCCAATGCCCTGGCAGTAGCTAGCCACACCGAAGCGGGCACTACTGCCAGGGCGGCCCGTAATGCCCGCTCGCGAGCCAGTGCGTTAAGGTTCGATGACCACTTTTTGACGCCCAGCGGTGCCGCTGGCCACCAGGTAGTAGAGGCCGGCGGGTAGCCCGCGCACATCCAGCTGCGTTTCGGTTTGGCAAAG
This sequence comes from Hymenobacter sp., assembly GCF_035709525.1. Classification (GTDB taxonomy): domain Bacteria; phylum Bacteroidota; class Bacteroidia; order Cytophagales; family Hymenobacteraceae; genus Hymenobacter. Next base: position 27,684 of record NZ_DASTEP010000124.1, on the reverse strand, counting down.
TTGCTGGCGCACCACGCGGCCCAGGTTATCGAGCAGCTGCAGCGTGGTGGGCGGCGCGGAGCCGGCCATCTGCACCCGCAGCCAGTCGCGGGCGGGCTGCGGAAACACCCGCATGCTGGCCTCGGCGGCCCCGGCCGGGGTGGTACCCGCCACGGCCACCACGGGCGAGTAGGTAGCGGTGCTATCACGGTCGAGCTGCCGCAGGCGGTAGTACACCAGCCCGGCTGGGGCCGCCGCGTCGCGGAAGGCGTAGCCCGTGTTGCGGCTGGCCGTGCCCGCGCCCACCACAAAGCCAAGGGTAGTAAAATCGGCCGCTTCCGCCGTCCGGCGCTGCACCTCGAAGCCCGCATTGTGCTGCTCCGACGCCGTGTGCCAGCTCAGCGCCACGGCCGCGCTCTGGCGCTGGCCCGCAAAATCGGTGAGCACCACCGGCAGCGGTGCGGTGCCGCTGCCGGCGGCCGGCAGCGCTACCTCAAAGTCCGAAGCCTGGCTTAGTACTACGCGCAGTTGCTGTAAGCCGGCATCGTAGGCGTAGCTGGCCACGCCCGCGCCGCGCACGGCGCTGGGCGCGCTGCCCAGCGCCAGCAGCAGCGTGGTGGCGCGGCTGGCGTAGCCGGCGTAGTGGCCGGGGCTGAGGCGCTGCCAGCTTATATCGGCCCGGCGTGCGGACGTCAGCACGGCCGCGGGGCCGACTTGCAGCGTGGTGCCCGCCTGCACAAAAAGCTGGGCGAACTTGCCGTTGGCGTCGGCCGAATAAAAATTGAGCAGCCCATCGGCCTGCACGGCCTGCGGCAGCCGGCCGCTGGCGTCGGCAGTCAGCACGGTATCGGCCTGCGCGAAGGCGACATCCACGAAGCCCTCGGCGGCGGTGGCCAGCGCGGCCGTGGTGGCCTGGCTGGTGGTGGCCACCTGCGGCGGCTGGGCAGCGTAGGGGTAGAGCGCGCTCAAAAACTGCGTTTGGGTTGTGCCGCTTTGCTGCACCAGCAGCGTGGTGTGGTTTTCGGCGGTGTTATAGGTAGTTTCGTGGGGGTTGGTAGCGGTGGCATAGGTGGCGGCCGTGCCGGTGCCCGCCACGTGGGCCAGCAGGCGCACGCCGTTTTTTTGCCAGGTGCCCTCGTGCCCAGCCAGATTGCCCGCGAAGGTGCCAGTGGCGGCCGTGCCGCCCGCCAGGCCGTAGCCGTGCAGCTGCCAGGTGTAGGTGCGGGGTGCGGCGGCGCTCACGGCATCGGCCAGCAGGTAGTAGGTGTTGCGCACAAACAGCGTCTTGCGCGTGAGGCGGGCCTGCTGGTAGCTCGTCGTTACCTCGCCGTAGCTGAGCTGCGGCGTTTGGAAGGTGCGCTCGATGGCGGCGGGGGCCGAGTTGGTAGCGCCGGGCGCGCCCAGGGCGGGGCCCGCGCCATCTACCAGCACTAGGTTGTGGCTGGTGGCCGCGCCCACCTCGGCCCGGCGGCCGTAGCTGAGGTAGCCGGGGTCGAGGGCCAGCAGCTGCCCCTGCGCGTGCAAAATGAAGCTGCTGGCGTCGCCCTGGTTGTGGCCGCCGCTGTTGCTTTGGGCTGTGCCGCCGCGGCCGTACACGTGCAGGTAGGTGGCGGCCGAGTCGGCGCCCGACCGAAAAATCAAGTTGCCGCTGCCCGGCAGCACCGTCAGGGCCGGGTGCGCGGGCGCGGTGGGGGCCACGGCGGCGGCCAGCCAGGCGGCGCGCATGTCCACGGTGGCGTCGCGCAGCTGCGCCAGGTCGGAGGCCATGCCCGTGCCCGTTATTTTACTGTAGTACATCGGCTTGGCATACTGCGGCTTGCCGGTGAGGGCCAGCTCGGGCATGCCCATGTCTACGTAGGAGTCTTCCAGCGCCGGCAGCCGCCCGTCGGGCAGCCGGATGGCCGTCAGCCACTCATATAGCCGGTCGTATTTGGGGTCGAAATAGGGGTTGCGGATGCTCCGCGTGCTGCCGCCGAAAGTGTAAGGCAGGCGGCCATCGGGCAGAAAATTACCCATCGCCCGGAAATACGGTAAGCAGTTGAGCAGCGCGTACTTGCAGTAGTACGGCCCCTCGGCGTAGCCCGCCACCTGCGTCGAGTCAGACTGCCGCTGGGCGTCGCGCCACAGCACGTTGTCGATGGTGTGCAGCCCCGCGCCGGCCCAGCGGGCGGGCTGTTGGTTGGCGTCGGTGCTGGTCGCGTCGTTCAGCACCACGGCGGCCATGCCCAGGGCGGCGGCCGTCATCAGGGTGTGGTTGTTTTTGACGGCGCTGTAAAACGTGATACCCATCAGCGGCGTGGTCGACTGCCGGTAGAGGTTGCCCGCAAAAACCTGGAGCCGGGCCTGGCCGGCCGCTAGCGCGGCCGCGCTTTCACCCGCGCCGCGCAGCAGGTCGTAGGCTATCAGGTAGTCAATCAGCTCCTTCGAGCGCCACTGCCACTCGGTGTAGGGCATGGTGCCAGTCCAGGTGGCGAAGGGCTCTACTTCGGTGTTCAGGCTTTCGAGCAGGCTGCGGGCGCTGGCGGCCAGGGCATCGTGCGTTTCGGCGGGCAGCGGGGCCAGGCCCGCGCCGGCCGGCTGCCGGTTTAGCAGCACTGCGAAGGCCGCGTTTTTGGCCCAGGTGGCCCGCGCCCGCCGCCCGCTGGCCGAGGTGTTGTCGGTGGGCGGCGGGCTTTGCACGTCGGCCCACAGGCTCTGGTAGATGGCGCGCCGGCCGGGCTCGGCCAGCGAGGCTTGCACCTGGGGCAGGGCCGGGGCTGCGAGCAAGGTGCGCGGATACGCCGGGCGGGCACTATCGGGCAGCCAGGCACCCGACTGGGCGCGGAGCTGCCCCGCGCCGCACAGCGCGAGCAGGATAACAACTAATTTATTCACAGGGTATAGGATAGCTACTTATAACAAACTCGGGCGGTGGGCTACGGCGCCGCTGCCCGCCACGACGCGGGCACTACCCGCGCGGCGGGCGGCGCGGCGGCGCGCGAGCGGGCTTGCCCTTGGGCGGGCGCGAGCGCCGGACGGGCCAGGCTGCCCAGGCCGAGTAGGCCCAGCAACAGCCCGGCGGCCAGCAGCCAGGCGGCCGTATCGGGCAGCTGGCGGGTGCAGGTAGTGGTGGTGTGCATAACTAGCGGTAGTAAGATGGATAAAAAAGCAGCCCGCGCAAAAGAGCGTTGGTAGTAAGCGCCGCCTGGCCGGTAGCAAGTAGCCGGGTAGTGCGCAACGGTTCAGCTTATTGGTTTATACTTCTAAGATATTACTTAGGTTTTTAAAAAGAATATAATTGGCGCAATTAGTAAATTAATTACAATTTATTATAGACAAAATAATGTTAATCATCGGTTAGTAACAATTAAATCATAGGCGGGTGGTGCTGAGTTATTATTGCACTTTATGAAGTTGAAATTGTTCGTGCACGGAAGTTCGTCTGCCCGCCGCCCGCAATGGCCGAACCCCAAAAGCACCCTTGGAGGCACCGGCTGAAAGGCAGCTTAAGAAGCGCCTCTGGGCAGGCCCAGCGGGTGGGGGCGACTTATAGCAGCTTGCGCAGCGTCCAGAGGCTCCAGAAAATAACCATGGCACCCACGCCCACGAACATCCAGCGGGTGGGTAGGCGGCCGGCCAGGCGGGCGGCAATGGGCGCGGCCGCCACGCCCCCGCCGATGAGGCCCAGCACGATTTGCCAGTGCTTGAAGCCCAGCACCGAAAAAAATGTGACCGCGCTGGCGAACGTCACGAAAAACTCTACCAGGCTCACCGTGCCGATGACGTAGCTCGGCGTGCGGCCGTTGGCAATGAGCGTGCTCGTGACCAGCGGCCCCCAGCCGCCCCCGCCAAACGAGTCGAGAAAGCCGCCCGCGCTGGCCAGCCAGCCGGCATTTTTCACCTTGCGGCGCTGCTGCGGCTGCTTTTTAAGAGCCTTGCTGATGATGCGCGCGCCCAGCACGAGCAGGTACACGGCCAGCACCGGCTTGAGGTAGGCCACGTGCGCCTCGCCCAGCCGCGCGAGCAGCAGCGCCCCGGCCACTGAGCCGGCCACGCCGGGCAGCACCAGCACCCTGAATAGCTTCTTGTTGACGTTGCCGAAGCGGTAGTGGTGGTAGCCCGACGCGCCGCTGGCAAACATCTCGGCCGTGTGAATGCTGGCGCTCACCGAGGCCGGGGGCAGCCCCAGCGTCATCAGGCTGATGGCCGACACGATGCCGTAGCCCATGCCCAGCATGCCATCTATCAGCTGGGCCACGAAGCCCACGGCCACGAACGTGTAGAACGTGCCCGCGCCGCGCACCCCTGCCCACGCCTGCTGCCAGGTGAAGTAGTACGACAAGATGGTGAGCATCAAAAATCCCGCGAAGGCCAGCAGCGCCCACGTGGCCACGCGCCGCCAGTAGGCGGTGGCCTCGGCTTCTTCGGCAGGGCCGAAGGCCGCCACGGCGTGCAGGCGGCGGGCGGCGGCCCCGGCCCGCACGCGGCCGAGCAGCCCGGCATCGGGGGTAGCCACCAGCACCAGGTCGTGCCCGGCCAGGTCGGCCGGCTCGAAGGCGCGCGCCAGCACCCGCACCTGCGGGTGGCGCTGGGCCAGGGCCACGAGCTCGGGCATCGGGGTAGGGGCCACCACCGTGACGCGGGCCGTGGGGTGGGCGGCCAGCACGGTGCCAAGCTGGGCCAGGGCCTCGGCCCCGCCGCCCACCAGCAGCACGCGCCGCTGCTCGAGGTCGAGAAACACCGGCACGGCGGCGGTAGCTACTGATGAAGCAGGGGTAGGGGCGTCGGTGGGCATGGGGCGGGCCGCGTCGCAGCCTAAAATACCTTGCAAGAAAGGCAGGATGGCCGGGCCAGCGGCCAGGCCCGCGCCCTAAACCGGCCAGCCGGTAAAATGTCAGGCCGCTGGTACCGTCATCTAGCCCGACCTTTGTAGCTTCGGGCGGTGGTCCGCTGGCTGCCGCCCGTCCGCCGCCCTGGTGCCGCTTCCGTTCAGTTCTTTCTGCTTAGTACCTCGCCCCTTATGAAACCCCTGCTTCTTCTTAGCCTGGCGCTGCTGCCTACCCTGGCCCTGGCCCAGCAAGCCCCGGCGGCCCCCGCCGCAGCGGCTCCCAAAGCGCCGGTAGTGCTGCCTCCTAAAAAGGCTAATGCCGCCCTCATCGCCCGCCGCGACAGCGGCCTGGTGGCCCTCACCGCCCTCATGCAGGGCCTCGTCGACCGGGGCTACGCCATCAAAGACGTCAACCGCGAGCAGCTGACCGTGCGCACCGAGCCCCGCGCCGTGTCGGAGGTAGGGGCCGTGGTGCTCGATGGGGCCGTGCGCGGCCGGCAGCTGGTGCTCACCGGCACCTACGCCCCCGAGCTAGCCAGCAAGCACTATAAGCTCATCGAATACCCCGGCGAAAAGCGCGAAGGCCGCGCCAGCGTGGCCTGGGACGAGCTCACCAAAACGGCCGGCCTGCTGGGCCGCAACGTGACCTACCGCGCGCAGTAGCCCGATAGCTTCGCGCCCCGCCCGCAAGGCGGCGCTAGTGTATTTTTGCGTGATTTTTACACGTATTTTTTGTGAAAAAGGCGCTTTATTTAATCGGCTCGCCCAACCAGACTACGCAGATGCACGGCATCGCGCAGCTGCTTGAGGATGAGTACGAGCCCTATTTCAGCCAGCTTTACTACGATGGCTGGATGCGGGGCTTCTACCAGTTTTTGCTGCGCACCGGCGGGCTGAAGCAAACCATCGTGCAGGGCCACATCAAGGAAAAGGGCGATAAGTACCTGGCCGCCCACAACCTGCGCAATGACTTCGAGAACCGCGTATTCGGCCACGAGTACGACCTCATCGTGTGCTGCTCCGACATCATCGTGCCCTGGAACCTGCTCAAGAAAACCAAGTCGGTGTTCGTGCAGGAGGGCATGACCGACCCGCTCAACCTGTGGGCGCGCCTGGTGAAGAAGTTTACCAACTTTCCCATCCTCACCATCAGCACCGCGCTGAACGGGATGAACAACATCTGCGACGTGTACTGCGTGGCCTCGCCGGGCTACGCCGAGCACTTCGAGAAAATCGGGGTCGACAAGGATAAGCTCATCGTGACGGGCATTCCGAATTTCGACAACATCGAGAAGCTGCGCAATAATAGCTTTCCGCACCGCGGCTACGTGCTGGTGGCCACCACCGACATGCGCGAAACCTACCGGCCCGATAACCGCAAAAAGTTTATCCGGCACGCTACCCGCATCGCGGCCGGGCGGCCCATGTTCTTCAAGTTTCACCCCAACGAAAACATGGCCCGCGCCACCGCCGAGGTCGAAAAATGGGCCCCGCCTGGCACGCGCATTTTCACCAGCGGCAACACCGAGGAAATGATAGCCAACTGCGTAGAGCTGATAACGCAGTATAGTACTGTAGCTTACGTGGGTTTGGCGCTTGGCATCCCCGTGCATTCCTACTTCGATGTCGACGACCTCAAGCGCAAGCTGCCCATTCAGAATGGCGGCACCAGCGCCCGCCGCATTGCCGACCTGTGCCGGCAATACGGGCAGTTTGCGGGCTCCGGCGCGGAGTTTTTGCGCCAGTACCGGCCGGCCGCCGAGGTGCCCGCCCCAGCCGAACTGGCCCCCGCCACGCACTAGCCACGCCGGGAACTCTAGGGCCGTTCATATTACATTTTGTGCCGCCAGCGTTACGTTTTGTACTCTAGCTTATGCTCACGCTAATTCAGGCCCGGCGCGGCTCCTCGCGCTTTCCCGATAAAGTAAGTCTCGACCTCTGCGGCAAGCCGCTATTGGTGCGCCAGGTAGAGCGGGTGCAACTGGCCACCCGGGCGGGCCGCGTGGCCGTCATCACCACCGATGAGCAAAGCGACGACCCGCTGGCCGCGCTGTGCGCGCAGCACGGTATTGAAGTATTTCGGGGCTCGGCGCTCGACTTGCTCGACCGCCACTACCAGGCGGCGCGGCACTTTGGCGAAACGGAGGCAGTAGTGAAAATCCCGAGTGATTGCCCGCTCATCGACCCGGCCATTATCGATAAGGTGCTGGGTTATTATGAGGAAACGCAGGGCCAGTACGACTTTGTCAGCAACCTGCACCCCGCTACCTACCCCGATGGCAACGACGTGGAGGTAATGACCTTCGCGGCGCTCGAAACGGCCTGGCGCGAGGCCCGCCGCCCCTTGGAGCGCGAGCACACTACCCCTTTTTTCTGGGAAAACCCCGAGCGCTTCCGATTGGCTAATATCACCTGGGAAACGGGGCTGGACTACTCGATGTCGCACCGCCTCACCATCGATTACCCGGCCGATTATGACTTCATAAAGGCCGTGTACGAAGCGCTTTATCCGGTTAATCCCGAGTTTGGTTTGGACGATATCCTGACTTTATTAAAACAAAGGCCGGACATTTACGCCTTGAATGCCGACCTGGCCGGCGTGAACTGGTACCGCAACCACTTGGACGAACTCAAAACGGTGGACGCGGGCAATACCAAGCAATTGTAAAACAAGTAACTGTCATGCTGAGCGGAGCGCAGCGAAGCCGAAGCATCTCTATCGCTTCATTGCTAGCGTTAGGAGCTAGTATTGAAGTAGAGATGCTTCGACTCCGCTGCGCTGCGCTCAGCATGACACCGCCCTTATGACCTCCGAAAAACAAAACGAGCTAAAAGAACTCGCCCTGCGCGTGCGCGAGCACATCGTGCGCCTCAGCACCGATGGCGGCTGCTTCACGGGCGCCTCGCTGAGTTGCGCCGACCTGCTGGTGTACCTCTACGCCGATTTTCTCAACGTGCACCCCGGCAACCTCACCGACTCGGAGCGCGACTACCTATTCCTGAGCAAGGGCCACGACGTGCCGGCGCTCTACGGGGTGTTTGCCGAGCTGGGCTTCATGCCCAAGGAGCGGCTGGATAATCACTTGAAAACCAGCGACAGCATCTACTGGCACCCCAACCGCAACGTGCCGGGCGTGGAGTTTCACTCGGGCTCGCTGGGCCACCTGCCGAGCGTAGCCATGGGCGTAGCTCTCGACGCCCGCCTGCGCGGCCAAAATCAGAAAGTCATCGTGATAACCGGCGACGGTGAGCTCAACGAGGGTACCTGCTGGGAAGCCGTGCTGGTAGCCAGCGCCCACAAGCTCAACAACCTGACCTTCGTGGTCGACCGCAACCACTTCCAGGCCAACATCGCCACCGAGGAGCTGATTCCGCTGGAGCCGCTGGCGCCCAAGTTTGAGGCTTTCGGTGCCGCCGTGCGCCGCATCGACGGCCACGATTTCGTGGCGCTGGAAGAGGCGTTTTCAGCCCTGCCGTTCAGCCAGGAAAAGCCCTCGGTTATCATCTGCGACACGGTGCGCGGCAAGGGCCTGCCCAGCATCGAGCGCCGCGCCGACCGCTGGTTCTGCAACTTCAGCAGCGACGAGGTGACGGAGCTGCTCAAAGAGCTGCACAGCCAGGAAGCTACCACGCTCACCAGCGAAACCCTCACTGTTAGATAACTAACTGTCATGCTGAGCGCAGCGAAGCCGAAGCATCTCTACCGCTTCGCTGCTAGCGTTAGGAGTTAGTTCACCGGCAGAGATGCTCCGACTCCGCTGCGCTGCGCTCAGCATGACAATTTTAACCGATATGAATTACGAGCAATTAATCCACGAAACGGCCCTCGCCGACGAGCGCCTCATCGTGATGACGGCCGAAAACCGCGCCCTCATCCGCAACCTGCCGGGGCCGCTCGGGCTGCGCTTCATCGACACCGGCATCACCGAGCAAACCATGATTGGCGCGGCGGCCGGCCTGGCCCTGCGCGGGCGCGTGCCGGTGGTGCACGCGCTGGCTACCTTCCTCACGCTGCGGGCGTTCGAGTTTATCCGCACCGACGTGGGCATTGCCAACTTGCCGGTGAAAATCAGCTCGTTCGTGCCCGGCTTTCTGTCGGATGGCAACGGGCCGACCCACCAGGCCATTGAGGATATCTCGCTGATGCGCGGCATCCCCGGCATGACGGTTTTCGCCGCCGCCGATGAGCAGGACATGTTGGCCATGCTGCCCGCCATCTGGGCCTCGCCCAGCCCGGCCTACGTGCGCGTCAACACCCGCCCCGCCACCTACCAGCACGCGCCGTTTGAAATCGGCAAGGCTGAAATCGTGAGCGAAGGCCACGACGTCACCATCCTCACCTACGGCATGCTGTTCGGGCAAGCCCTGGTAGCTAAGGACTTGCTGACCGAAGCCGGCTACTCGGTAGGCCTCGTGAACCTGCGCAGCCTCAAGCCCCTCGACTCGGCAGCCGTGCTGAACGTGGTGAAAACCGGCGGCCTCGTGGTGACGCTGGAAGACCACTTCCAGACCGGCGGCCTCTACTCCATCGTGGCCGAGCTGCTGCTGGAGAATGAGCTGACCGCCAAGGTGCTGCCGCTGGCCCTCAAGGAAAAGTGGTACAAGCCCGGCCGCCTTAGCGAGGTGCTGGAGTACGAAGGTTTCACCGGCCAGCACATTGCCCGCCGCATCGGCGAGAAGCTGGGTGATAAGCAGCACGTTTTCAACGAGAAAACGGAAGTGGTTGAAAACGAGTTTGCCGAGTAATATGGCTCCCCGTCTGTCATACTGAGCTTGCGAGGCATCCTATCACGTCCGGATTGTTGAACCCGACGATTCTATCGTGATGAGATGCTTCGCAAGCTCAGCATGACAGGCGTTTTTATTTCTGACATTCTGGCTAACCAGCTAATCCTTATGAATTTCCCCAAATCCGACGACCTCTACGCCCGGGCGCAGAAAATCATGACGCCCGTGACCCAAACCCTCGCCAAGGGGCCGGGCCAGTACACCAAAGGTGCGAGCCCCAAGTACGTGAAGCGCGGCAAAGGTGCCCACGTGTGGGACGTCGATGGCAACGAGTACATTGACTACCAGATGGGTATCGGCCCGCTGAGCCTGGGCTACGCCTACCCCCGCGTGGATGAAGCCATCAAGGCGCAGCTCGAAGACGGCATCACGTTTTCGATGATGCACGAGCTGGAAGTAGAGGTAGCCGAGCTGATTCACGAGATTATCCCCAACGCCGAGAGCATCCGCATCTCCAAAACCGGGGCTGACGTGTGCTCGGCGGCCGTGCGCGTGAGCCGCGCCTTCACCGGCCGCAAGGACGTGCTGTGCTGCGGCTACCACGGATGGCACGATTGGTACATCGGCACCACGAGCCGCGACAAGGGTATCCCGCAGGAAAGCAAGGACTTGGTAGCGGCCTTCGAGTACAACAACCTCGACTCGTTCAAGGCTGTGCTGACGCCCGACGTGGCCTGCGTTATCCTGGAACCATTCATTTTCGACGCGCCCAAGGACAACTTCCTGCACGAGGTAGCCCGCCTCTGCAAAGAGAACGGCACGCTGCTGATTTTCGACGAGATGTGGACGGGCTTCCGCATCGCTATTGGCGGCGCGCAGGAGTATTTCGGCATCACGCCCGACCTCGCGGTGTACTCGAAAGCTTGCGCCAACGGGATGCCTATCGCCCTACTCACCGGCCGCAAGGACGTGCTGCAACTGTTTGAGCAGGACGTATTCTTCTTCACCACCTTCGGCGGTGAAGCGCTCAGCCTGGCGGCTACCATCGCCACCATCAGCGAGATGCGCGAGAAAAACGTGCCCGCGTTTTTGGCCAGCCAGGGCAACAAGCTGAAGGAAGGCTACAACCAAATCGCTGCCGAGCTCGGCCTCAGCAGCTACACCAAGTGCTACGGCTACGACTGCCGCAGCATCGTGACCTTCGACGCCAGCGCTGGCAACCCGCTGGAAGTAAAGGCTTTCGTGCAGCAGGAGCTGTTCAAGCAGGGCATCCTGTGGGGCGGTTTCCACAACATGAGCTTCTCGCACACCGACGAGGACGTGGCTAAAACGTTGGACGCCTACCGCGCCGTGCTGCCGCTGCTCAAAGACGCTATCGAGAAGGGCGACGTGGCTAGCCGCCTGGAAGGCGAGCCGGTGGAAGCCGTATTCCGCAAGGTGACGAACGCCGCGCCGGTGAAGGCGAAGTAGGCTTAGCTCGCCTAACGCAGCGTCTCACCCCTAGCCCCTCTCCGAAAAGGAGAGGGGAACTAGCTTTTAGTTTTAGCTCTAGTTAATTTATTGCTTACGCAGGTAGCTGGCCCACAGTAGCTTCTAGAGCTAAGAACTAGAGGCTAGTCCCCCTCTCCTTTTCGGAGAGGGGCTAGGGGTGAGGCGCTGCGTTAGGTAAAATCCTACATGAATTTCTTCGACCTAACCAACAAAACCGCCATCGTAACCGGCGCGTGCGGCCTCATCGGCCAAAAGCACTGCGAGGCGCTGGCCCTGGCCGGTGCCCACGTGGTAGTAGCCGACCTGCACCTCAACAAGGCTCGCGAAGTGGCCGCCGCGCTGCCGGGCGCCATTCACCTGCCGCTGGCCGTGGACGTAACCTCGCCCGAGTCGCTGGCCGCCGCCCGTGATGAAATTATCAAGAATTTCGGGCACATCGACGTGCTGGTTAACAATGCGGCTATCAACGACATGTTCGAGAACCCGGCCCTGGCGGCCGACCTCAGCAAGTTTGAGAACTTCCCGGTGGCGACCTTCCGGCAGGTGCTGGAGGTGAACGTGACGGGGCTGTTTCTGGCCGCGCAGGTATTCGGCACGCCGATGGCCGAGCAAGGCCGTGGTTCCATCATCAACGTGGCGAGTACCTACGGCATCGTTGGGCCCGACCAGAGCATCTACCGCAACGAGGCCGGTGAGCAGACGTTCTATAAATCACCGTCTTATCCCACTACCAAGGGCGCGGTAGTCAATTTCACGCGCTACCTAGCGGCTTACTGGGGCGCCAAGGGCGTGCGCGTAAACACGCTCTCGCCGGGCGGCGTGGAGAACAGCCAGGATGCCTTTTTTGTGAAGCAGTACAGCGCCAAAACGCCCCTGGGGCGCATGGCCGCGCCTACCGATTACCAAGGCGCCGTGGTGTTTCTGGCCTCGGATGCTTCGGCTTACATGACGGGGGCCAACCTCGTGGTGGATGGCGGCTGGACGGCGATTTAGTTGCGCGGACTTTGTAGTCCGCGTACGGTTGGCTGCTTGCGTACGCACGCGGACTACAAAGTCCGCGCAACGGCGCTACCGCCGCCGGGTAGTAATTTAGATTTTATTTCCCGCACCAATCTTTTATGAAGCACGCTGACTTAGCTGCTAAAGCCCGCCGCATCAAACTCTTGCTCACCGACTGCGACGGCGTCCTCACCGATGGCGGCGTGTACTACGGCGAAAGCGGCGAGGTGCTCAAGCGCTTCAACATCCGCGATGGCATGGGCGTGGAGCGCCTGCGCGCCGTGGGCGTGGACACGGGCATCGTGACCGGCGAGCGCTCGCCCTCGGTGGTGAAGCGCGCCGAAAAGCTAAAAATCAATGAGTTGCACCTGGGTATCAAGGACAAAGCGCCGCTGCTGGCCGAGATTCTGACCCGCCTGAGCCTCACGGCCGAGGAAGTAGCCTTCATCGGCGACGATACCAACGACGTGGCTATTCTGGGCCTCGTGGGGTTGGCGGCCTGCCCCGGCGATGCCACGGTTTTTGCCCGCGAGGCGGCCGATTACCAGTGCCAGGCCTTCGGCGGGCAGGGCGCGTTTCGCGAATTAGCCGAGCTCATTATCAGCCACAAGGGCGGCGCGCCGGTACCCAATCGCGGCTCGGAGTAGCAGCGTTAGCTACTCGCTTCTATCTGCTGGCTGTTAGCTTGCCCTTGGCAATGCAAGTGCGGATGCATAAAACTGGCTGACAGATTAAAATAAAACTTCCCCGCGCGCGTCATTGCGCTAACTTTCGCTTCTTTTCTCACCCGTTCGATTCCCCTACGGAATAGGACATAGCTAGCAGCCAACAGCTGAAAGCTAATAGCTTACAACTTATGTCAGTCGTTCAAATCAAGAAAAACCGCGCCATTGGCCCCGGCCAGCCGTGTTACATCATTGCCGAAATCGGCATCAACCACAACGGCTCGCTCGACATTGCCAAGCAACTCATCGACGCGGCCGTGACCGCTGGCTGCGATGCGGTAAAATTTCAGAAGCGCACCCCCGAGCTGTGCGTGCCCAAAGACCAGTGGGAAAAAATGCGCGACACCCCCTGGGGCCGCATGAGCTACATCGACTACAAGCGCAAAACCGAGTTTGGCCTCGAAGAGTACACCGCCATCGACGACTACTGCAAAGCCCGCGGCATCGACTGGTTTGCCTCGTGCTGGGATGAGCCCTCGGTCGATTTCATGGAGCAATTCCAGCCCGTGCTCTACAAAATGGCCTCCGCTTCGCTCACCGACAAGCCCCTGCTCGACCGCGTGCGCGCTACCGGCCGCCCCCTCATGCTGAGCACCGGCATGAGCACCCAGCAGGAAATCACGGACGCCGTAGCCTACGTAGGCCTTGATAACCTGATGATTGCGCACAGCACGTCGGCCTACCCCTGCCCGCCCCAGGAGCTGAACCTGCGTATGATTTCAACACTGGAACAACAGTTCCCCGGCACGCCCATCGGCTACTCGGGCCACGAAACCGGCCTCAGCACCACCGTTACGGCGGTAGCCCTGGGCGCCACGTTCGTAGAGCGCCACTTCACCCTCGACCGCGCCATGTGGGGCTCGGACCACGCCGCCAGCGTAGAGCCCGGTGGCATGGCCAAGCTTGTGCGCGACATCCGCGACACCGAAGCCGGCCTCGGCGACGGCGTGAAAGTGGTGTACGAGAGTGAGAAAGAGCCCCTGCGTCGCCTGCGCCGCGAGGTAACGGCCGCCTAGTAGCGCGGACTTTCAGTCCGCGAATGTCATGCTGAGCGCAGCGAAGCATCTCGCGTGGCGCAGTAACCCTAACGTTAGGATTTACTGTGCCACGCGAGATGCTTCGCTGCGCTCAGCATGACATTCGTATTTTTAACCAGTAATAATCCTGTTCCTTTTGCGCCCAGGCGAACATTCGCCCCGCGCCAGCAGTTAGGGGCACAGCTACTACATTATCGAATACCCTATGCTCGATACGATAAGCACGTTTTACCATAGCCTCGACGCGGTGGGCCGTACCACGATGATAACCACGCCCATCCTGCTGCTGGCGGTGGCGGTGTTGCTGGTGCTGGAGCGCAAGTTTCCGTACCGCAAGGGGCTGCCGTTTTTCCGCGAAGGGCTGTTCGTAGACCTCTTTTGGTACACGCTGGTGCAGAGCTATTTCCTGCAAATCCTGATTTTCGGGTTCATCATCGCGCCGCTGGCCGCGCACTTTGGGGCGCGCTTTCACGTGGTGAGTAGCTGGCCGGTGGCGGCGCAGGTAGCGTTTTTCGTGATAACGCACGATTTTTATATCTACTGGTTTCACCGCTTTCAGCACAGCAGCGCCTTCTTCTGGCGCACCCACGAGGCGCACCACTCGGGCAAGCACGTGGACTGGCTGGCTGGCTCGCGCTCGCACATCGTCGAGATTATCATCAACCAAACCATCGAGTTTGCGCCCATTATTCTGCTGGGGGCCAACCCGATAGTAGTGCCCATCAAGGCGCTGATTGATGCCGTGTGGGGCATGTACATTCACGCCAACATCGATGTGAAATCGGGTAAGCTGCAATACGTTATCAACGGCCCCGAAATGCACCTCTGGCACCACGCCGACCACGAAGAGGTGTACTACGCCAACTTCTCGACCAAATTCGCTTTCTGGGATTGGATGTTTGGCACGGCCTTTTTGCCCGCCAACCGCAAGCCCGAGCGCTGGGGCCTGCCCTACGCTTTCCCCAAAGACTACTTCGCGCAGCACGCCTTTTCGGTGGTGCGCTTCGATGAGGCGGCGCTGGCCGAGAAATCGGCCGTGTTCCGCGCCTATCACGGCGTGCGCTGGCGCGTGCTGGGCTGGGTGGGCGAGCATGTGCCCGCCGCCAAGGTGCTGCAAGGCTGGCCGGTAGACCAGGGCCCCGCCGAAACCGTGCCCGCCCCGCGCCCCGGCGGCAACCCTGCACCTACTGCGCCCGTCGTTGCTACCGCCACTGCCGATTCTTCCCGCCCCGTTGCTACCCCCGTCGCTTGAGCCTGTCCTTCAATCCCGCCTGGCTGTACCTGCTGCTGGCTTCCGTGATGGAAGTGTGCTGGAACTACAGCCTCAAATACACCAAAATTGCGGATATCAAGGCCATTGATTGGTCGCAGTTCTTTTCGAGCACAGCGGGTATAATGGCCTTGATACCTGCCATTTGCTACGTGGGCTTTGGCGTGGGTAACGTCATTTTCTTCTCGAAGGCGCTCAACGTCATTCCCGCTTCCACGGCCTTCGCCATCTGGATGGGGCTGGCGCTGGTGGGTATCAAAATCGTGGACACGCTGGTGCTCAAAGAAGCTTTTCGCTGGGTACATGTGGTGTACATTGGCTTTATCCTGGTCGGGATAATCGGGCTGAAGCTTTCGGCCGCGCCGGAGAAGGCAACGGCGGGCGCGCCCGCAGCCGAAAAGCAGGCATAAGTAGGGTGCGGGGCTTGCCCCCGCCCGGCGTTGTGAAGCTAATTATTCCGAACAACGCCGAGCGGGGGCAAGCCCCGCACCCTATACTAAGCTGCGCTGCACCGTACTTTCGGGGCTATGCGTCGCCTCCTTCCCGCTCTCCTGCTGCTCGTTACCAAGGGTTTTTCCCAAAGCCTGCCCGTCATCCCGCAAAACCCACCCGGCCTGCGCTGGCAGGAGGTGCGCACGCCGCATTTTCGGGTGCTGTACCCGGCGGGGTTCGACACGGCGGCGCAACGCACGGCCCAGCGCCTGGAGGCCGTGCACGGCCCCGGCGGGGCCACGCTGGGCGTGCAGGCCAAGCCCATCGCGGTGGTCATGCAAAACCAAACGACCGTCAGCAACGGCTTCGTGACGTTTTTGCCGCGCCACGCCGAGTTCTTTACTACCCCCGAGCAAGGGCAGGGCCTGGGCACCGTAGACTGGCTCGATGGACTGGTGGTGCACGAGTTTCGGCACGTCAATCAGTTTGATAAGGCGCGGCAGGGCTTCGGGCGGGTGCTGGTGCCGCTGCTGGGCGAGAGCGGCCTGGGCGTGAGCGCGGTGGGCGTGCCGCAGTGGTTTTTTGAGGGCGACGCCGTGGGCACTGAAACGGCTTTCACGCGCAGCGGGCGCGGGCGCATCCCGTATTTCGGGCTGGGCCTGCGGGCCAACTTGCTGAGTGGGCGGCAGTACTCGTACCAGAAAGCTGTGAATGGCTCGCTGCGCGACTTGGTGCCCGACTGGTACGTGCTGGGGTATTTTATGACCTCCTACGCCAAAACCCACTACGGCCCCGATGTGTGGAGCCGGGCCTTGGACAAGTACTACCGCTTCCCGTTCTACCCGTTTTCGTTCTCCAACGGCCTGCGCCGCACTACCGGCTTGCGGGTCGAAGACCTCTACCAGCGCACCATGCGCGAGCTGGACTCGACCTGGCGCGCCGAGCAGGCGGCCCGCCCCGCGCCCACGCCGGTGCGCGAGCTGGCCGGGCAGGCCGAAACGCGGGTTTTCACGCAGTACCAATACCCGCAATATGTCAATGACAGCACGATACTGGCCCTGAAAAGCGGCCTGGGCCACATTCCACAGCTGGTGCTGCTGGGCCGCCACGGCCGCGAAAAGCGCGTGTTCACGCTGGGGCCGGTAAATATTCCGGAGATGCTGTCGGTGGGCGGTGGCAAGGCCGTGTGGCCCGAGTTTCGGCAGAGCCCGCGCTGGGGGCAGAAGATGTTTTCGGAGCTGAAAGTGCTGGATTTGAAAACGGGCCGGGTGAGCCGGCTGGCTACCGGCACGCGCTACGCCGCCGCCGCGCTCTCGCCCGATGGCACGCGCCTAGTGGCCGTGCGTACCGATGCCAGCTACCACCACGCGCTGGTGGTGCTCGATGCCACGACGGGCGCGGTGCTACAAACTGTGCCTAACCCGCCCAACGACCTGTATCAGCAGCCGCGCTGGCTGCCTGATGGCCGCGTGGTAGCTGTGGCGCTGAGCGCGGCCGGTAAGACGCTGCAAGCCATCGACCCTGCTACTGGGTTGGCTACTAATCTCTTGCCGGTGGCCAACGTCAACCTCACCACGCCGCAGCCCTGGGGCGAGTACGTGCTGTACAACTCGCCGCAAGCGGGGGTGGATAACGTGTACGCGGTGAGCGTAAAAACCAACCAAACCTACAAGGTAACCAACCGCCCCTTCGGCGCCTACCACGCCGCCATCAGCCCCGATGGCCGCCACCTCGCCTTCCACGACTACCGCGCCACCGGCGCGCGGGTGGTCGAAATGCCGCTTGACCCCGCCACTTGGACGGCCCTGCCCGCGCCCGCCCGCGCCGACGCGCCCGCCGACCCCTACGCCGCTAAGCTGGCCGCCGGCGAGCCCGCCGCCCCGCAGATAAAGGCGCTGCTGGCCTCGCCCGATTCGGCGGGGCCGCGCTACGGGGTGCGGCGCTACCGGCCGCTGGCGCACGCCTTTCGGGTGTTTAGCTACGGGGTGGTGCAAAGCCCGGCCGGCAACGCGGTGAGCGTGGGCGTGCGCTCGCAGGACTTTTTGAGCACGACCCAGGCTTTCGCGGGCCTCAGCTACGACCAGACCGAGCGCACGCTGGCCGGCACCGGCGCGCTCAGCTACCAGGGCTTGCCGGTGGTGCTCGACGTGGAGGGCAGCTACGGCGGGCGCAACGCGGCCCGCTATTTCGACCGCGCCCTGCCGCTAGATAGCCTGCGCCGCACCCGCTGGCAGGTGGCGCGCCTGCTGGTGGGCGGCCGGCTGCCGCTGGTGCTCACCCGCTCCAAGTACCTGCAAAGCCTGACGCTCAGCGCTTACTACCTGCACGAGCGCGTGTACAACTACACTGCCACGCTGCGCAACCTCAGCGAAGTAGCCCCCAATGCGCCCCTGCACGCCGTGCAAACCAGCCTGGCCTACGCCAGCCAGCTGCGCCAGAGCGCCCGCGACGTGGCCCCGCGCGGCGGGGCTACGCTGCTGGCTACCTACCGCACCACGCCCTTCGGCACGGCCTTGCAGGCCCGCCAGGTGGGCGTGCAGGCGGGCGGCTACCTGCCCGGCCTGGCCCGGCACCACGCCCTGCGGCTGCGCGGCGGCTACCAGCACCAGCAGCAAAGCCAGTACACCTTCACCTCGGCCATCTCGTACCCGCGCGCCGAGACTACTTACCTCAGCTTCGACAACCTCACGGTGGGCAGCGTCGATTACAGCCTGCCGCTGGCCTTCACGCACTGGCAGGTGGGGCGCGTTCTCTACGTGCAGCGCCTGCGCGCCACCGCCTTCGCCGACCTGGCCCAGGGCAATTCGCTGGTAACGGTGCGGGTAAACAATCAGCCGATTCAGCGCCGTGTGACCCAGGATTTGCAGAACTACGGCGTCGACCTGCTGGCCTTGTTCAACGTCTTTCACCTGCGCACGCCCCTGGAGGCGGGGGTGCGGGTTGCGTATAGCAGCTACTTGCAGCAGGTGGTAGTGCAGCCGCTAGCCTTCAGCATCCGGCTCTAAATCCGCGTACTTTGTGGCAAAGCCCTTTTCTATGCCTACCAGCGCCCAGGCTCCGGCCGTGCCCCGCCTCACGTACCTGCGCATCAAAAACTATCGCGCCCTGCGCGACGTGGAATTTCGCGACCTCACGCCGCTCACGGTGCTCATCGGCCCCAATGGCAGCGGGAAATCGACGGTGCTGGATGCGCTGGATTTTCTGGCCGAGGCGGTGCGGGGGAATCTGGTAGCAGCTTGGGAAAAGCGGGATAGGTTTCGGGGAATGCGGACGCGAGGGGAGGAGGGAAGTATTGAATTTCAGATAGAATTTAGTCTTGCAGACGATACTATCATCTATAATATATCCATAATTGAAAAGGAAAATGGCGTAGAGGTTAAGGACGAAAAATTGATAAATGGGACTAGTGGCCAAAGAATATTTTATCGAAGAGGTAAGGTTTACAATAGAGATAATTCCCCTGTTGAATATTTAACTGATTTTAATCCTGGCTGGGGTTCATTGCAAGAGCAAGATGATGTTTATCTAGCGTATGGTAGCGTATTTCTGTCAGAATATGCTGGTATGATGGATAAAGTATTATCAGATTTATTAAGATACTACCGCCTCTTACACCTCACCGACGACCACCTCAAAGGCTACTCCGACGCCGGCCCGCGCGAGAAGCTTTCGCCCAACGGTGACAACCTGCCCAACGTGTTTTACTACCTGCACCTCAAGCACCCCGAGGTGCTGGAGCGCCTGGCCGACAAGCTGCGGGCCTGGGTGCCGGGCCTGGCCGACGTCATTCCCGAAATAACCTCCGACGAGCGGCTGCTGCTGCGCTTCAAGGATGCCCCGTTTGAGAAGCCGCTGCCGGCGCAGTACATGTCGGGCGGCACCATGCGGCTGGCGGCCCTGCTCACGCTGCTCTACGAGCCCAATGCCACTGGCCTGCTCGGCATCGAGGAGCCTGAAAACGAGCTGCACCCGCAGCTGCTGGGCCGGCTGGCCGAGGAACTGATAAAAGCCACCGAAACCCGGCAGCTACTGGTAGCCACCCACTCGCCCGCCATCCTCAACGCGCTGGAGCCGGCGCAAGTCTGGATACTGCACCGCGGGTCCGACGGCTACACGCAGGCCACCCGCGTGGCCGACCTGCCCGGCATCCCCGAAATGGTAGAGGAAGGCTCACCCCTGGGCTACCTGTGGACCCGCAACTTCTTTGAGGTGGGCGACCCGCTGGCCGCGCCCAACGCTACGGAGGGCCACTGAGATGGAAATTGATTTCCTGCTGGAAGAAGAATCGGCTGCCGCCGCACTGCGCGTGCTGCTGCCCCGGCTGCTACCGGGCTGCGTGTGCCGGCTCAAGCCCTTCGAGGGCTGCCACGATTTGCTGGGCCAGCTGCCGCGCCTTTTGCCCGCCTACCGGCGGCGCATGGCCCAGGCCGGGCAAGAAAACCTGCGCCTCGTGGTGCTGCTCGATGCCGACACCATCGGCCCGCGCCGGCTGGCGCAGCTAGAGCAGCAGGCTGCCGCGGCGGGCTTGCTCACCTACGCGGCCGCGCCGGCCGGGGCCCCGTTTCAGGTGCTCAACTGCCTAACCGTGGAAGAGCTAGAAGCCTGGTTTCTGGGCGATGAGGCGGCCGTGTGCGCGGCGTACCCGGCGCTCAAAGCTGCTTACTTCGGCCGGGTAGGGGCCAACCCTGACGCGCTGCCCAAACCCAGCGAAACCCTGTGGCACGTGCTGAAACAAGGGCGCTACTACCCCAGCGGCAAGGCTAAAACCGAGTGGGCGACTACCATCGCCCCGCACCTCGACCCGGCCCGCAACGCCTCGCCCAGCTTCCAGTATTTCTGCCTGGGCCTGGCTGCCTTGCGGGGAGTTGTTTAGCGCTGTCCGACTTAGGCATTCCACCAAAAAGAAAGGAGCAGGCCGATTGCACGGCCCGCTCCATATCCATTGCCAATTGCTCATTACAACCAGCTACGCGAACACCGGCGCTACCTGCAAAAAGTGCTCAATCTCGCGGATGACCTCGCCGGGGGCGGTGAGGTGGGCGCTGTGGCCGGGCGTGTCGATAACGGCCAGTTGGCTATCGGCCAGGTTTTCGAGCAGGTAGGTGCCCACGGCCACGGGCGCTATCACATCGTGGGCGCACTGTAGTATCAGGGCCGGGGTGGTGAGGAAGGGCAGGTCGGCGCGGTGGTCGGAGAGGAACGTGACGCGGGCGAAGTGCTGCGCGATGGCCGGGTTGGTGTGGAAGAAGCTGTTGGTCAGCTCCATCACGATTTCGGGGCGGTTGGCGTCGGTCATCACCGGGGCCATGCTCTCCGACCAGCCGTAGTAGTTGGCTTCCATGGCGGCGAGCAGCTCCTGAATGTCTTTTTGCTCGAAGCCGCCCACGTAGCCGGCGTCGTTGACGAAGCGCGGCGAGGGCGCCAGCAGCACCAGCCGCCCAAAGCGCTTGGGCTCCTTGATGGCGGCCAGCACCCCAATCATGGAGGCCACCGAGTGGCCCACGAAGATTACCTCGTGCAAGTCCAGCTCGCGCAGCACGGCCAGCAGGTCGTCGGCGTGGGCATTGAGCGAGGCGTACTTGGTGTATTCGTAGGAAGCCGTATCCGACTTGCCCGCGCCTACCAGGTCGAGCAGCACCAGCTGGTAGCGGTCGGCAAAAGCGGGGGCCAGCCGGTGCCAGCTGGTTTGGTCGGAGCCCAGGCCGTGCAAAAAAACCATGGCCGGGGCCGGGCTGGCCGCACCCGAAATGGTAACGTTGCTGCGAATGAGGGCAGAAGTAGTGGTAGCAGTCATAAGAGTAGTGGAACTTAATGCAGTGAAAAAGTATACGAAGTGCCCAACGCGGGCGGATTTAGCCGCCGAGCTTTTTTGCGCTCAGCAAAGAAGAAATTGCAGTCTGCAATAGAATTTTACTTGGAAATAACTTCTTGTCCGTTATTATTTATATAATTTTCCTGTTGGGGTTAAATATACGGCCCCCGGCCAAAAAGCCCGCCGACCGCGCTGGGCTGGCGGGCTTTTTGGCCGGGGGCGCTGGCCCCTAAATAATGGCCTTGGCCTCGACCTCCTTTTCCTTGAGCGGGGCCTTCACCTTGCCGATGATGTAGCGCATGCCCTTATCTTGGGTGAAGTAGTTCCAGGCCCAGGTAATGAACACGGCAAAGCGGTTGCGGAAGCTCACCAGCGCCAGCACGTGCACGAAGCTCCAGGCCAGCCAGCCCAGCCAGCCGGTAAGGTGAATCTGCCGGCCAAAGAGCTGAACGTCAGCCAGCGCGCGGTGGCGGCCCACGGTGGCCATCGTGCCCTTGTCGTAGTACTCGAAGGGCAGCATGGGCAGGCCCGACACCGCGCGCTTGATGTTTTCGCCCAGGTGCCGGCCCTGCTGAATGGCCGGCTGCGCCACCTGCGGGTGCCCCTCGGGGTATTTTTCGGTGGCCATCTGGGCAATGTCGCCGATGGCAAACACGTTGTCGTAGCCCGCCACGCGGCTGCTCTCGTTCACCTTGTAGCGGTTCGATTTCAAGAGCACCTCCGGGTTGAGGCCCGGAATGGGCGCGCCCGTGACGCCCGCCGCCCAAATGAGCGTGCGCGTAATGAGCTGTTTACCATTGTTTAGCGTCACGGTGTAGCCGTCGTAAGACTTTACCCGGCAGTCGAGCAGCACCTCCACGCCCAGGTCCTGCAAATACTCCAGCGCCTTTTGCGATACCTCGGCCGACATGCCCTTGAGCAGCACCGGCCCGCTCTGCACCACGTAGATGTCCATCTGCTTGAGGTCGAGCTCGCGGTAGTCGCGCGGAAACACGTGCGCCCGCAGCTCGGCCAGCGCGCCGGCCATTTCCACGCCCGTGGGGCCGCCGCCCACTATCACAAAGTCGAGCATGGCATTAAGCTGCTCCTGGTCGCCCATTTGCAGCGCCTGCTCAAAGTGCGAGAGCAGCGTGTTGCGCAGCTCAATGGCATCGGGCACGTTCTTGAGCGTAATAGCATTCTTGGCCATCAGCTCGTCGCCAAAAAAATTGCTGGTCGTGCCGGTGGCCAGCACCAGGTAGTCGTAGCGTATCAGCCCGATGCTGGTTTCCACTACCTGCGCCTTCGCGTCGATGCAGTTGACTTCGGCCAGCCGAAAATAAAAATTTTCCTGGTCGCTGAGAATCTTGCGAAACGGCGATACGATGCTGTCCGGGTTCAGGCCCGCCGTGCCTACCTGGTAGAGCAACGGCCAGAAGCCGTGGTAGTTCTGCTTGTCGATGAGCACTACCTGCACCGGCGCGTCGGCCAGGGTTTTGGCCAGCTGCAAGCCGCCAAAGCCGCCGCCCACTATCACCACGCGCGGCATGCCCAGGTCTTCGATTTTAGTAAGTCCGTCCATAAAAGTGAAAATGCGGCAACGCGCGCCGCCCGCTCCCAGCAGCTTACGGCCGCCCGCCAAAACCGGCCGAACGTGAAACTAGGCTGAGGTGAGGCTGAACGCTAGCAACCTGGCGGGGCTGAATGCAGTAAAAAAGATGCAACTTTTTCTTGTTTGTCTTATGAAATCCATTCTCCTGGCCCTGGGCCTGGCGCTGCTGGGGGGCCTTTCGGCCTGCGCCCCGGCCGTAAACGTGGAGCAGCGCGCCAACGTTAACTACAGCCGCTACCGCACCTTCGACTTTGCCGATACCGAAGTGAAAACCGACGGCACCCGCAACCCACTGCTCAACAGCCCCATCGCGCAAGACCGCATCAAGCAGGCCATTGCCGGCGAGCTGGCCCAGCGTGGCTTGCGCCAGGTGCAGGCCAACCCCGACCTGCTGGTAACTACCCACACCTACGTGGAGAAAGCCGAGCGCACCGTGTACGACAACTACGGCGGCCCCGGCTACGCCTACCCCTACGCCGTGGGCTACCGCGGGGCCTTCCTGCCCATCAACTACGGGGCCTGGTACACGCCGGCCTACTACAGCGCCCCGCGCACGGTGCAGTACAACGAGGGCACGCTGATTATCGACTTCATCGACCGCCGCAGCAACAACCTGATTTGGCGCGGCTCGCTCGCCGACCCGGTCGAT
Organism: Hymenobacter sp.; assembly: GCF_035709525.1. Classification (GTDB taxonomy): domain Bacteria; phylum Bacteroidota; class Bacteroidia; order Cytophagales; family Hymenobacteraceae; genus Hymenobacter. Next base: position 4,164 of record NZ_DASTEP010000124.1, on the reverse strand, counting down.
GACCCCGCCCGCCTCGGCAGCGAATTCAGCAAAAACGCCAAGGAAATTCTCGATAAATTTCCGGTGCCCGAGAAAAAAAGCTAGTAGGCATCGCCCACCACTAGCCGGCACTACACACAAGCTTTTCCCGCCCGAGATTACTGAACTCCGGGCGGGAAAAGCTTTTTTGTTGAAGGTTATTGCTTAAAAACCAGCTGCTTGAGGATGCAGGCCGGCTATTGGCACCCAGCGTTAGGTTGCTTTTTTCTCATAGAAAAATTCGCGCGCCCCCGGCGCGGCCTGCCGCTGCGCGGCGGCCCGCGCCCGCAGCTCCACGCGCCGGATTTTGCCGCTGATGGTCTTGGGCAGCTCGTCTACAAACTCCAGGATGCGCGGCATTTTGTAGGGCGCGAGGTGGGCGCGGCCGTAGGCGAATAGCTCGGTAGCCAGCGCGGCCGTGGCGGCGGTGCCCGGCCGCAGCAGCACGAAGGCCTTGATTTCGTGGCCTTTGATGGGGTGCGGCGAGCCCACCACGGCGGCCTCTACCACGGCCGGGTGCTCAAGCAGCACGCTCTCAACCTCGAACGGCCCGATGCGGTAGTCGCTGGATTTTATCACGTCGTCGTCGCGGCCCACAAACCAGAGGTAGCCGTCGGCATCGCGGTAGGCCTTGTCGCCGGTGTAGTAGAGGCCGTGGCGAAACACGCTGGCCGCCCGCTCGGGCTCGCCGAAGTAGCCCGTGAACAAGCCGTTGGGCCGGCCCGTGTCGGTGCGCACGGTGAGGTGGCCCTCGGCCAGGTCGGGCAGCGCGCGGCCTTCGTCGTCGGCCACCACGACGTCGTACATAAACGACGGGCGGCCCATGCTGCCCAGGCGCACGGTGTCGCCGGGCAGGTTGTACACCATCGCCGTGCTTTCCGACTGCCCGTAGCCGTCGCGGATAAGCTGGCCCGCGCCCCGCTGCCACGCCTCAATTACTTCGGGGTTAAGCGGCTCGCCCGCGCTCGCGCACTCGCGGAAGCTGAATTTATACGCCGCCAGGTCTTCCAGCACGAGCAGCCGCAGCACCGTGGGCGGCGCGCAAAACGTGGTGACGCGCTCGCGCACCAGCGCCGCCAGCAGCGGCCCGGCCGCAAAGCGCCCGCTGCCCTGGTACACCACCAGCGTGCAGCCCACGCCGAGCGGCGCAAAAAAGCTGCTCCAGGCAAACTTGGCCCAGCCCGACTGCGAGATGTTGCAGTGCCGGTCGTCGGGCCGCAAACCTAGCCAGGCGGCGGTGCTGAGGTGCCCCACCGGGTACGAAAAGTGCGTGTGCGTTACCACCTTGGGCAGGCCCGTGGTGCCCGAGGTGAAGAATAGAAACAACGGGTCGTCGGCCTGCGTGGGGGCCGCTTCGGCCTGGTCGGGAAAGGACGTTGTGTGCTCGAACCCCACCCAGCCGGCCCGCTGCGCGGCCGGCCCGCCCACCAGCATTTTGAGGCCGATGCGCTGGCCCAAGGCTTGCTCGGCGGCGTCGATTTTGGCCGCGTTTTCGAGGTCGGCAATGACTACGGCGGGCAGCAGGCGACTGAAGCGGTATTCCAAGTCCTTCACCGTGAGGATGCTGGCCGCCGGAATCAGTACCTGCCCGCCCTTGATGCCGGCCACGTAGGTATCCCAGAGCTCGGCGCACACGGGCACCATCAGCAGCACGGCCGCCTGGGGGCGCACGCCGGCCGCGCGCCAGTAGCCGAGCAGGCGGTTGGCGCGGGCGGCCAGCTCGGCGTAGCTGATGGTTTGGTGGCCCGTGTCGTCGGCCAGCACCAGGGCCGGCTTGTCGGGGTGGGTGGCCACGTGCAGGCCTTCCAGTATCTCGGTGGCCCAGTTAAAAAGCGCCGGCTTGGGCACGGGCAGCTCGGCGAGCTCGTGGTAGGTGCCGGCCTCGGCAAGGCGCTGAAAGCGCCGGAAATAGGCTTGCATGGGGAGAGTAAGTTGGGTGGGAATAATTGATAAGCAGCAGCATACCGCCGGGGGCATCGGCACGGGGCGGAACGAATCGCGCCCGGCCGGAAGTTAGGAAGGACACGCTTTTTGGCTACCTTGCTTCTATGAACGCACTACCACTGGTTTCGCTGCTACTGGGCAGCCTCGCGCTGGGGGCCGCCGTGCCCGCGCCCCGCGCCGCCGTGCCGGCCACCGAAAAGGTAACGGTAGTGCTGTCGGCCCTGGCCTCGACCAGCTCCGCGGTGAAGCTCAATTTCTACAATCACCCCGATAAGTTTCTGAAAGCGGGGCAGATGGCCATTCGGATGGTAGTGCGGCCCGACGGTAAAAACACCCTTACGATACCCGTCGACCTGGCTCCCGGCGAGTGGGCCGTGGCCGTGTCGCAAGACCTCAACAACAACGACAAGCTCGATAAAAACCTGCTGGGCATCCCCACCGAGCCCTTCGCTTTCTCCAACAACGTGAAGCCGCGCCTCGCGGCCCCCAGCTTTCAGCAATGCAAGTTCACGGTGGCCGGGCCGGGGCAGGTGGTCAGCATCACCGACTGGAACGACTTTTAGGCGCTTCGCCCGGCCTGGCCCAAGCCCAATTGCATTAAAAGCATAAAAATTGAAAAAAGCGGGTATTTCACTTAAAAAGCCGTGGGCCGCAGAAGGCACGCGGCTTTTTGACGTTTTATCCTAAAAAATAGTTGGAAAAGAATGCGCCCGCCGCCAGTCAATTGTACTGTAGCTGGTTTGGGTAGGCGTTTTCGAGGTAAGCTCGTTTGTAGTTTTACTTTTTCCATTGTTTATTAACTAATTGGCCTAGTAGATTTGCAGCGCCTTTAAGCAACACACACTACCCTTCCGCTATTTATGAAACGCTCTTCACGCTCCTGGTTCGTAGCTGCCCGCCCCCTAGTGGCGGGGGCCTGCGCGCTGGTGAGCGTGTTGAGCGGGCCGGCGGGCTGGGCCCGCGAAGGCGCTACCTGCCTGGCGGCGGCCGAGCACGCCACGCCAGCGGCCGGCACCCGGCTGCGCATCGGGGCGGGCACCACGTATGCGGGCACCATCACCATTACGAGCGACAGCGTAACCATCGACAACTACGGCACGCTGGCTGGCACCATTGTGGTGAGCAGCGGCGTGCGGGGCACGGTGCTCAATAACTTAGGCAGCGTAACCTCGGAAACGATTTACCTCAACGCACCCACTACCATCAACAACGGCAGCGCCACGGTGCCCACCGCCAGCTGGACCGGCTACATCGGCGATACCTTCGGGGCGGCCCCGACTATCAACAACTTCGCGCTTTTTTCAAGCGAAATCTTCACCCTGCCCGGCGGCGCTATCCGCAACCGGGCCGGCGCTACCTGGCAAGGTTACATCCACAACAGCGCGGCGGCGCTGGCCATCACCAACGAGGGCACCTGGCAGGCGCCGCTCACCTCCACGGGCAGCCTGCGCGTGCACAATACCGGCCACTGGCTGAGCCGCCTCGACGCCTGCGGCCCGGCTGCCATCAGCAACAAGGGCACTTGGAAGTAGTGCTTGGTGCTTAGTGACTAGTGCTTGGTTTTCAAGTCTAAATGTTACGCGCTGCGAAACGGGTGCCCACCCCGCGCCAGGCGCTCGGCTAGCTCCACGGCGTAGCGGGCGCGGGTTTCGGGGCGCTTGGCATCGGCTACTTTGCGGGCGATGGCGCGGCGCATGGCTCCGGTTTGGGCGTGGAAAGCGGTTTCGGCTTCGGGCCAGGCGGCGAGGGCTTCGGCTAGCTCATCGGGTAGGTCTACGTGGTCGGGGGTGGGGTCGGGCGCGAGGCCCACGGCTATTGCCTGCCCCACGGCCAGGCCCAGCCGCTGGCACAAGTCTTTGCGAAGCAGGAGGTAGCGCCCGCCGCCTTCCTGCGGCAGCAACCCCAGGCGCTCGGCGTGGCCGTTGAGGGTAGCGATAACGCGCCGGGTGGCCCGGCCGCCCACGGCCAGCCATGCCGCCTCGGGCACCACCAGTATCTGGGTGGGCATGAAGCTGGGGCCGCCGGCTTCGAGCACGGCCCGGAAGGTGGTAAGTGGGATGGGGGAGCTAGGTACCAATGTATTATGTATGCGGTTAGTTAATGTCCGTCATGCTGAGCGCAGCGCAGCGGAGTCGAAGCATCTCTTTAGCAGAGTAACTTATAGCGCTAGCAACGAAGCGGTAGAGATGCTTCGGCTCCACT
>NZ_DASTEP010000123.1:0-9484 GCF_035709525.1 Hymenobacter sp. | reverse complement strand
AGGGGGTAGGGGCTAGGGGGCCGGGGGTGGGGTAACCCGCCTGATTCAACCGCCCGCCACCCCATGGCAATATCTTACAAGAGCCAGAGAAGATGCTATAAATCGCCCCACCCGGCTGCGGCTACTTTTGGCACCAGGTATCGTGTCCTTACCGGGCTATCGAAAACAAACCGCGCGCCAATGAACCGTAGCCGATGGAAGCAATTTGCCGCTAGTTATTTACTGCTGGGTAGCCTCCTGCTTCGGGCCATTGGCGCGGCTGGTTTGGGCAGCGCGCCGCAGCCGCAGTCGCGCACCATTCAGCTCCCTAAAAACGCCCACCCGCGCCTGCACTACGGCGCGGCGCGCCTGGCCACCGCGTTGCGAGCGGCGGGCTACACGGTGCAGGTGCAGCAGCAAGACAAGCTGCTCAGCAAAAAGGGCCTGATAGTAGTCGGCCAAGCCAGCGACGCGCTACTGAAACAAGCCGCCGCTACTGCGCCGGCGGCGGCTGATAAAGCGCCAGGCAAAGAAGGCTTCTCCATCAATTCCGCTAAAAACGAAACGGTTGTCATCAGCGGCACCGACAACTCGGGCGCGCTCTACGGCTGTCTGGAACTAGCCGAGGAAGTAAAAAAGCAGGGCAAAATCGGCGCGAACCTGCACCTCACCGACCAGCCCGAAATGGTGATGCGTGGCGCGTGCATCGGGGTGCAAAAGCCTACTTACCTGCCCGGCCGCAACGTGTACGAGTACCCCTACACGCCCGAGACGTTTCCGTGGTTTTACGACAAGGCGCTGTGGGTGAAGTACCTCGACATGCTGGTGGACAACCGCATGAACTCGCTCTACCTCTGGAACGGCCACCCGTTTGCCTCGCTGGTGCGGCTCAAGGAGTATCCGTTTGCGGTGGAGGTGGACGATGCCACCTTCAAGAAAAACGAGGACATGTATCGCTTCCTCACCGAGGAGGCCGACAAGCGCGGCATCTGGGTGATTCAGATGTTTTACAACATCATTGTTTCCAAGCCCTTCGCTGAGCACTACAACATTAAAACTCAGGACCGTGCCCGGCCCATCGTGCCGCTCATTGCCGATTACACGCGCAAGTCCATCGCCGCCTTCGTGCAAAAATATCCCCACGTGGGCCTGATGGTGGCCCTAGGTGAGGCGATGGAAGGCGTGGGCCAGGACGACGTAGATTGGTTTACCAAAACTATCATTCCGGGCGTGCAGGACGGCCTCAAGGCGCTGGGCCAAACCGAGCAGCCGCCCATCGTGCTGCGCGCCCACGACACCGACGCGCCTAGGGTTATCAACGCCGCGCTGCCGCTGTACAAGAACCTCTATACCGAAGCCAAATTCAACGGTGAGGCGCTGACCACCTACACGCCGCGCGGCTCGTGGGCCGAGTTGCACCGGCAGCTCAGCGGCATGAATTCGGTGCACATCGAGAACGTGCACATTCTGGCCAACCTGGAGCCATTTCGCTATGGGTCAGCTGATTTCATCCAGAAATCGGTGCAGGCCATGCATCACACCTACGGGGCCAACGGCCTGCACCTCTACCCCGAATCGTCGTACTGGGACTGGCCCTACACCGCCGACAACGTGCCCGGCCGCCAACTTCAGCCCGACCGCGACTGGCTGTGGTACGCCGAATGGAGCCGCTACGCCTGGCGCGCCAACCGCCCTAGGCCCGCCGAAATCGAGTACTGGGGCGGCCGCCTGGCCAACCAGTTTGGCAGCGACGTAGCCACTGGCAAGCATATTCTGGAAGCCTACGAGCAGGCCGGCGAAATCGCGCCCAAGCTGCTGCGCCGCTACGGCATCACCGACGGTAACCGCCAGACGCTGACCCTGGGGATGCTGATGAATCAGCTCATCGACCCCAAGCGCTACGGGCTGTTTACGCTGCTTTACGAGTCAGAATCGCCGGAGGGCGAGATGATTATTGAGTACGCCGAAAAGGAGGCGAAAGGGGAGAAGCACATCGGCGAAACCCCGCCGCAGGTGGCCGCCGAAGTGGTAGCGCACGGCCAAAAAGCCGTGGCCGCCATCGAGCGCGCCGCACCCGGCATCAAGCAGAACAAAGACGAGTTTGCGCGCCTCAAAAACGATATGTACTGCTACGACGCGCTGGCCAATTTTTATGCTCAAAAAGCGCAGGCCGCGCTGCTGACGTTGCGCTACAAATACTCGCACAAAGTAGCCGACCTAGAGCAAGCCGTGCCCTACTTGCAGCGCAGCGTAGCGGCCTGGCAGACCATGACCAAGCTGACCAAAGACACGTATTTGTACGCCAACAGCATGCAAACTGCGCAGCGCAAAATTCCGATGCGCGGTGTGGACGGTACCTACAAAACGTGGGTAGAGATGCTGCCCGTTTATCAGCGCGAACTGGCCGATTTTCAGCACAATATCGACTCGCTGAAAGCAGTGAAAAACGCGCCAGTGGCGGTGAAAACTGTCGCGCTTCGCAATGCCTCGGTAACGTTGTTGAGCAAAGGTGTCAATTCGTACCCAGTTACTATAGGTCAATCAGTTTTTGCTGATACCACTGCCACTATCACCGCGCTCGCGCCTGAATTGGCGGGGCTGAAAGGCCTACGTTTTAGCAAGGCGCAGCAAGTAGCGCAGGGCACCGAAATCCGGTTTTCGACCAAAACGCCGGTGCAGGTTTTAGTCGGATTTTTCAACCAGAAAAGCCCGCGTTTTTTGCCCACGCCCACGCTCGAAATCGACGCCAGTGCCAACGACTATGGGCAGGCCGAGAGCAAGATTTCCAACGCCGTGGCCATCACCGGCCTGCCGCCCGTGAATGTACATACCTACTCTTTCAAACCCGGCACGCACACCCTGAATCTGGCGCGGGGCGCGTGCGTGATTCTGGGGTTTGTGGAGGCCAGCCAGCCGGTGCCGACCTACAACGCGGGCCTAGGTGCCGCGGGCGGGACCGGCAAAGAAATTGATTGGTTGTTTGAGTGACTTGTTGCACTGACTTTCAGTTGTAGTCCGCGACCGCTCGGCTAACGCACCACACTATCGCGGACTGCAAAGTCCGCGCAACTGCATCCGCATGAATCCCACCCGTTTCGTTCTTGCTTTAGGTTTGCTTGGCGCCGCTCCGGCTGCCAGCCCGGTACTCAGCCCTGAGCTGCTGCGCACCAGCGTGGCCCGCTTCAATGAGCTGGATAAGGAAGACGTTATCAATCTGATACCTAACGCGCAGGCGGCCGACTGGCTGGCCCGCGAGGTGCCGCTGTTTGAGTGCCCCGACTCGGCCATTCAGCAGGCGTATTACTACCGGTGGTGGGCCTTTCGCAAGCACCTCAAGCAGACGCCCGACGGCTACGTGTTCACGGAGTTTATTACCCCGATGAAGCACGCCGGGCCGTACAACACCATCAGCAGTGCCCTAGGTCACCATCTCAACGAGGCGCGCTGGCTGCACGACCCCAAGTACGTAGAGCAGTACACGAAATTCTGGCTGGAGGCCAAGCAGCCGCAGGTGAATGCCAAGCTGCACAGCTTTAGCAGCTGGCTGCCCGATGCGGTGTATAGCCTGTATGAAGTCAATGACAACAAGGCGTTTGTGCAGGAAGTGCTGCCCGCACTCAACGCCGACTACCGGCAGTGGGAAAAGGAGCGCAAGCTGCCCAACGGCCTGTTTTGGCAGTACGACGTGAAGGACGCGATGGAAGAATCCATCAGCGGTGGGCGCAAGGAGCAGAACGTGCGCCCCACCATCAATAGCTATATGTATGGCAACGCCAAAGCGCTGGCCGCCATGTACAAGCTGACCAAAGACGACAGCCTCGAACGTAAGTACGCCGCCAAAGCCAAGCAGCTGCGCGCCGACGTGCAAAAGACGCTTTGGGACCCCAAAGCTGACTTTTTTAAGGTGCAGTACGCCAAGGGTGGCCTGTGCGAGGCGCGGGAAGAGCTAGGCTACATTCCGTGGTATTTCAACCTGCCCGCCGACAAGCCGCAGTACGCCCGGCAGTGGACGCAGCTCACCGACGAAGGCGGCTTTAAAGCGCCGTGGGGCATCACCACGGCCGAGCGGCGCGCGCCCGGCTTCCGTACCCACGGCTCGGGCCACGGCTGCGAGTGGGATGGCGCCGTGTGGCCCTACGCCACCACCCAAACCCTGAAAGGTCTTGCCAACCTGCTCACCGACTACAAAAACCACGGCACCATGACGCCGCAGGTGTACTACGACGAGCTGCACAAATACGCCATGTCGTTCCGCAAAAACGGCGTGCCCTACCTAGGTGAGTACCAAGACGAAAAGAACGGCGAATGGCTGAAAGGCGACAACCCGCGCAGCAGCTATTACAACCACTCGGGCTTCGCTGATTTGATAATTACGGGCCTGGTCGGCCTAAAGCCGCGCCCCGATAAGGTGGTCGAGGTTTTCCCGCTGGTACCCGCCGGGCAGTGGGACTACTTCTGCCTCGACCAGGTGCGCTACCACGGCCGCATGCTCACGGTGCTGTGGGATAAAACGGGCCAGAAATACGGCAAGGGCCAGGGACTGCGCGTGCTGGCCGATGGAAAGGAAATTGCCCACGCTAATGAGTTGAAGCGGGTGACAGGGCGGCTTTAGTCCGGTCGGGTGAACCTCACGAGACCCCTATGGGGCCGGCCCCCTCTCCCAAAAAGAGGGGGAGCCGGACGCTGATTGATGAAAATAGTATTCTAGAAAACGCCCTGCAAAATGTCAATTTCTCGATTCAAAAAGGCGTCAGGCTCCCCCTCTTTTTGGGAGAGGGGGCCGGGGGGTGAGGTGCACCCGGCTGGGCGGCTAGTAGTATTGTTACTACTCCTCCTAGGCTTGACCGCCCGCGCCCAAGACCCGTATTACAACGTCCTTAAATACGGCGCGCGCAACGACAGCACCAAGCTCTCGACCGCCGCCATTGCCAAGGCCATTGCGGCGGCCAGCAAGGCGGGCGGGGGTACGGTGTACTTTCCGGCGGGCAAGTATTTGACCGGGCCAATTCACCTCAAAAGCAACATTACCATTGAGGTAGGAGCGGGCGCGGTACTGTATTTCAGCACCAACTTCGACGACTACCTGCCCTTCGTGCAGACGCGCTACGAGGGCATCGACATCAATGGGTTTTCGCCGTTGTTCTACGCCTATAAGGCGCAAAATATCACTATCAAGGGCCGGGGTACTATCGACGGGCAGGGTAAGAAATGGTGGGATTTTGCCGAAGGCGAATCGCGCCGCCGGGAAGACTCGAAGTGGCAGCAGGAGTTTCGCCGCCAGAACACAGAAGCGCTCGAATTGCTCAAGCCCAACGTGCCCGGCGTGATGCAGCGCGGCTTCCTGCGCCCGCCGTTTATTCAGCCTATGTACTGCAAAAACGTGCTCATCGAGGGCATCACCATTCGCAACTCGCCGTTCTGGACGGTGAACCCCGAGTTTTGCGAAAACGTGACCGTGACGGGCGTGACAATTACCAACCCCAAGTCGCCGAATACCGACGGAATTAACCCCGAGTCGTGCCGCTACGTGCACATTTCCAACTGCCACATCAGCGTGGGCGACGACTGCATCACCATCAAGTCGGGCAAGGACAAGGCGGGGCGCAACATGAATGTGCCCGCCGAAAATTATACCATCACCAACTGCACGATGCTGAGCGGGCACGGCGGCGTAGTGATAGGCTCGGAGATGTCGGGCGGAGTGAAGAAAATCGCCATTTCCAACTGCATTTTTGACGGTACCGACCGCGGTATTCGCATCAAAACGGCCCGTGGGCGCGGCGGCGTGGTAGAGGATATTCGGGTCGATAACGTGGTGATGAAGAATATCCGCGACCAGATTATCGTGCTCGATATGCAGTACGACAAGACGACGCCCGAGCCGGTGAGCGAGCGCACGCCGCGCTTCCGCAACATTCATTTCAGCAATATCACGGCTGAGGGCAACCAAGCGGGGCTGCTCAACGGCCTGGTCGAAATGCCCATCGAAAACGTGACGTTTTCCAACCTCAACCTCGATACCAAGCAGGGCTTTACGGTGAAGGAAGCGCGCAACATCGCCTTGCACAACGTGCAGGTGAACTGCACCACCGGCCCGGCCGTGCGCGTCGAAAACGTGCGCCAACTGTGGCTCGATGGCATCCGGGGCACTACCGTAGCCGCGCCGCTGCTGGAGCTAACGAATACCGAAGATGCGTCGGTGTATAACTCGTTTCCGGCCGCGGGCACGGAGACGTTTTTGAAGTTGAAAGGGGCAAATACGCGCAACATCGTGCTGCAAAACAACAACTTGAAATACGTGAAGCTGCCCGTGAGCCGCGACACCGACGTGACCGAGGCGGTAGTCGGGCCGTAGCTCACTTGCTGATGGCGCGGGGCTGTGCCCCGTGCTGGTTATTAGCGGGCCGCTGGCCCGCAACGTCAGCAAACCTTGCTATGCAACTATAGATTGGTCAATGCCCCCTGGCGTGCGGGCCAGAAACCCGCTACAAGTAGACACGGGGCACAGCCCCGCGCCATCCCGGATTACATTTCTTCCATGTTCCACCCGCGCCTCCTTATCCTTTTCTGCCTGCTGGCTGGCCGTGCCCTAGGTCAGCCACAGCCGCTGAAGCTCTGGTACCAGCAGCCCGCCGCCAAATGGACCGATGCGCTGCCGCTCGGCAACGGCCACCTGGGCGCGATGGTGTTCGGCGGCGTGGCGCAGGACCGGATTCAGTTCAACGAAGCCACGCTGTGGACCGGCCGCCCACGTGCCTACGCCCGGCCGGGCGCAGCGCAGTATTTGCCCCAAATCAGGCAGCTGCTGGCCGCCGGCAAGCAGGCCGAAGCCGAGGCGCTGGCCGAGCAGCACTTCATGGGCCTGAAAGACCACGAGGAGGGCTACGACGCCGCCAAAGCCGTCTGGCTGCAACGGGTGCGCGCTGTAGGCGTAACCGAGGCCAACGCTGCCGGCCACGCCTGGAAACCACTGGCCATCCCGACGCTCAACGGCTGGGAAAGCGCTGGCCTGGATGGGCTCGACGGAGCCGTGTGGTTCAAGACTACCTTCGACCTACCCGCTGCTTGGGCTGGCAAAGACTTGACGCTGAGCCTAGGTCGTATTCGCGACGCGGATTTTACTTACGTGAACGGCCAGCAAATTGGCGCCGATGAGGGCATCAGCAAGAAGCGGCGCTACCGGGTGCCCGCCGCGGCGCTGCGGGCGGGGCGTAATGAGGTAACTATCCAGGTAATCAACTACTACGACAAGGGCGGGCTGATTGGCGTGAAGGAGCAGCAGCCGGTTTTTGTGGCCTATCCCGAAGGCGCTGACCCAGCTACCGGCGTGGCGCTCAGCCCCGGCTGGCAGTACTGGGTGCAGGATACCAACCCGCCGCTGTCGCCGAGCTACCAGGCGTCGTACCAGCCGTTTGGGGATTTGTGGCTGGATGTGGCTGGCACCGGCCCGGTGACGGACTACCGCCGCGAGCTGGACATCAGCCAGGCCGTGGCACGTACGTCGTACACGCAGGCCGGGGTGAAGTACCTCCGCGAGTACTTTTCCAGCAACCCGGCCCAGGCGCTCGTGTGCCACCTTACCGCCGATGTCAAGGGCAAAATCAGCTTCAACGCCCGTTTGCAGAGCCCGCATCCCCAGCCCAAAATCTACCGCGTAGACGACCACACGCTGGCCCTCGCGGTGCAGGTGCGCGATGGGGTGTTGCGCGGCGTGAGCTACCTGCGGGTGACCACGAAAGGCGGCCGCCTAACGATGACAGACCGACAGATTCAATTGGTCGGGGCCGATGAAGCCACGCTTTGCCTGGCGGCCGCCACCAATTTTAAGAGCTACCTAGACGTAGCCGGCCAACCCGAAAAGCTGGCGCAGCAGGCGCTCAATCAAAGCCAGGGCAAAACTTACGAAGCCCTGAAAGCCGCGCACCAACGCGACTACCAAGCGCTGTTCAGCAGCCTCGCCGTAGACCTAGGGCACGGTGCCAACGAGCAATTGCCCACCGACCAGCGCATCCTGAAATTCAGCCCCACGGCCGACCCGGCGCTGCTGGCGCTGTACCTGCAATACGGGCGCTATTTGCTGATTTCGTCGTCCCGAAAAGGTGGTCTGCCGGCCAATTTGCAGGGCATCTGGAACGAGTCGCTGACGCCCTCCTGGGGCAGCAAGTACACCACCAATATCAACCTCCAGATGAACTACTGGCCGGCCGAGGTGCTGAACCTAGGGGCCTGCACCGCGCCGCTGGTGCAGTTCATCGACGAGGCTGCCCAGGCCGGCCAGGCCACCGCCCAAACCAACTACGACGCCCCCGGCTGGGTGCTGCACCACAACACTGATATCTGGCGCGGCACGGCGCCCATTAATGCGTCGAATCACGGCATTTGGGTGACGGGCGCGGCGTGGCTGTGCCAGCCTATTTGGGAACACTACCAGTTCACGCAGGACAAGGCGTTTTTGCGGCAGCAATACCCGGTATTGAAGTCGGCAGCTGCATTTTACGCGAGCTTCCTCACCAAAGACCCGCGCGCCGGCTACCTCATCAGCACGCCCTCCAACTCGCCCGAGCACGGCGGCCTGGTGGCCGGCCCCACGATGGACCACCAGATTATCCGGGACCTGTTTAAGACCACCACGGCGGCGGCCCAGGCCCTAGGTCTCGATGCTGACTTGCAGCAAGAATTGACCGCCAAAGCCAGTCAGCTCGCCCCTAACCAAATCGGCCAGCATGGCCAGCTACAGGAGTGGCTCGAAGACAAGGACGACCCCGCCGATATGCACCGCCACGTGTCGCATCTGTGGGGCGTATTTCCGGGCACCGACATCACCTGGGCCGACCCTAAGCTGATGCAGGCCGCCCGCACCTCGCTCACGCAGCGCGGCGACGGCGGCACCGGCTGGAGCCTGGCTTGGAAAGTCAACCTTTGGGCCCGCTTCCGCGACGGCGACCACGCCCTGCGCATCCTCCAAAACCTGCTCGCGCCCGCCGAAAATGGCACCGGCCCCGAGCAGGGCGGCGTGTACAAAAACCTGTTCGACGCTCACCCGCCGTTTCAGATTGACGGCAACTTTGGCGGCGCGGCCGGTATGGCCGAAATGCTGCTGCAAAGCCAGAACGACGCGCTGGAGCTGCTGCCCGCGCTACCCGCCGCCTGGGCGGCCGGCGAGGTGCGTGGCCTGCGGGCACGCGGCGGCTTTACCGTTGGGTTGAAATGGGCGCAGGGGAAATTGGTAGGCGCGGAGGTGCGGTCGGAGGCCGGGCAAGCGTGCGTAATCCGGTATGGTGGGCAGGAGGTGCAACTGAAGACGAAGGCGGGGAAGGTGTATAAGCTTTCGGGTGAATTGAAATTGGTAAAGGGTCAGTAGCGAATGAATAGTCGAATTAATGTAGCCCGGCCGGGCGCACCTCACCCCCCGGCCCCCTCTCCCAAAAAGAGGGGGAGCCTAACGCCTTTTTTGACGATAGCGAACGTCATTCTGCGGTCGGCTCCCCCTCTTTTTGGGAGAGGG
>NZ_DASTEP010000122.1:0-5215 GCF_035709525.1 Hymenobacter sp. | reverse complement strand
CGCGAACTTTGTAGTTCGCGTTCGTGAGCGAGCACCTAGACGTACCAGACGAACGCGACCTACAAAGTTCGCGCTACTAGTGAAACGGCCCGCAGTTACCCAACTGCGGGCCGCTTTTTTGGTGTAAAATGGAATGCCACTCCGTTTAGCGGGCAGCGGGTGCCCAGACACGGAAACGGAGTGCCACTCCGTTTTACAACTCGCCAAAAACATTGCGGCAGTGAATAGAGTAATAGGCCCTGGCGGCGAGCTTGCCGCTTTCCACGCCTTTCACCTGCCTTTTTTCCGCATGGCAACCTACAAATCTGCTCCTTCTGGCGACGATGTCGCCGGCTCCAAGTTTTTCAAGAAGTTTCTGGCTTCGGCAGAGGGCTACCTCAAGCAGCCCACACGCCTCAAGAAACTGCTGACCGACGCCTACGCCAAGGCCAGCGAGAAGAAAGAGCTCGGCACCCTAGCTCACGAGGCCTGGGAAACGCTGCAAAGTCTGTTCCGCCTCATCAAGCTCAGCATTTCGGGCGAGTACACCGAGCTGCCCACCTCTACGGTGGTAGGCGCGGTGGCTGTACTTATCTACTTCATCTCACCGATTGACCTAATTCCAGACTTTTTTCCGGTCATCGGCTTGCTTGATGACATGGCGTTAATAGCTTGGTTTTCAACCTCAATCAAGCACGAGCTAGATAAATTCCATGCCTGGGAGCAGGCCAAAGCCGCTACCGTAGCCAACCCCGACCAATTTACCAGCAACCGCCTCAGCATGGAATCGACCAACCAATCGGCCAAAAACACCGGCACCAGCCCCTACCCCACCGCGCCAGCCGGCACCGGCCAGTCGGCTACCGATGCGGGCCTGGGCTCGCCTAGCTCGTCTACCTCACCTACCTCTTCGATAACCAAGCCCATCAGCGATGTGGGCCCGGATGGCCCGCTGCCCGAGCCCACGAACGAATCGGCCAAGTCGGCCGGCGTAGACGACATTGCCAATGTGAGCGACGGCTCGCGCGATGGCAACGTGGGCCAGCACAACGACGCGGGAGGCAACGTTCGCTAGAATCACTGATTGGCGCGGATTTTTAAACGGGATTTCACGGATTTTGTGGACGACCAATGTTACTTCTCGATAGAACTTAAAAAGAAAAGGCTGCCCAATCAGGCAGCCTTTTCTTTTTATAAAATCGCGTTAGCAATCGCCTACAAAATCCGTGAAATCCCGTTTAAAAATCCGCGCCAATCAGTGATTTAGGCGTGGGCGCGCACGTAGCGCACGAAGTCGCCGACGGTGTTGAAGGGCACCTCGTCGGGCACGTAGATGTGAAAGCTCCGCTCCAGCTCTAGGATGATGTCGACCAGGTCGACGGTGTCGAAGCGCAGGTCGCGGCTGAGGCTGGCGGTGCGGCGCAGGCGCGTGGTTTTGATGGCTTTGCGCTTGCTGATGATGCGCAGCACCTGCTGCTCGATGTTTTTGGGGGTGGTAGCGGCGGTAGTGGTAGCGTACATAGCGTGGAAAATTTTGCAGAGAAGAGAGGTGAGAATGTCTTTTTACTAATGCCGATTGCTGGCTGCCGATAGTCCGCCGTTTCCTCAACAACGGCTGATAATCAGGCAGCCAGCAATCTGCAATAATTAAGCCAACACGGGTGGCGTCGCGGCCTCAATTTCCTCGCGGTCGGCTGAAACCGTGGGGGGGAGGCTGTTGTAATCGCGGCCCGTGATTTTGGCGCGTAGCTTCTCATTGAGAAGATACATGACCGGGACTACCAAAAGGGTCACAAGGGTTGCAAACGACAACCCAAAAATTATTGTCCAAGCGAGCGGGCCCCAGAACACCACCGACTCGCCGCCCAGGTAGAAGTGCGGGTGGCCCGAATTGAAGAGCTCGTAGAAGTCGATGTTCAAACCCACGGCCAGCGGAATGAGGCCCAGAATGGCCGCCGTAGCCGTGAGAATCACGGGGTTGAGGCGGGTGCGGCCGGCTAGCACGAGGGCGTCGTGCAGGTTCATGCCCTGGGCGCGCAGCATGTCGGTGAATTCGACCAGCAAAATGCCGTTTTTCACCACGATACCGGCCAGCGCGATTACGCCCACGCCCGTCATCACGATGCTCACGTTCATGCCCGTGATGGCCAGGCCGAGGAACACGCCGATGATGGAGAAAATAACCTCCGTGAGGATGATGAGCGGCTTGCTCACCGAGTTGAACTGCGTGACGAGCACCAGGAAGATGAGCGCGATGGCGCCGGCCGCAGCCACGCCGAGGAAGTCGCTGGTTTCCTTCTGGTCTTCCTGCGCGCCGCCCATGCGCAGGGTGTAGCCGGCGGGCGTGGGGTAGGCTTTGAGGGCCTTCGTAACCTGCGCAATCACGTCGTTCTGGCCGTAGCCGTTGAGGATGTTCGACGAGATGGTGATGAGGCGGTGCGTGTCCTTGCGCTTGATGCCGCCGTAGGTGGTGCCGTAGTTGACGTCGGCTACCGACGAAATGGGCACCTGGCGCACCGCGCCCGTGGCGTCGCGGAAGGTGAGCGGCGCATTCAGGATGGCGTCTACGTTGTCGCGGTAGGGCTTGGCGTAGCGCACCTGAATGGGGTACTCATCGTCGGGGGTTTTGAATTTGCTGGCCTCGTAGCCGTAGATGGCGGTGCGGACTTCCAGCCCAATCTGGCCGGTGCTGATGCCCTCGCGGTTGGCCCGCACGCGGTTGATGTTCACCCCGATTTCGGGGTTGCGGTCCTGCAAATCGGAGCGCAACGCCTCCACGCCGGGAATGTGCAGCGAATCGACGTAGCGCTGCACTTTCTTGGAAAGCGCGGCCAGCTTGGGGTAGTCGTCGCCGGCTACCTCGATGGCGATGGGCTTGGCCTGCGGCGGGCCGCTGGCTTCTTGGTCTACCGCTACTTCGGCCCCCGGAATGCCCTTCACGGCCTCCCGGATTTTATCCATGTAGGTGTGCGTGGCCGGGCCAGTTTGCTCGCTCAGCTCCTTGAAGGCCACGGCCACCTTACCCAGGTGCGACTGCGACACGCCCGAGGCCGTGGCCTCGGTGGGGTCGCCGGCCCCGATGGCCACGTTGGTAATCACCGATTCTACGTCCGGGTTTTTGTCGCCGATGATACCGTACACGCGCTTTTCGAGGATTTTAGTTACCGAGTCCGTCACTTCTACTTTAGTGCCGACGGGCATCCGCAGGTAGGTGTAAATGAACTTGGGGTCGCCTTTGGGGAAGAAGTCTACCTTGGGGCTGCGAGCGCCCAGCGCCATGATGCTGCCGATGAACAGCACCACCAAGCTGCCCATGATGCCCACTTGCCGCCAGATGCTACCGCCCACTACTATCTCCACCAGGCGGGCGTAGCCGTTCTGGAAGCGTGGCAGCACGCTGCGCTGGAAGCCAGCTATCATATACACAAACACGTACTTATCGAGCAGGCACAGCGCGATAATAACTAGCATCAGGTTGCCGAAGAATTTAGAGCCGGCGGCGTAGCCACCCAGCGCCAGCGCCAGTAGCACGCCCATACCAATGAGGAAGCCGCGCGTCATCTTAGGCTTCTCCACGCGGTCAAGGTGCTCCTCACGCTCCATGAAGCTCACCGCAAATACCGGGTTCATGATGAAGGCCACGATAAGCGACGCGCCCAGCGTGAGAATGAGCGTAACCGGCAGGTAGAACATAAACGAGCCCACAATGCCGGGCCAGAACATGAGCGGCACGAACGGTGCTACCGTCGTGAGCGTACCCGCCAACACTGGGATAAATACCTCGCCCGCCGCGTACTTGGCGGCCTGGGCCGTGCTCAGGTTGGGGTGCTCGTGCAGCAGGCGGTGCGTGTTTTCGATAACCACGATGGCGTCATCGACCACGATACCCAGCGCCAAGAGGAAGGCGAAGAGCACAATCATGTTCAGCGAGAAGCCCAGCGTGGGCAGCATCACGAAAGCCAGGAACATCGACAGCGGCACCGACAAGCCCACGAACAGGGCGTTGGTGGTGCCCATGAAGAACATCAGAATCAGGGTCACCAGCAAGAAGCCGATGATGATGGTGTTGATGAGGTCGTTGAGCGTGTTGCGGGTTTCGTTGGACGAGTCGCCGGTAATCGTGATTTTGGTGCCTTTGGGCAGGCTGGCTTCCGATTCCTTCACCAGGTTGTGAATCTTGTCGGAGGCGTCGAGCAGGTTTTCGCCCTGGCGCTTCACCACGTTCAGGGTCACGGTGGGCTTGCCATCGAGGCTGGCGTAGCTTTCGCGGTCCTTGAAGCCGTCTTGCACGGTCGCGATGTCGCCGAGGCGCACCGGCGCGCCGCGCAGGTTTTTGAGCTGGATGTTAGCAATGTCGGCCGCATTCACGTACTGGCCGGCCACGCGCACGGCGCGTTTCTGCTCGCCCACGTCGATGGTGCCGCCCGAAACGGTTACGTTTTCGCTGCTGATGGCCCGCTCGATATCCGAAAAGCTGAGCTGCGAGGCTTGCAGCTTGTACAAATCCACGTCCACGTTTACCTGCTGCTCCAAGGCCCCCACAATGTCGACGCGGGTGATTTCGGGGAAGGCCTCAATCTTGTCTTGGAAGTCGTCGGCCAGCTTTTTGAGCTGCGAGGCGGGCAAGTTGCCGCTCAGGTTGACGTACATAATCGGCTGCTCCGAGATGTTGATTTCCTTCACGGTGGGGTCGCTGGGCAGGTCGTTGGGCAGCTCGGTGCGCGCCTTGTCCACGGCATCCTTGATGAGCTGCTTGGCCACCTGCACGTCGATGCCGGAGTTAAACTCCACGTCCACGATGCAGTAGTCCTGGTTCGAGGTCGAGTTGATTTTCTTGACCCCGTTCACGCCCTTGATTTCCTTTTCAATCTGGCGCGTCACCAGGTTCTCAATGTCCGACGGCGACGTACCGGGGTACACCGTGGCCACGATGATGCGCGGAATCACGATGTCGGGAAACTTCTCCTTGCCCAGCTTGATGTAGGCAAAAATGCCCATCACCGTCAATAGCAAGGTGATGATGTAAATACTGGTTTTATTATTGATGGACCAACTGGTTGGCCCAAACTCCTTTTCAATGTCTTGCATAACAACTAGTTATTGGCTGATGGAGTAGTCTCTTATTTATACTGCCCTGGCGTGGGCGCCTCACCCCCCGGCCCCCTCTCCGAAAAGGAGAGGGGGAGCCGACCGTGAGCGGACGTAGGCGTTCGTCAGGCTCCCCCTCTCCTTTTCG
>NZ_DASTEP010000121.1:0-78350 GCF_035709525.1 Hymenobacter sp. | reverse complement strand
AAGCATCTCTATCGCTTCTTTGAGCGGCTTGTATGAAGCGTCAGAGATGCTTCACTGCGTTCAGCATGACGACCGTTTGCACCTTCATTGCTTCAGAAACAGACTTCGCTACTTAAAAACCGCCCCAAAGAAATGAGTTATGAATTTCAGGCTATGGCCCGAAACTCATAACTCAAAACTCTCAACTCATAACTGGGCGCAGCCCTACCTACGCTTTCACTTCGCGGATGGCGGCAGCGGGCGCTTCGGATTTGGCGGGCTCGTTGCGGTCGATGATGGCGCAGATTTGGGTGAAAATCTCTTCGATGTCGCCGATGCCGTTGAGCGAATGAAATTTTTTCTGGCCGTCGTAGTAGCCAGCTACTTGCGCGGTTTCGGTGTTGTAGACCTGCACGCGGCGGCGGATTTTGGTTTCGTCCTGGTCGTCGGGGCGGCCACTGGTTTTGCCGCGCTCCAGCAGGCGTTTTACGAGCTCCTCCTCCCCTACTTCGAGGGCAATCATGCAGGCCACGCCGGTGCCGTGCTGGGCCAGCAACTGGTCGAGGCTTTCGGCCTGGGCCACGGTGCGCGGAAAGCCGTCGAAGATGAAGCCGGCCGCCTGCTTGTTCTTAGCCAAGGCATTGCCAATCATGCCGATAACTACCTCGTCGGGCACCAGCAGGCCCTCGTCCATCAGCTTTTTGGCTTTCAGGCCCAGCTCGGTGCCTTCGGCAATCTGGGCGCGCAGTAGGTCGCCGGTGCTCAGGTGCACGAGGTTGTATTGCGCGATAAGCTTTTGGCTCTGAGTACCTTTGCCCGCACCGGGAGGGCCAAAGAGGACAATATTATGCATGGCAAAAGAATAGTAGTCGGCGGGGGACACCGGGGCAAGGAGTAATAATTAGGTAAAGGTACGGCTAGGCGGCCACGTACACATCGGGCAGGTTGCGGCCCAGGCCGTCGTAGTCGAGGCCATAGCCTACTACGAAGTCGTTGGGAATCTCCATTGCCATGTAGTTCAAGGTCAGCGGATAGCGCAGGCTGGCCGGCTTGTAGAACATGGCCGCTACCTCAATGGAGGCTGGCTGGTTAGCCTCCAGCGTAGGCAGCAGGTGGTGCAGCGTCGTGCCCGTATCCACAATATCTTCGACCAGAATGATGTCGCGGCCCTTCACGTCTTCGCGCAAGCCTAGGATTTCCTGCACCTGACCGCTGCTCGCAGTGCCTTCGTAAGACGCCACGCGGATAAATACAATCTCGCACTCGCCGGTGAAACGCTTGAGCAAATCGGTAGCGAACATGAACCCGCCCGTGAGCACCACCACGAATAGCGGCCGGCGGCCGGCGTAGTCGGCGTTGAGGCGGGCTGCTACTTGGTCGATGGCCTCGGCGATTTTAGCGGCCGATAAATAAGGCTTGAACGCCTTGTCGTGGAGGGTAATAAGGGGTTGACCCATGCGTGAATCGGCCAAAGCGGCCGGCTGGAAACGGCCCAAATGGCCAGTACGAAACGGCCCGAGCGGCCAATTGGGCTGCAAAGATAACCGCAGATTCAAACGGATTTGTCGGATTTAACGGATACGCCCGCTGCGCGGGCTGGCTATCCGAGTGGGGCGGCGGACGGGGCTGTTGCGTTTAGTCTGCTGCTGGGTAGACTGCTAAGTGGGTGGCGACGTTGGTTAGCTGGGCAAAGCGCACGGGCGGCAGGCGGAGCTCGGCGCGGTCGATGGAGGGAGTTGGGGCCAGGCTGGCCGCGCCGCCTTCGCGCGCGATGTGGGGGGCAATAACGAGCGACACGATGCTCATTAGCTTGATGAGGATGTTCATGCTCGGGCCGCTGGTGTCTTTGAAGGGGTCGCCGACGGTGTCGCCGGTGACGCTGGCTTTGTGGGCGTCGGAGCCTTTGAACTCCATTTTGCCATCGACCATAACGCCTTTCTCGAATGACTTTTTGGCATTGTCCCAGGCGCCGCCGGCGTTGCTTTGGAACATGGCCATGAGCACGCCGCTGACCGTGACGCCCGCCAGCGTGCCGCCCAGCACCTCGGGGCCGAAGGCGAAGCCAATGACGATAGGCGTGAGCAAGGCAATGGCGCCCGGCGCTACCATCTTTTTAATGGCGGCCTGCGTGCTGATGGCCACGCACTTCTCGTATTCGGGCCGCCCGGTG
The DNA here is from genome assembly GCF_035709525.1 of Hymenobacter sp. GTDB lineage: Bacteria > Bacteroidota > Bacteroidia > Cytophagales > Hymenobacteraceae > Hymenobacter. Next base: position 76,201 of record NZ_DASTEP010000121.1, on the reverse strand, counting down.
CCCTCCATGATGCCGGGGATTTCGCGGAATTGCCGGCGCACTTCCTGCACCATTGCCATCGCGGCCTGCCCTACTGCCGTGATGGCCAGCGCCGAAAAGATGAACGGTATCATGGCCCCCACGAAAAGGCCAGCCAGCACGCGGGCATTGCTGATGTCAATGGTGTCGATGTGGGCCGTGCCCATGAAGGCCGCGAACAAGGCCAGCGAGGTGAGCGCCGCCGACGCAATGGCAAAGCCCTTTCCGGTGGCGGCCGTGGTATTGCCCACGGCGTCGAGCACGTCGGTGCGCTCGCGCACTTCCTTGGGCAGCTCGCTCATTTCGGCGATGCCGCCCGCGTTGTCGGCGATGGGGCCGAAGGCATCGATGGCCAGCTGCATGGCGGTGGTGGCCATCATGCCGGCCGCCGCGATGGCCACGCCGTAGAGGCCGGCTGCCGAGTAGCTGAGCACGATGCCCGCCGCCAGCACCAGGATGGGTAGCACCGTGCTTTCCATGCCCACGGCCAGGCCGCCAATGACGGTAGTAGCGTGGCCGGTGCTGCTTTGCTGCACGATGCTGAGCACCGGGCGCTTGCCCATGGCCGTGTAATACTCGGTGATGATGCTCATGAGCGTGCCCACGGCCAGCCCCACCAGCACGGCGTAGAAGACGTGGTTGGCATCGAAGGTGAAACCGCGCACGCTGATGTCGCCAGCCGGCAACAGCCACTTTATCAAGAAGAAAGAGAATACGGCCGACACGACTACCGAGGCGTAGTTACCAAAGTTGAGCGCGCCCTGCACGTTGCCGCCCTCCTGCACCCGCACCAGCAAGATGCCCGCCAGCGAGGCCACGATGCCCAGCCCGGCCACCGCCATCGGCAGCAGAATGGGCGACAGGCCGCCGAACTGGTCGGGGTTACCAAGGTGGACTTCGCGGCCCAGCACCATCGTAGCCAGAATGGTAGCCACGTAGGAACCGAACAAGTCGGCCCCCATACCGGCCACGTCGCCCACGTTGTCGCCCACGTTGTCGGCGATGGTAGCGGGGTTGCGTGGGTCGTCTTCCGGGATGCCGGCCTCGACCTTGCCCACGAGGTCAGCCCCCACGTCGGCCGCTTTGGTGTAGATGCCGCCGCCCACGCGGGCGAAGAGGGCGATGCTTTCGGCCCCGAGCGAAAAGCCGGTGAGCACTTCGAGCGCCTTTTCCATTTCGGGGCCGGTGGCGATACCGCTGGGCACGAACAGCTTATAAAACACGATAAACAGCGCCCCCAGCCCCAGCACCGCCAGCCCGGCCACGCCCATGCCCATCACCGAGCCGCCCGCGAAGGACACCTTCAGCGCCTGGCTGAGCGAGGTGCGGGCCGCCTGCGCGGTGCGGACGTTGGCCTTGGTCGCGATTTTCATCCCGACGTAGCCCGCCGTGGCCGAAAACACCGCCCCGATGATAAACGCGATGATAATAACCGGGCTGGATTTCTCGCCCGTAAAACCCAGATAGCCCAGAAACACGCTGGCAATGAGCGCGAACAACGCCAGCACCCGGTATTCGGCCCGCAGAAAAGCGATGGCCCCGTCGGCGATGTAGCCGGCGATGGTTTGCATCTGCTGGCTGCCGGCGTCCTGGCGGGCCACCCAGCCGGCGCGCAGCCAGGTGTAAAGCAGGGCCAGCAGGCCCAGCGCGGGCACGGCGTAGAGAACAGGTGGCATAGGCTGAGGGCGTTGAGTGGAAAGAAGTGAGTGCGTAGTAAATATGGGTGATATAATTCAAACCCTATTTATTGCTACTCCTTGCCGACTTGCCAAGCCACCCTGGCCTCGCTACTACTGCCGGATGTTGGTGTCGGCGATGAGGTAAAGCGGACGCTGGCGCACGTCGGCCGAAAGCCGCCCGATGTACTCGCCGATGATGCCGATGGCGATGAGCTGCACGCCGCCCATGAAGAGCACGCTTATCATGAGCGAGGCCCAGCCGGGCTGGTAGTCGTGCGACACGAAGCGCGAATACAGCGTGTAGAGCATTATCAGAAACGCCACGCCCGACACGAAAAACCCGCTGAGCGAGGCCAGCTTGAGCGGAAAATCCGAGAACGCCGTGATGCCGTCGAGGGCCAGGCGCAGCATCTTGCTATAGGTGTAGCCGGTTTCGCCGCCCGCGCGCTGGGCGCGGTTGTACTCCACGTAGGTTTGGCGGAAGCCAATCCAGGAAATCTGGCCGCGCAGAAACTTGCTTTGCTCGGGCATGCGCTTGAGGGCATCGACCACCCGGCGCGAGATGATGCGGAAGTCGCCGGTATCGACCGGAATACTGACGTGCGTGATAGCGGCCAACATTCGATAGAAGAGCTTGGCCGTCATGAGCTTGGCGGCGCTTTCGCCGGGGCGCGAGAGGCGCTTGGCGTACACTACCTCGTAGCCGCTCAGTAGCTTCTGGTAAAGCTCCGGGATGAGCTCGGGCGGGTCTTGCAGGTCGGCGTCGATGATGACCACGGCCTCGCCGGCGGCGTGGTCGAGGCCGGCCGTCACGGCTATCTGGTGGCCGAAGTTGCGGCTCAGGTCAATGTAGCGCACCTGCGGGTCGCGCTCACTCAGGCCGTGCACCAGGGCCAGCGTGCTATCGCGCGAGCCGTCGTTGATGAAAACAAATTCGTGGCTCACGCCCATGCCGTCCACCACGGCCTTGAGGCGCTGGTAGAGGGCGTGCACGTTGGCTTCCTCGTTGTAGAGAGGAACGATGATGGACAAAGCGAGCGGAGCCGAGAGCGTGTTTTCGGAAGTCATAAGGATATTTTCATCGCTGGGCTGAAAACGCAGCCAGCCCTGCAATGCGAAAGGCACCCTGGCAGCCAGGGCAAAATCAAGTGCAAAGCTAGCGCCCAGCCAGAGCTTGTGCGGCTTCCGCGCGCACCTTGGGCTACAGCGCGCGCAGCAGCGCCTGGTAGAGGCGCAGCATACTGTCGATGTCGCGCTTGTCCACGATTTCGTCGGGCGTGTGCACGTGGTCTTCGGGCGCGCCCACGAAGCACCAGTCCCAGGGCATGTCGCTGCGGTGCAACTCTTTGGCGTCGGAGCCGCCGGTTTCCTCTACCTCCAGCTGGTAGGGCACGCCGCTGGCCTCGGCAATGCGCCGGATGCGCTCGACGTAGGCGCGGCGCGGAATGAGCGAGTCGCGCAGCGAAATCACGCAGCCCGCGCCCGGTTGCACACCCGCCGTAACCCAGGTAATATCGCAGATGAGCGCCTGCCGCACGCCGTAGGTGTCGTAGATGTAGCGGGCCAGGTAGGACACCGAGCCGCCGCCGTGCTCCTCGCCGCACGAGAAAGCAATGATGCCGTGCTCCAGGGTTTCGGCCAGGCGCAGGGCGGCCCACACGCCGAGGCGGTTGTCGAGGTAGCAGCTTTGCACGGTGGTGTCCGTTTCGCGAAAATCGCAGGCGTAAGTGAGGCTGGTGCCGCGCGCGATGTCGCGGCTGAACTCATAGCCCAGGCGCTCGGTTTCTTCGGCAGCATCTGTTTCTACCGTGAGCGTGCAGCTGATTTCGCCTTGTGCGTCGCGCCCCACCAGCCGGTCGCCCGCCCGGCCCTCGGGGCCGCCGATGGGCACCAGCTCGCGCCCGTAGCGCACGGTGAAGCCGATGCTGTCGAGGTGCGCAAACACGGCCGTGCGCGGCTGCCCAAACACCAGGAGCAGGCAGTCCTGAAACCGCGCCTCGTCGTGCAGCACCTGCGGCGGGTGCGCCCAGCCGGGTGCGTGCCGGCGCACGTAGTCGAGCACGAAGCGGGTAAGGCCTGCCTCGTCGCCCGAAGGGGCCGGGATTTCGCAAAGTGTTTGAAGTAATTGCATTCCTGATACGTATGCCTAAAAACCCGTCAAAGCTAGGTTTGCCGCCGTACTTTCGTAGGGCCGCAGCGCGCCTTCGGGGCGCGGCCCGGTGGCTTTTTGCTGATTTTATGCTGTCTATGCCCGCCCTGTATCGGTTTCCGCGCCTGTTTTTGCTGCTGCTCCTGCTTGGCTCGTTGGCTTCTGGCCGCGCCCAGGCGCAGCAGGACACGAGCACCCTTAAGGCGCCGCCCATCCGCAACGTGGACCTGGGCAACGTGGACGTGCTGCCCAACACCGACACCAAAGGCTGGCTGCTGCTCGACAAAGACATTCAGCTGGAGCTCGACGGGGCCGTGCAAAACCTCTACAACTTCAAGTACGACAAGGCCGAAAAGCAATTTCGGTCGCTGCGCCGGCGCTACCCGCACCACCCCATGCCGTACTTTCTCATGGGCCTGAGCAACTGGTGGAAAATCATGCCCACCAACTTCCAGACCAAGCAGTACGACAAGATATTTGAGGCCTACATGGACACGGCCAACACCTACGGCGAGCAGCTCGCCAAGGCCGACCCGCACAACTACGAGGCGTACTTTTTTCTGTCGGCCTCCAATGCCTTCGACGCCCGCCTCAACGCCGAGCGCCACAACTGGCGCAAGGCTACCTTCAGCAGCAAGCGCGCCCTCAACTACTTGCAAAAGAGCAAGGAAGCCAATGGCCTGAGCCCCGAGTTTCTGTTTGGCGATGCGCTGTTCAACTACTACTCAGTCTGGATTCCGGAGAACTACCCGCTGCTTAAGCCGGTGCTCCTGTTTTTCCCCAAGGGCGACAAACAATTGGGTCTTAAGCAGCTGCGCACCGTGGCCGACAACGCGTTTTACACCGGCGTCGAGGCCCGCGTGTTTTTGATGAAGCTGCTGCACAACGACGAGCACCAGACCGGTACGGCCTTGCCCATGGCCCAGGCTTTGGCCAAGAAATACCCCGACAATGGCTACTTCGAGCGCTTCTACGCGCTGCTGTGCTTCGACCAGGCGCAGTTTGGCGAGTGCGAGCGCGTGAGCCGCGACATTCTGGAAAAAATAAGCGTGGGCATGCCCGGCTACGAAGCCGCCAGCGGGCGCTACGCCAGCTACTTCCTGGGCTACCTCATGCAGTTCAAGTACAAGGACGTGGCCAAGGCCAAGGACTACTACCAGCGTTGCATCGTGTTTGCCGAAAGCAACGGCGAAACGGAAGGCGGCTTCTACCTTTTTGCCAACGCTAGCCTGGCCAAGCTCGCCGACCAAACCAACGACAAGGCCGGGGCCCGGCGCTACTACGCGGTAGTAGCCGACAAAGCCGACCACAAGTCGAGCCAGTACAAGGAGGCCAAGGCCTATTTGAAGAAGAAGACCAAGGAATAAGAAGCACTATGGAATTAAGCGATTATATCCTAACGCCCTTTTACCTAGGCCTGATTTATGCGTTAGCCTATGCTATTCGGCCCTCTATTACCAATAAGTATACGGTTCGCTATTTTATTCCCGCCTTATCTGCTAAGGTAATTGGTGCTCTGGCCTTGGGTATTCTCTATCATACCATCTATGCAGGTGATACTAACAATTATTTCAACCACGCTTCTATCATTTATAAGGCTTTTGGCGATTCTTTTGGGGCAGGAATACAGCTAGTAACTACGGATGGGACTGTAACTCCCAAAATTGCCCCTTACACCAGCCAGATGGTCTGGTTTGGGCCGGGCAGCAAAGAATATTTTGTCATCCGAACCGCTGCGGTAGGAGCACTGCTAGGCTTCAACACCTATTCAGTAACTGCGCTATTCTTTGCGATACTAAGCTTCAGCGGCATGTGGGCTATGTACATGACCTTCGCCAAGATTCGCCCCCAGGTTTATAAGGAATTAGCTATTGCCGTTTTCTTTCTACCCTCGGTATTCTTTTGGGGGTCTGGTTTATTGAAGGATTCCCTTTGTATCGGCGCACTGGGCTGGGTGTTCTATGCCTTTTATCGGGGCGCCATTGAAAAGAAGAATATCATCCGTTGCCTCATCATTGGTATTCTTGCGGCATTGATTATTAACTCCATGAAGGCTTATATTCTGCTTGCCTTCATTCCGCCCGCCGCCCTTTGGGTATTTAACGAAAATACCGCACGCATACGCTCGGCAGCAATGCGTTGGGTAGCCAAGCCGCTTTTTTTACTAGTTGGTTTGGGGGTAGCTATTTATGCGATGAGTAGCATTGCGGAGACAGATGCTCGCTTCAACCTCGACAAAATTGGCGAGCAGAGCAAGCTTACCGCCACGTACTTGCAGGGAGTAAGCAAAAACGAGAATGGCTCAGGCTATAACATCGGGGAGCAGGACGGGACTATCGCGGGCATGGCCCGGCTGGCCCCTCAGGCAATAGTGGTGGCGCTGTTCAGGCCTTTTCTGTGGGAGGCCCGCAACCCCACCATGGCGCTTTCGGCGTTGGAGGCCACGTACTTTTTGCTGTTTACGCTCCGTATTTTCTGGCGGGTTGGCTTTTTCAAGTCTCTACAGGCTATTGCCGGCCAGCCAGTACTTACGCTATGCTTTGTGTTCAGCTTGATATTCGCCATATCGGTGGGTATCTCCAGTGGCAACTTTGGCACGCTGGTGCGCTACAAGATTCCGCTAATGCCCTTTTACCTGGCTGGGCTTTACATTATGCAGAGCATAACCCAGCCGGTAGCGAAACAGGCCCGCGCGCAACTGGTGCGGCGGCCACAGCCCCAGCTAGCGTAGCCTGGCCGCCGTACTTAGGAAAACAACGCCAGAAAAACGGGGGTAGTTGCCACCACCGAGTAGCGCTGCACAATAGTGGCGCGGGCGGCGGCACCCAGTTGCTGGCGCAAGGCCGCGTCAGTAAGCACTTGCCGGATGCGCCGCTGCCAATCGGCGGGCTCGCGGCAGATGTAGCCATTGATGCCATCCTGCACTACCTCCGTATTCATCCCAACCGGCGACACCAGCGCGGGAATACCTAAGGCCATGTATTGCAATGCCTTAAAGGCGCACTTGCCTTGCGCCCACTGGTCGTCTTCCAGTGGCATCAGCCCCACGTGAAATGCTAGCAAATCAGCAATTTCGGTTGCTTTTTGCCACGGCACAAAGCGCAGCGAGCGCAAGGGCTGGTCGAAGTCGGGCGGCTGATTGGAGATAACCCGAAACTCAAAGTCGAGTCCTTCCGCCTCCAGCTGAGCTAGCAGGGGCACCAAAGGCCGCAGGTATTTGAGCGTAGAGTGGGTGCCCGTCCAGCCAATTATCAGCGGGCCGGGTGCCGCTTGGTTTCGCACCTTGTTGTGCAGGTGCTCGGTGTCGATGGTGGTTGGCACAACGACAGTATTCGGGTTGAACTGCCGGGCGTGGGCCGCCAGGTAGGCATTGCCGCAGCTATTCTTGTAGGCCCACCCGCAAATGCTGTCTACCTTGTGGTGCCACTTGAGCCCGGCAGCCACCTTGTTCGCCTCCGAGGTATTAGCAAGCCAGATGGCATCGTCAAAATCGTAGATGACGCGTTTACGCAGCACCTTAGCGAGCAGCCATTCGAATACCGGGGGCCCGAGCGGGGCCGCTTCGCGGTGCACAAACACATAGTCGTAGCTTCTCGCTGCCAACACGTGCCCCAAGCGTCGGCCAAAACCCCGCACAATGCCTAAGGCCTTGCGGGCCCCGTGGCCAGGCTTATATAAAATGCGCCAAGTTTCATCGTCTAAAAACGAAGCCAGTTGGTATGTATGCCCGTGCTGCTGCAAACTACCCAGGTACTGCTCGAAGCGAAATCGCTGTGACGGCGCCTGGCCAAACGGGTACGGAGTAAGGAATAGGATGCGCAAAATAAGGGTGGGCCAAGCCAACGGGACCGTATCGCACAAAAATACGACTGCCCTCCCCTACCGCTCATCGGCCAGCACCTGGCGGTACAGTTCGCCCAACGCCTGGTAAGTAGCGGTCGGCGCAAATTTTTGCCGCACAAAGGCCCGGCCAGCTGCCGCAAAGCGGGTGCGCAAGGCCGCGTCGGCCGCCAGCCGGCCGATGGCGGCCGCCATGGCGGCCACGTCGCGGTTAGGTACCAACAAGCCCGATTTATCATGCTCGAACAACTCGGCCGGACCGCCGCAGTCGCTGGCGATGAGGGGCGTGCCGTAGTACAGCGCATCGAGGCAGGTGAGAGAAAATGATTCCGACTCCGAGAAATTCAGGATAATGTCGGCCGCCTTCATAGCAGCCTCTACGTCGGTGACAAAGCCGCCGAACTGCACCACTGCGCCGAGGCCCGCCCGGGCGGCCGTAGCTTCGAGCTGCTGCCGGAACTCCTGGTTTTTAGCCAAGCCCATGTCGCCGCCCGCGAAGCGCAGCCGCAGGCGATTATCTTGCTGATAAGCCGTTTTGAAGGCTTGCAAAGCCAAATCCTGCCCCTTGCCCTGCATATAGTTGCTGAGGTAAAGCAGCTCGATAGTGCCGTCGGGGCGCGGCGGGTGGGTAGTCACGGGGTGGCGCTCGGCACCGGGCAGCGGGTCGTACACCACCTGGTTTTTGGGGCCGGCGTCGAAGTAGCGGCGCACGGCCTGCGACACGCACACTACCCGGCTCGCCCCTACCCCCGCCAGCCAGCGCCAGGTGCGCGCCAGCGGCTGCACCAGGCTTTGGGGCAAAAAACGCACGTGCGTAACTACCCGCAAGCGGCCCAGGCTCAGCAGCTTGGCTACGTAGCCGGTCAGGTTGTAGAAGTCGTTGAGGTGCACGATGCTGGCCCCGGTGCGGCGGGCCAGGCGGTGCAGCCGCCAGCCATTGAGCAGCAGCATGGGCACGTAGCGCAGCAAATCGGCCTTGCGGCGGCTGATTTCCACGAAGGGCAGTTCGTGTACTACGTAGCCATCGGCCGCCACCACAGCCTTACCCAGGCTGCCGGTGGGCAGCACATACTCGAACCGCCATCGGCCGCTGGTTTGCAGCGGATTAGTAGCGTGGCGCATGGCGTTGAGCGCGCCGGTTACGGCCACGGAGTTATCTATTAGGAGCACCAACGGCTGGGCAGTCGAATTAGGCACGAGTTCTGATAATAAATAGCGAAACAGCTGACCTGCTTGCTAGTCTAGTGTTTGATGAAGGCGAAGCGATTCTTGAATTTCAGAAACGGCTTCTCGTAAAAATTAAAGCTTACCCAGCTGATGGCCAGCGCCAGCAACAAGCCTACGGCATTGTCGCCAAGCACCACGCCCAGCGGTGTACCGTTCAAGCCCAGCCGGTGCAGCAGCTGGTAGGCCGCCAGCAACGCCAGAAAGTGCAGGCAATAAAGGCCGTACGTGTAAGTACCCCAGTACGAGAGCAGCCGCAGCTGCGACATCTTGACGAAGGAGTGCCGGGCGTAATTTTGCTCGAGCAGCACGAAGGCGAAAAAGCAGGCCAGCACCAGGCGGTCGAGGGCCGGGTAGCCGGGCAGTTGCCAGAGCACGTGGCGGCCGTAGATGAGGGCCACGCCCGCCACGTAGCCCAGCCCGATGGCCCAGCGCGGCAGGCGCGCCACGGCCGAGGTCAGGCGGTCGTCGCGGAAGCACAGCCAGGCCACCAGCCCGCCCAGGGCCATGTCGCCGATGAGACTCAGTGTGTGCAAGCCGTAGAGGTTGAACATCCATGCGGGTCGTCGTGCAGGTGCCAGAAGCGGAAGCCCAGGCTCAAGGCCAGCACGCCCCCGAATAGCCAGCCCATGCGCCGGGCCGGCGTGGCGGCCACCAGCAGCGGCCACACCAAGTAAAACTGCTCCTCGACCGGCACCGACCAGAGCAACGTGAGCGTGGGCGTCTGGCTACCGTGGTAGAGATTGTTAGAATTAACCAGAAACGTGAGGAAATATCAGGGCTGGGGCGTTTCCTGCAAACCGTGCAGCCCGAAACGGGCCTTCACCACGAAGCCAATGAACACGACCACGAAGTACAGCGGCCAGATGCGCAAAATGCGCCGCATGTAAAACGCCCCGATGGCCACCCGCCCCATCAGCTGCTTTTCGCTAAGCAGCAGGTAGGTGATGAGAAAACCGCTAAGGACGAAAAAGAAATTCACGCCCAGGTCGCCCACGCGGGTGAGCTGGTAGGGCACTTGGTAGAGCGAGCTGGCCGCGATGCCCGCGTCGGGAGTGTATAACGAGTGGAACAAAAACACGGCGAAAAACGCCAGAAAGCGCAGCCCGTCGAGATTAGGAAAAAAGACGCGCGGCGCACGGGGCGCGGCAGGGGCTAGCGCGGGCGAAGCTATACTCATGCGGCGGGCGCGGCTAGGGTGTGGTCGATGAGCTGCCGCCAGCGCGCAAAGGTACGGCGGTGCGAAAAATCGAGGGCGCGGTGGTGGGCCGCCTCGGCCAGCCGTTGGCGCAGGGCGTCGTCGGCGAGCAGCTTTTGCAGGGCGGCTACCCACTCGGCCTGGGCGGGGGCGGCGGGGGCGGGCGGCAGCATGGGCATCAGCACGCCGTAGGGGGCCCACTCGGCCTGCGCAATCGGCTGCTGCGGAATGGCCGACTCGGGGGCCAGCATCTCGCGGGGGCCGGTGGGGCAGTCGGTCGAGAGGCAGGCTACGCCGCAGGTCATGGCCTCGCCCAGCGCCAGCGGAAAACCTTCCCAGGCCGACGGAAACACAAACGCCTGCGCCGGCCGGATGTACTTGAACGGGTTGCTTTGCAGCCCCACAAAGTACACGTCGTACTCAGGCGTAATTTGCTCGCCCGCCCAGGCCTGGTACACGCGCAGGCCCAGCGCCTGTGCGTGCTGCACCAGCTCGCCGCGCAAATCGCCATCGCCGATAAAAACCAGCCGGGCGGATTGCTGCTTGCGTAGCGTGGCAAACACGTCGAGCAGCGGGGCCTGGTTTTTTTGGATAGCCAGCCGGCCCGAGGTTACCAGCACCGGCCCGGCCGCGTACACGGCCTGCATGGCCGCGTCGAGCGGCTCGATGCTGCGCTGGCGCACGGCCTCCACGTCGAACGAGTTGTTGATGGCCGAGAGCTTATGCGCTTCTACCCCGAATACTTCCGTCATTTCGGGGATGATGTCGCGGCTCACCGTCACTACCTTATCGGCGCGCTGGTAGAGCCAAGGCATCAGCAAGCGCTTTCGCAGCCAGCCCACTGCGCCTTTTATTTCGCCATCGTGCACCTTCGAGCCGTGGATGAGAATAATAATCTTCTCGCGGCCCTTGCTCAGCAAATTCACGTAGTCGGCCCCTTCAAGGTGGCTGATGGCCACGTCGCAGCCCAGCTCGCGCTTGAGGTCGCGCAGGCGCTGCACGCGGCGGTAAAAGTGCTGCATCTTGGCCAGCGAGCTACCGCCGCCAGGCACGCCGAGGCTGCACACGGGGTTGCCGCTGGGGTAGAGGTCGGGGTCGTCTTCGTTGAAGATGACTTCGGCTACGTCGTAAAACTCGCGCAGCGCCACGCCATGGTCGTGAAACACTCGCTGCGCCCCGCCCAGACCCCGATTGGGAATAATCATCAGCAGGCGCGGGCGCGCACCGGCTGCCACTACAGTAGTTGTACTCATCATAAATCACTTACACCCTATCGCCGGCCTGCAAGCGCGGTGGCCGGCCCGGCAAATTTACGCCCGGCCGGCGGCGGGCGCGGGCTGCACCTCGGCAAACAGTGCCTCGTAGGCCGCCACGCAGCGCGCCATCCGAAACTTATCGAAGCACTGCGCGGCCAGCGCCTTGTGCGCGGCCAGCAGCGCCGGGCTGGTGAGGTAGGCCCGCAGGGCGGCCGTGAAAGCAGCCGGGTCGGTGAGGCCCCGGCCGTTTTGCTCCACTAGCGCGCCGGCCAGGCCTTGCCCCGGCACCTCCAGCATCTGGGGTAGCTCGCCGATGCGGGTAGCCACCACCGGCGCGCCGCAAAACAGGTACTCGGCCACGCAGTTGGGCAGGCTTTCGGAGGCGAAGTAGCTGGGTAGCAAGCCTACGTCGAATAGCCGTACCCAGTCGATGGGATTGGGCGCGAAGCCCACGAAATGCACGCGCGGGTTGGTGGTAGCGACGCGCAGGCCGTCGAGGTAGTCGCTGCTACCCACCAAGATGAGGTGCGCCTGCGGAAACTCCTGGCTCAGCTCCTCAAAGGAATCGAGCGCGTACTGCCAGCCTTTTTGCGGAATTCCCCGCGCCACCATGCCAAACACCACGTCGGCCACGCCGATGCCGAGCTGCGCCCGGCTGGGCAGCTGCCTGGCCGGTGAAAACTGCCCGTCGAAGCCGTTGTAAATCTGCGCGTGTGGCACGTCGGCGAGCGGGCGCACGCCGGGAACCGAGAATATTTCCAGGTTTTTGGCGGTGAGGTACACCACGCCAGCCGCCTCACGTAGCGCCTGGCGCGATTTCAGCGTGACCTCGGGTTCGGTGGCTTTGTGCAAAAACTCCTCGTAGCAGCCGTGCATGGTTATGACCACCGGCACGGCCGGGTGGGCGGCCGTGCCGGCGGCCGTGGCCACATAGTCCGATTTTATCATGTGCGAGTTAATGACTTGCACGCGAAGCCGCTCCAGGGTGCGGCGCAGGTGCTGCTCCACCAGCTTTTCACGCCACTCAAATACCCACCCCAGCCGCCGAAACACGCTTTGAGCCTTCTGCGTGAGCCAGTCGAGGCCTGGCAGGCCAGCCTCAAACGACAGCACCGACACATCGGGCGCTAGCTGGCGCACCAGCGGGTAGTTGACATAGGCCGCGTAGTGGCTGTAGAGGTGCACCTGGTGGCCGCGCTGGTGCAGCGCTTGTGCCAGCCGCATGCCAAATACCTGGGCACCGCCCGTGCGCAGGTCTTCGATGGCAATGAGAATATTCATATACGAGCGTTAAAATAATTTTCTCAAAAGCTGGCAATACGGTCTTTTGCTAGGTGTATGGGTGTTAGAGGCAGCTAACTCCGGTAAGGTTGGCGCAATAAGTTGCTCTCCCCCCGCCGGGCTACCGCCGCACCGCAAGCCTACGAAGTAGCGGCTGCCGACCCTAACTGCGGCTGGCGGCCGAGCTTGGCTTGCAGCAACTCGCCCACGGCCACGCCCCAGGCGTCCCAGTTCAGCTTGGCCTCGTACAAATCGCGCGCAGTGCGGCGCAGCTGCTGGTAGAGCGCCGGATTGGCCAGCACTTGGGTAATGGCTTGCGCAAACTCGGGGCCGCCCGCCGCTAGACTGAGGCGGTAGCCATTCACGCCGTTTTCTACGAAGTCGGCGATGCCGCCGGTATCGGTGGTGAAAGAGGGCACGCCAAACGAGCTGGCTTCGCAGAAGGCGATGGCCGCGCACTCGGCCCGCGTGGGTAGCAAAAAGAAGTCGGCCTCGCGGTAGAGCTGCACCATGCGGCCGAGCTGTTCGGGGTTGTTTTTATCCAGAAACGGGATAACCGTGAGGTTGGGGTGCTCGAAGCCGGCCGGTGGCACGCAGCCGCAGATGGTGAGGTGCGCGTCGATGCCCTGCTCGCACAGCTGCGCCAGCGTGTCGAAGGCAATGGCCCCGCCCTTGCGCACCCACTCTACCCCCACAAATAGCAGCTGGCACCGGCCGGGCCGGGGCTGGCGGTGAATGACTTCTTCGCGCGGCAACACGATGGGGAAATTGGCCCCGAACGGAAAAACGGCTACCTTTTCGGCCAGCGCGCCAAAGTCATTGATGGCCGAATTGCCAGCCCAGTGTGATGAATACACCAGCAAATCGGCCCGGTCAATGGCGCGCTGCTCGATGTGGGCCAGTTCGCGCTTGGATACGGGCAGCAGCTTCGACAAGCCGGGGTAGTAGTCGATGAGCTGCGTAATGGTCGAGTCGCAGCAGTACACGATGGGCAGGTCGGTGGCGAGGTACGAAAACTCGGTGTAGGACGCGGGCGCAAAAATGAGGTCGTACTGCCCCTGCCGCAGCTTGCGGCCGAAGATGCGGGCATACAGCCGCGCCGTGAGCACGCTGATGCTGTAGTGGTAGCGCCGCCCCTGGCTGAGCTTGCCGACGACCTTGTTGACGCGGTCGCCGAGGGCGAAGAAATAGCGCAGGCTGACCGGCCCCAGATAGGTTACGTCGCCCACGTGCTTTTGCAGGGTATGGGCCAGCATGTAGTGCAGCCCCGACCACGCCCGGCGGTCGCGCGGGTCGGTGGAGGTAAGAAAAGCGATGCGCAGCCGCGTGGCAGTAGGCATGAAGAAAAAGCTTAGTGAGCGGCTTGGCGTGGCCGGGCCGGCTAGGCGCAGACCTGGGTTTGGCGAAAGCCCACGCAAAGGTAAGCCGGGGCTATCGGCCGGGTTCAGCGCGCTGCGCCGGACAGCACCGCTGGAAATCGGCGCAGCCAGGGCCAGGCCTGCTCAATCAGCCCGTTGCTGCTAAAAGCTAAGCCAAGCGAAAAACGCGGCTGGCCTGCACACTCAGCTGGCAGCCAGTGCTTGCAGCCGGGTTAGAAATGTTTCGGCGGCCTTCAGGTCAGCATATTGCCCCGCCCACTCGTGGGCGTTGCTTCCCATCGCCTCCCAGCTACTTTGGGCCTGCCAGGCTTGCTCCAGAGCTGCTTCAAATAGCGGGACAGTAGCCGCTGCCGCCACGAAGCCGGTTTGTCCTTCCGTTAGCCATTCGGCTATGCTGCCTACCGCAGTGCCTACGACGGGCCGGCCGCACAGCATGGCCTCCATCACTACTAGTGGGGCCGCCTCGCGCCGCGAGGGCACCAGCAAAAGGTGATTTTGGCGCCAGATGCTGGTAACATCGGCTACATTGCCGTGCAGCGTCACGCGGGCCTGCAGCTTGTAAAGAGCCAGCAGTTCCACTACATACTCGTGGTCGGGCCCGTCGCCGTAGATATTAAGGTGCCAGGCGCGCTGCTGCCAGCGCGGCGTACTTAGCACCTCCAGCGCAATATCCTGGCCTTTACGATTGATGTCGACCCCGGCTACTATCGCCAGCTGCGGCTCCGCGCTGGTAGGCCAGGGTAGTAGCTCGGCCGCAGGCAGATTTACCGGGTTCTTGACTAGCTCCGCGTTGGGCAGGCGGGTAGCTAACTGGCGCTGCGAAACGTGCGCCTGCTCCTGAGAGACGAAAAAGACCCGGGCGGCGCGCGCAAATATCTGCCGGCCAGTCTGCCGCATCTCGGCCGCTGGCAATTGGCTCGCGTCGTAGTTGTGGCACACGAAGCAAAATGGTACGCCGCTCTGCACAAGCGCTTCCCGAAGCCATGCCATTTGCGTAATTTCAAAATTACCGCCCTGGCTTACGCATATGATGTCCGGCCGAAAAGCTGCCAGCGCCGCGCTCAGCGGCTTTAGCAGGTGCAAAGCCGTCTGCACCCGTCGCGTCAACCTTGTAGCTAGTGAGGGCGAGTAGAGCGGGCGCAGGTGCAGCTCGGCCCCCGCCGCCGCCAGCGCTTGCAGCTGCGGCGGCAGCGGGTCGCGGCGGTAGACGGATGCCAGCACGGCGTGGCCCTGCGCCAGCGCAGCCAAAGCCGTTTGCTGCCAGAGCACTTCGCTTCCCCCCCAGGGCACTGCCGCCATCGTAGAAATAAAGGCAATTCTCATGCGGCAGACGAGTGCACTACTTGCTTGGGTTGGCGAAAGAGCATGCGCAGCCACTGCCGCAATAGCCACAGGCTGTCGCGGTTTGCCGGGTCGAGGCGCAGGCAGCGGTACACGTACTTGCCAATCAAACGGCTGGGAAAGCCGGCGCTCAGCAAGCGATTGATAAACTCCTGCAACGGGGCTATCTCGATTTGCCGAGTTTCGGCGGCGGCCAGCGCAATGGGGCCAAAGGGCAGTTGGCCACTTCGCTTCTGCTCGTACTTCAACGCGTTATGCAGCCACGAAGTATTGACAGACCCCCGCGAATGATGTTCAATCAACACCTCAAAGGTTACGCACACGCGCAGGCCGTGCTGGTATATCTCCGTGCAGTAGTCGACATCGTAGAAGTGAAACTCGGTGAACGTGCGGCTATCAAACGGATATTGCTGCCACACTTCCTTGCGCGAGCACATCCACAGGCCGTCTATTACCGCTACGTCGGTTAACGCCCGCCCCTCCGGGTTGTGCAGGTCCATCTCCGTGTGGCCGTCCGGAAACACGTTGAGCACGTTTTCGCGGCACAGCTTTAGCCCGCACCCCCACCAGGCCGCCGGGGCGGCCACCTGGTACAGCCCACCCGTAATACCTAGCACGCCAACCGTCTTATCCTGTAAGATGTCGGCTACCTTCTGCCCCCAGCCCACGGTATGGAAGCGAATATCCTCGTGCATAAAGCACAGCAGCTCGTACTGTGCTTGCGCGGCCCCTCTGTTGTAAGCTTCGCATATACCATATGTGCCCTTGCTGTTGTCAATGCCAATGACCTCATAAGGAACCCCTATCGTAGCGGCCGCGCTCTTGCTCACTGCAGCTAGCGCATGCGCGTCTCGGGAGCATACAATCAACGAAATCATCTGTATCTGCGTGTTCTTTCTGTCAGGTTCAATCTAGTCGGCCGCTGATTTGGTAACCGCCTTCGCGGCTCGGTGCCTCAGCCAATACAACGCGCTGCTTAAGTAGTATTTGTACTTGCCGGTAGAGCTGGCAAGCTGCATAAACTCGCGCAGCCCTGTCAGCAAGTGGCCTTCGCGCGTGTGGTATACGGCATCAACGGTGGTAAGCATCTGAATAGCTTCCGCATTTATTTTTATGGCATTATGCGCCCCGATATTTTCGAGCTTAGCCACTATCTGCTCTCTCATTCGCCGCTCCGAAGTGCTCATTCGGCGGCGATTATTGCTCGTGCTACTTGGGTGTAGTCGCACGAGCACCCATGCCTCCGGCGTGGCGTCGTACTGAAACGTAGCACCAGCCAGCGCACAACGCAGCCAGAACTCCCAGTCTTCCATTGAGCGCAGAGATTCATCAAACCCCCCTACCTGCTCAATTAGCTTTCTGGAAGTCAGCGCCGCATTAATGGGCAGCTTGTTGTTCTTAATCAGGGACTCGATAATGGGTATGCCGCTGCCGTGCATCGGCACCATCCAATCCGAATCGCCCATATCAAAATCCCGTGCCAACACATCTGGCTGCCCATGCCGGAAATAACGCATGTCGCCATACAGAATATCTACTTCGGGGCTTTGCTGCAGCTTAGCAATTTGAACTTCCAGCTTATGCGGTGTCAGCAAATCATCCGCATCCAGAAACTGCACGTAGTCGCCCTTGGCCTGCCGTAAGCCATTATTACGAGCCGCTGACATACCGGCATTGGCTTGGTAAGCGTACTTGATACGGCTATCCCGGCTGGCAAATTCTTCTGCCACTTGCTTCGTATTATCGCCAGAGCCATCGTCAATCACAATGCATTCCCACGCTCGATAGCTCTGCCTCACTACTGATTCCAGTGTTTCAGCAAGGAGCCAACCGTAATTGTAGCAAGGAATAATAATACTTATCAAGCTCATTATTTCTTAAAGCAAGACTTAAAGATAATTAAACACAAAATAACTAGCCCGCAATGCAAACTTATTGGCCTTTATACTTTTAAAAAAAGAGAACAATGGCTTAAAGCTTTCTTTTTTTGCTATCCTTAAGTAGCCTCCTATTTCATCAAACAAGCTATTATCAGCACCTTTTTGCAAAGAGTCTAGTCTTCTAACTATTGTCTTATTAATGCTCCGCAGTACCGTAGCACTATGCTCGGGGTACAGCCGCATTATATCAGCTTTAACTTTTATTACGTAGGGCAGATTCAATCTATCGGAACCAGAAACAGAGCTAGTATGCTCCCGATATGCTGCCAACACTTCTGGTATACCATAAAACACACAGCCAGAAAAAAGTAGTTTCAGCCACAGATGATAGTCTTCTGCATTTTGCAGAGTTATATCCTCAGTAAAAAAACCTACTTTAGCAAGTGCCTCGCGAGTAGTGAGTACCGTTAATACAGGAATTCGGTTTTGTTCTAGGAAAACCTCAATACCTTCCTGCCCGCTGAAATAGCCTTTACCTGCCCCCATAGCTAAATACTCACCAGCATCATTAAACTTGCCAGTAAAACAGCAGGACTCAGAAAAAATTAAGTCAACTTTTTTATTTCGTATTTCCTGAAGCTGAACTAATAGCTTATCGGGAACCCACAAATCATCAGCATCAAGAAAAGCAATAAGCTCCCCCCGAGAATTACGAATACCGTTATTGCGAGCAACGCCCTGCCTTGCATTAGCTTGATAAACGTATTTAATACGCTTATCAAGTTCGGCATATTTACCAACTATTTTCTTAGTCCCATCTACTGAGCCATCATCAACTACTACCAACTCCCAGTTAGTATAAGTTTGGCTCAAAACGCTCTCTATCGTTTCAGCTATAAACTTTTCAGCATTATAAGCTGGCACCACAACAGATATAAGAGGAGTATCCATACTGACTATATCTGAATCCAAGATAACGGAATCAAATTAATTGAATACTCTGGCATCGTAGCGAACCACTGCTTAGGAGCAACTACTATCTTATTTTTATTTGTATTTAGCCAAGCGCCCCACCAGCTAAATGAGCTGTTAGCAATAATATTATGCTTGCACAAGCTCATCAGCCGCATATCCTCAAAGCTACTTTTTCCGGTATTATGGCTAACGTAAGTAACTGGATAGCCAAATTGCATGTTTTGCGCTACCCACTCCGGCTCATCCGAAAAAATATACAGCACCGGATTACTCACTTGGCTAGCTATGATACTAATCGCAGCTTGATAGTATTCTGGAGAGCAGGTACCATGCACACCATTTATATGTTGGTTGTTTGCATAATCACCCCGCCTAACGTGAATAGCAATTGCATTTTCGCCTTCCATTTGCTGGGCTAACTGTAGGTTTTTACCAGCCAGCGGCGTCTTGAATTTAAAGCACTGCCGAATTAGCTGCTCGTGCTTTTGAAAATACAACTCGCTTTGCCAATAGCCCTCAAAATACGTGTTTGGCGATGTACGCCAAACAGCCGGCTCATACACAAAATTTTGAGCTTCGGGGTAGTATCGAACTTGCTTTAGCTTGCGAAGCAACCTGTAATATATACGCTCTGACAGCGATTTGGGCTGAAACGTGAACAGCCGCAGCAAATCGCTTGATGCTAGCGGTACTTCTCCTTCAAAAATAGATAGCTCGAAATCACGGTAGGTAAAATTCTCCTTTGGCGCACGATTTAATAGTTCTGTTGTATCAAAGAATACTTTAATCTTGCATTCCTGCGCTAAGCTTTGACCAAATGCATACTGAAACATTTGGTTACCTAACCCTCCTATCAGATTAACTATTGACATGCTTATTTTCTAGTACCTATTACGCGTGCTGGCACACCGCCTGCAATTGCATAAGGAGGAATATCTTTATTTACGCAACTATTAGCAGCTATCACAGCTCCCTTCCCAATTCTCACGCCATCGGTTACGGTTACATTTGCGCCAATCCAAACATCGTCCTCTATAATAATCGGCCCCTTAGTTAGATTACCAGCAAACCGCATAGGTACTTCTATTTGCCTGAAATCATGATTTTCCGAAGAAATCATGCAGTGCGGAGCAATCATTACATTATCACCAATAGTAACCTGCCCAGCATATATTACTACGAATGGATTAAGCTGACAATATTTACCGATTGAAATTTTACCAAAACATTGTATAATTACATTGTCTTTAACTTCTGTATACTCACCTATAAATACTTTCTCGGGATTGATAAGCTTGGCACTATCATATATAATGGCGAGCGGAGAAATACTTGAATATTTCTTATATTGATTCTGTCCTGAGATATTATTTTTAATCTCAGTTTTTAATCTGCCAAGTACTTTCCGTATCAATGAGGCCATAGTTCTTATACTTATATTCCTTACTACCTACTTCCAAAACATCTACTTGGCAAGCAGAAGCATTGAAATAGATATTATGAGCAAACGCATCTATTCCTATTGCAAGAATGTACGCACCGGCGCGCAAATTATGCTCTACAGAAACAAGAACTTCAAAATCTCCATTTAAATCTACGGCTTGAATATTATCTAGCTGCCTAGCGGTAAATATTGATACGTGCTCAAAAGTTGTTAAATTCAAGTTGAAGGTAACGTCTCTAAGCGGCTTTAATGCCTTGCCCTTTATCACGAAAATCAAGGGTTCATCAAACTTCGCTGCTCCAGGCTGGCCGAAATAATTCTTTAAGGATATTTCGTATAGCTCTATTTCATGTGTATTCGCTTTTTTCAAGGATTCATTGTCAATCGATGATGACAAAAGCGAATAATATAAGGTAACAGAATCTTCTACAGATGACTGTAAAAGAACTTGTCCGTTTTTCATCACAAGACCTTTATTGCAAAGCCCTTTGACTGCTGCCATATTATGGCTAACGAAAAGGACTGTTCGCCCATCATTGGTGCTAACGTCCTTCATGCGCCCCAGACATTTCTTCTGAAATTCAGCGTCCCCTACCGCTAGTACTTCATCTACAATCAGAATCTCAGGTTCTAGAAAGGCCGCTACGGCAAAGGCCAGGCGCACGTACATGCCGCTGCTGTAGCGCTTAACCGGCGTGTCGATGTAGCGTTCAACTCCCGAGAAGTCCACAATCTCATCGAACTTGCTGCGAATCTCGGTTTTGGTCATGCCGAGAATAGCACCGTTCAGGAAGATATTCTCGCGGCCGGTCAATTCCGGATGAAAGCCCGTACCTACCTCCAGCAGCGACGCAATGCGGCCATTAACCTTGATATTGCCCGTAGTAGGGGCTGTTACCTTCGAAAGCACTTTCAGAAGGGTTGACTTACCAGCCCCGTTGCGGCCGATGATACCCAGCACCTCACCCTTCTTTACTTCAAAGTCAACATCTTTCAGTGACCATACATAGTCGCTGGAGCCTTTCTTGGTGCGGTCGTTCGTTTCCCCTACTGTCGCGAAAGGGTCTTCCTTGCCGCGCAGGCGGGCAAACCAGCGGTTCAGGTCGTGGCTAATGGTGCCCGTGCCTATCTCTCCCAGGCGATATTGCTTGCCTAATCCTTCTACCTTGATGGCGATGTCACTCATAATTCTACTTACTATTAGCTAGTATTTCGCTGCGCCAAGCCGACGGCCTTGCAATGCTTACACCGTGTCGGTGAAACTTTTTTCTACCCTGTTAAAAATAATAATACCGAACAGCAGGATAACCAAGGTAGCCGCCGTGCTGTAGCCCAGGTAAAGCCAGCTGAATGTTCCGGCCCCTAAAAAAGCTACCCGGAAGGTCTCTGTAATGGCGCTCATGGGGTTGGCCAAAATCAGCCACATATACTTGGCTGGCACTTTAGAGAGCGGGTAGATAACCGGCGTAGCATACAATGCCAGCTGCACGCCAAAGGTGAGTAGCATGGCCAGGTCGCGGTACTTGGTGGTGAGGGCGCTAAAAATCATGCCCAGACCCAGCGAGAGCAAGCCCATCAGCACTACCAGCACGGGCGTCAGTAGCATCAGCGCATTGGGGTGCAGGTTGTCCGTGGTGAAAAGGTAATAGCCCCAGACCAGCAGAAAGAGTCCAAACTGAATACCAAAGCGCACCAGGTTGGAAATGACAATCGAGAGCGGCATCGTCAGGCGTGGGAAATACACCTTGCTGAACATTGCCGCGTTGGTCGTAAACACCGTGGAAACCGCCGTCAGGCTCTGCGAAAAATAGCCCCACACGGTATTGCCAGCCAGGTAAAATACAAACGGCGGAATACCATCGGTACCCAGCTGCGCTACCCGCCCAAAAATGATGTAAAAGGTAATGGTAGTGAGCAGGGGCTGGATAAAAAACCAGATAGGCCCCAGAATCGTCTGCTTGTAGTTGGACACGAAATCGCGCCGCACGAACAGCATGACCAGGTCGCGGTAGCGCCACACATCGCCCAGGCGAAGGTCGAACACACCCGTACGCGGCTCAATAACCTCCGTCCAGTTTTCTTCCTGAGCAGCGGAAGTAGTAGCTAATTCAACTGGCTTGATAGTGTCAACAGTTTGCACAAAGAGAGATAGTAAATAACAAAACCAGTAGTACGGAGCCGTTGAGCGAGCTATTCGCTAGCTACTCTTGCACTAAGCCAAGGCTATAGGGCGCACCTCCTAACGGGGCAAAGATACGAACAAGCCCTAAAGCCAACAGCGCGTGCCTCTATAGCAGAAGCACGCGCCGTTTAAAAACAGCCGCTGTCAGTTGTTTTACCGGCTGAATGCACCGGCATACACCGCCTGCACACCTTCTTCCAGACCAATTGTAGCTTTCCAGCCGTGGCTGGCCAGCTTACTCACGTCCATGAGCTTGCGGGGCGTACCGTCGGGATAATCCGAGTTGAAGCGGATGCTACCCTCGTAGCCCACAGTGCGCTGCACCAGCTCGGCCAGCTCGCGGATGCTCAGGTCCGTGCCGGTGCCGATATTCACCAGGCCTGGCTCGTTATAGTTTTCGAGCAGCCAGTAACACGCATCGGCCAGGTCATCGACATGCAGGAACTCGCGGCGGGGCGTGCCGGTGCCCCATACTTCTACCTCGGGCGCACCGGCTTCTTTGGCCTCGTGAAACTTGCGCAGCAGCGCCGGCAGCACGTGCGAGTTTTTGAGGTCGTAGTTGTCGTGCGGCCCGTAGAGGTTGGTGGGCATGGCCGAGATGTAGTTGCAGCCGTATTGGCTGCGGTAGGCATCGCACAGCTTGATGCCCGCAATCTTAGCGATGGCGTAGGGCTCGTTGGTGCTTTCAAGCTCGCCGGTCAGTAGCGCGTCTTCCTGCAAGGGCTGGGGCGCAAACTTGGGGTAGATGCACGACGAGCCCAAAAACAACAATTTCGTAACGCCATTCAGGTAAGCCTGATGGATGACGTTGCTCTCAATCATGAGATTGTCGTACAGAAACTCGGCCCGGTAGATGTTGTTGGCCTGAATGCCGCCTACCTTAGCCGCGGCCAAAATGACGTATTCGGGCTTCTCCTGGGCGAAGAATTCGGATACGGCCTGCTGGCTGCGCAAGTCAAGCTCGCTCGAAGTGCGGGTCACGAGGTTGGTGAAGCCTTCCTGGGTCAGGCGGCGCACCAGCGCGGAGCCGACCATCCCGCGATGGCCGGCTACGTAAATTTTTGCCTCTTTTGGTATCATAAATCAGGAAAAGCGGCTTACTCGTAGGCGTTTGGAATGGCGTAGCCGCCAGCCTGCAAGTGGGCGTCGCGCTGAAACAGCTTAAGGTCGGCCTGCACCATCTCCTGCACCAGGGCTTGGAGGTCGTATTGGGGCTCCCAGCCCAGCTTGGTTTTGGCTTTGGTGGGGTCGCCAATCAGCAGCTCCACTTCGGTGGGGCGGAAGTAGCGCTCGTCAATCTGCACCACTACCGTGCCAGCCTCCAGCTGGAAGCTGGGGTTGCTGCACGCTACCACGTGCGCCTGCTCGGTAACGCCTTCGCCCGTGAATGCCAGCTCGATACCCAGCTCCGCAAACGAGAGGCGCACGAAGTCGCGCACCGTGGTAGTTACGCCGGTGGCGATAACGTAGTCTTCGGGCTCGTCCTGCTGCAAAATGCGCCACATGGCTTCCACGTAGTCTTTGGCGTGGCCCCAGTCGCGCTTGGCGTCGAGGTTGCCCAGGAATAGCTTCTGCTGCAAGCCCAGCGCGATGCGCGCGGCGGCGCGGGTGATTTTGCGGGTTACGAAGGTTTCGCCGCGCAGCGGGCTTTCGTGGTTGAAGAGGATGCCGTTGCAGGCATACATGTTGTACGCCTCGCGGTAGTTTACCGTAATCCAGTAGCCGTAGAGCTTGGCCACGGCGTAGGGCGAGCGCGGGTAGAAGGGCGTGGTTTCGGACTGCGGCACCTGCTGCACCAGGCCGTACAGCTCCGAGGTGCTGGCCTGGTAGATGCGGGTTTTCTTCTCGAGGCCCAGGATGCGGATGGCTTCGAGCAAACGCAGCGTACCGATGCCATCGACGTCGGCCACGTACTCGGGCGTATCAAACGACACCTTCACGTGCGACATGGCGCCGAGATTATAAATCTCGTCGGGCTGCACCTGCTGCACAATGCGAATCAGGTTGGTCGAGTCCGACAGGTCGCCGTAGTGCAGGATAAAGCGAACGTGGCTTTCGTGCGGGTCCTGGTACAGGCTATCAATACGCTCGGTATTGATGAGCGACGACCGCCGTTTGATGCCGTGGACTTCATATCCTTTGCTAAGTAGCAACTCTACCAGATAGGCTCCGTCCTGACCGGTTACCCCGGTGATAAGCGCACGCTTCATTAGGTTAAATGTAAAAATTTGCTGAGTGGAAATATCAGCTATGAGTGAAGAGAGTAGTTGTAGTTAATCAAGATTGATAGCTGTACACAGTCGCTATGTAGCTATTCTCCCTATCTACAAAGGTATTGGCTTTTAGATAAAGTAACTCAAAAAATAGCTGTCGAGCTAATTTACCGGCCGCAAAAATTGCGCACGGCTTCGGCCACGCGCGCCACCATACTTTCCGTCATGCCGGGCCACAGCGGCAAACTCAGGCAGGTTGCCGCCAGTTTTTCGGCCACGGGCAGCGCGCCCGGCGGCAGCCTCATTGCCGCATACGCCGGCTGCAAATGCGGCGGCACCGGGTAATGCACTAGGGTTTCAATCCCTTGGGCGGCCAGGTGCTGCCGCAGGGCGTCGCGCCGGGCAGTGTGCACCACGTAGAGGTGCCACACGGGCGCGGCCCCGGCCGCCACGGCCGGTAGTTGCAGGTCAGGCAGGTCAGCCAGATGGCTGCTATACCAGGCGGCTAGCTGCCGGCGCTGCGCCGTCCAGGCTGGTAGCTGGCGCAGCTTCACACGCAGCGCGGCAGCCTGCAGTTCGTCGAGGCGCGAATTGTAGCCGGGTAGCTCGTGGTAGTTTTTCTGGATGGCGCCGTAGCTGCGCAGGCGGCGCAGCTGCCCGGCCAGGGCCGCGTCGTGGGTAGTGAGCGCCCCGGCATCGCCCAGCGCGCCCAGGTTTTTGGTGGGGTAAAAGCTGGTGGCATTCACCGCCCCGAAGCTACCCGTGAGCTGCCCGGCCCACGTTGCGCCCTGCGCCTGCGCGTTGTCTTCGACCACTGCCAGGCCGTGCCGGGCGGCAAACTCCATAACCTCAGTCATGCGGCAAGGCTGCCCGTAGAGGTGCACGGGCAGAATAGCCCGCGTGCGCGGCGATAGGGAGGCCGCCAGCCCGGCCGGGTCGAGGTTGCTGGTAGCCGGGTCGGGCTCCACGGGCACGGGCGTAGCCCCGGCGTGCGTCACGGCCAGCCAGGTGGCAATGTAGGTATTGGAGGGCACCAGCACTTCATCGCCGGGGCCGATGCCGAGCGCCCGTAGTGCCAGCGTGAGGGCCTCCAGGCCGTTGCCGACGCCCACGGTGTGGGCTACCCCGCTAAACTGGCTGTACTCCTGCTCGAACTGCGCTACCTCCTCCCCCAGCACGTACCAGTTGGAATCGTAGACGCGGGCCATAGCGGCCAGCGCTTCGGGCCGTATGGCTGCGTGCATGGCCTGCGACGAGAAGAAGGGTATTGCTGAATTAGTCACAAAAAATTTACCTACCCAATTTCTTGCCGTATCGAATACACACAAATTCAAGATGCAGCTGACCCTTGCCTGGTGGTTTAGGCTAATTGGCTTTTGGCTGGGTTCCTAAAATTGGCTTGGCCAACTACCCTCAACTTAGTCCAATTATAGCTCACCCAAGGCTGAAGCATAGCTGAAGGCACCTTCACCCTAGGTTGAAGGCAGGCTGCTGCATGCCTGAATCATCTCCCCCTATCCTACTTTTATCCATAACGCGCCTCAGACCACTCTTTCGCAAGATTGGTACTTTTACTAGGCCACTGATTTGATAAGTTAAGCTTTCATCCCTGGTTTCCAGGCGCTTCGCCACTAATATAAGCAAAAACCACTTTGCTGGTCGCCTGGCACCTGTTTGAGCGTTAGCCTAATCTTTCCGGAGTTGCTCTAGGCCGTTGGCCGCACTCTGGTCAGACTGCTGCTCCCATCGGTGCGACTGTTGGTGATTGGTGTCGTTTGAAAAGCCCATCCAGCGCGCTTGGCTACCACCGGTCGAAGCGCTGAGCGTAGTCTGACCGGTGCGCTGATAGGCAGGCATGGTTTCTTAGCCAACTTTTCTATAAGCGAGCTCAGATAAGGTTACTTCCATACCTCCCGAAACCCCTGGTAATCGCGAAGGTAGTCTTCCTCCATAAACGGTTGCGAAGCCAGCGCCAGCTGCACCGCGCCCGGCGCGTACTGCATGGTGTGCCACACATTGGGCGGCACGTAGAGGCCCACGTGCGGGCTTTCAAGCCGGAAAACGCTCAGCTCGCCAATTGCCGACTCAGTCGTAACCACGATGCTACCCGCCACGGCCAGCAGCACGTGCTCGGTGGCCCGGTGGGCGTGGCGGCCCCGCAGAATATTGTCGGGCGTGCCGTAGGTCCAGAACACGCGCTGCACCGCAAAGGGCAGCGACGGGGTGGCCGTTTCGGACACCGACAAATAGCCGATGCCGGCATCGCCAATTTGGGCAAACGTTAGCAGGTGCGGCGCGGGGTAGTCAGGCATTCCAAACAAAAAGCGGAGCCGGCCAAGTGGCCAACTCCGCTTCTAAGGTAGCAAGCCCAGGGCTTACTTCACGTGCTCCTTGAAATACTCCAGCGTGCGGCGTAAGCCTTCGGCGCGGTCCACCTTAGGCTCCCAGCTCAGGATTTCCTTGGCCTTGGTGATGTCGGGGCGGCGCTTCATGGGGTCGTTTTCGGGCAGCGCCTGGTAGGTCGGCCGGAACTCGACACCCGTGAGCTTGGCGATTTCCTCGCCAAACTCCTTTATGGTAATCTCGGCGGGGTTGCCGATGTTCACCGGCAGGTGGTAGTCGCTGAGCAACAGGCGATAGATACCGTCCACCAGGTCGTCGACGTAGCAAAACGAGCGCGTCTGCGAGCCGTCGCCGAACACCGTCAGGTTTTCGCCTTTCAGGGCCTGCGACAAGAAAGCCGGCAGCACGCGGCCGTCGTCGAGGCGCATGCGCGGGCCGTAGGTGTTGAAGATGCGGATGATGCGCGTTTCCAGCCCGTGGTGGTTGTGGTAGGCCATCGTAATGGCTTCCTGAAAGCGCTTGGCCTCGTCGTAGCAGCCGCGCGGACCCACGGGGTTCACGTTGCCCCAATACTCCTCGACTTGCGGGTGCACTTCGGGGTCGCCGTACACTTCGGAGGTGCTGGCAATCAGCACGCGGGCCCCTTTCACGCGGGCCAAACCCAGCAGGTTGTGCGTGCCGAGCGAGCCCACTTTCAGGGTCTGAATCGGAATTTTGAGGTAGTCAATCGGCGAAGCCGGCGAGGCAAAGTGCAGGATGTAGTCGAGCTTGCCGGGCACGAACACGAATTTGCTCACGTCGTGGTGGTGAAACTCGAAGTCTTCGCGCTTGAACAGGTGCTCGATGTTGGCGAGGTTGCCTGTCACGAGGTTGTCCATCGCAATCACGTGGTAGCCCTCAGCCAGAAACCGGTCGCAGAGGTGCGAGCCCAGGAAGCCGGCCCCGCCGGTGATGAGGATACGCTTTTTTTCTTCAGCCATTTTGAAATAAATAAGTCGTTGTCATGCTGAGCGCAGCGAAGCATCTCGCGTGGCGCAGTATTTTTTTTGTCAGCAATGGTGCGGGCGAGATGCTTCGCTGCGCTCAGCATGACAGATAAGATTTAAGCTACCGGCTCTTTGTGGTCGGTTTTCACGCCGATGCAGTGGTAAGCAAAGCCAATTGCTTTCAGCTCGGCGGCGTCGTAGATGTTGCGGCCGTCGAAGATAACTTTTTGCTTGAGCAGGCGGCTCACCACCTCGAAAGAAGGCGAGCGGAACTCGGGCCACTCCGTCACTACCAGCAGCGCGTCGGCATCTACCAAGGCTTCAAACTGGTCTTTGGCGTAAGTGATGGTGTCGCCGAGCGTGTGCTTGGCTTCGGCCACGGCCACCGGGTCGTAGGCCGATACGGTAGCGCCTTCGGCCAGCAGCTTCTCGATGATAACCAGCGAGGGAGCTTCGCGCATGTCGTCGGTCTTGGGCTTGAAGGACAAACCCCAGATGGCGAATTTCTTGCCTTTGAGGTCGCCGCCGAAGTGCTTCTGCACCTTGCCGAACAGCACTTCCTTCTGGGCCTCGTTCACGCCTTCCACGGCTTGCAGCACCTGCATCTGGTAGCCGTTTTCCTGGGCCGTTTTAATGAGGGCCTTCACGTCTTTGGGAAAGCACGAGCCGCCGTAGCCGATGCCGGGGTAAATAAACTTGGTGCCGATGCGGGCATCGGAGCCAATGCCGCGGCGCACCATATTTACATCGGCCCCCATGATTTCGCACAGGTTGGCGATGTCGTTCATAAACGAAATTTTGGTGGCCAGCATCGAGTTGGCGGCGTATTTCGTCATTTCGGCCGACGGAATATCCATGAAAATAATCGGGTGGCCGTTGAGCAGGAAGGGCTTGTAGAGGCGGCGCATCATCTCCTCGGCGCGCTCCGAGCTCACGCCCACCACGATACGGTCGGGCTTGAGAAAATCATCGATGGCCGCGCCTTCCTTGAGGAACTCGGGGTTAGAGGCCACGTCAAAATCGAGGTTGGCCCCACGCCTGGCCAGCGCGCCCTCGAGCTCGGCCCGCACCTTGGCGGCCGTGCCCACGGGCACGGTGCTCTTGGTCACGACCACGCAGTAGTTTTCCAGGTTTTCGCCGATGCCGCGCGCCACGGCCAGCACGTACTTGAGGTCGGCTGAGCCGTCTTCGCCGGGTGGCGTGCCCACCGCGATAAAGGCTACGTCGGCGTCCTTCATGCCCTCGGCCAGCGAGGTAGAGAATTGCAGGCGGCCCGCCCGCACGTTGCGCGACACCATTTCCTCCAGGCCCGGCTCGTAAATCGGCAGGATGCCCACGCGGAGGTTATCAATTTTTTTCTGGTCGATATCAATGCACGTCACTTCAATGCCGACTTCGGCAAAGCAAGTACCCGTAACCAGCCCCACGTAGCCGGTGCCGACAACTGCTATTTTCATTTGAGAAAGAGAGTAGTAGACTATAGGATAGTCTAGTTGGTAAGTTTTAAGGTAAAAGAAGGCAGGAACTACTGGCGGGGCAGGCGCAGCACGCGCAGCCGAAACTTTTGTCGCTGACTTTCAGCACGCTCACTAGGCGCCAGCCCCTCAAACTCGTAGGCGGGAAAGGTACGGTAGTAGGGTGTATCGACCAGCACGCGAGCGGGTGCAAAAGCTGGGGGCGGCGTGCACGCACTGGCCGTCAGCGGGTAAAGAAGGGCAAAGTTAACCAGTACCGTCAGGCTATCGGCATCGTTTGTAGTAGGCTGGCGGCAGTTTGGGGCCGCCGTATGCGGCCCGTGCGGCCGAAAGCGCAGGCTCTCCGCCACGCGCACCGATTCATAATAAGTCAAGTTACTAGCCGGCAAGCAGTTGAGCCGATACTTTACGATTATTTCTGGCGGATAAGCTAGTTGCTGATATTTCACAAAAAATAATCCGTAAGAAGCGAGCCCGACTAGGCACCCGCCCAAGCCCACCCAGCCGGCCCGCCCCGGCTGCCGGCTGCCGGCCAGCGCCGCCACTCCGGCCAGCACCAGAAAAGGTAGGTACAGATGCAGCAAGCGCCCATACCACACAATGCGGTGCCCCACGGCCGCCGCCGTGGCGTGCAGTAGAAACATCAGGAGGGCCGCCGCCAGTAGCTTTTGCCGGGGTGTGCGGGGCACGCTGGCGGCCGCCCCGGCCAGGGCCAGGTAGCACACAGCCCGCATTATCGCCCAGGCCAACAGCGCCAGCAGTACTAACCCCAACGCACCCTCTACCTGCCACAAATACTTCAGCCAGAAGGTGTAGCCTTCAGCCGGGTCGCCTTGCAAGATGTGCAGCGACAAATCGTAGCTCACTGCCCAGAAGGGCGGCCCACCGCCCAGCCGGCTCAAGGCCTCGGCCCCCAGCAGCGGCAGCCCAAATCCCAGGCCCAACGCTAGCAATCTGCTAAAATTGGCCAGCGCCCAACTTACCGGCCGATGCCAGTCGAGCAGCGGTGCCACTAGTAGCACCGGCCCGGCGTAGTAGCCGGGGTAAAGTAGCCACAGCAGCCCCGCGCCCAGCCCCAGCCGCGCCCAAAACCAGGCTTTTGGCATCGGCGGCTGACACAACACCCACCATAGTAGCGCCATAAACAGCAGCATAGCGCTGTCGTAGGGCAGCACGTGGCGCACGTAGATGCTGGTATTGATAAGGCTGGCGTAGAGCACGGCCGCTACCAACGCCCACTGCCGGGCGGCGGGCGTATCGGCCAGCAGCCGCTGGCCTATACGCCAGCAAAACCAGGCCGTGCCCACCGTGGCCGTCCAGTTGAGCAGCGTAGGTAGCAGCAGCGATGGGTAACTATACATATCCCAGCCCGCGTAGCGGGCCAGTAGCAGCTGCCCCGCCGCCGGCAGGCAGCGCCACAGCGCATCCACGGGCCGGGCATCGACCATCGAAAGGGCAAAAGCACAGGCTTGCCAGTGCCCGTGGGCAGCCGCCCGCACCGCTTCAAACGACTGGAAATAGCGCCGCTCGTCGTAATCGACCAGCGTGCCACTACCCAGCAGCAACAGGCGCAGCAGCAGTAGGCTGCTCCAGGCCATTATCAGTAAGCGCGTAGTCGCCGCCGTGGCAAACCAACTGGCTCGCCTATCTGATGCGTTGGCAGCTGAGTTGGTCGTCATTTATCATTATCAAGAATCATCAAACAAAAGCGACGGATTAAAAATCTGAATATCAAATTTTTAATCCGTCGCTTACAAAGCTGCTTCAGCTTGCTACGCCATATATTTTTTCCACCAGTACTGGAAGACAATCAGCCCCCAGATGCGGGCGTGCGCGTCGCCGGGATTACTGGAGAAAAGCTGCTTTTTCAGCTTTTGCACCGTGGTTACCTCAAAAATGCCCTGGGCGGCTACGAAGTCATCGGCCAGCAAATCCTGCTCGATGAGCGGGCGTAGCTCGCCGCGCATCCACTTCAGCAGCGGCACCTCGAAGCCGTGCTTGGGGCGGTCGTAGAGCTCGGGCGGCAGCATGGGCCGGAAGGCGTCCTGCACGATTTTCTTCTTCATCGTGCCATCGACTTTGCTGCTCACGGGCAGCGAAAAGGCGAAGTTGACGACCTTATAATCGAGGAACGGCGTGCGGACTTCCAGCGAGTTGGCCATGCTCATCAAGTCCACTTTGGTGAGCATGTCGTAAGGCAGTACCAGCTGCGTATCGGTGAGCAGCACCTCGTTGAGGTCGCCGTCGGCATGCAGGTTTTCCAGAATATCCTTGCGGCGCTTGGCGGCCAGCTTCTTATCTACTTTTTTGCGGCTGGCGGCGCTCAGCAGGTCGGTAGATTCTTGTTCGGAGGCAAAGCTGGCCCAGTCCCAATACCGGTCCTTGGGGCCGCTGAGCATACCGCGCGAGAAGCGCTGAAACTGCCGGATTTTGTTGCCGAAGTACGAGTTGCGCGACTTGGGCAGGATGTCCCAGAGCAAATTCAGGCCGGTTACGGCCTCAGCCTTGAAGCCACCCTGCCGCACCTGGAAGTCGCCCATGTGCTTGTTGTAGCCGCCAAAAATCTCGTCGGCCCCGTCGCCGCTCAACGCCACGGTTACGTGCTGCCGGGTGCGCTGGCTGAGCACATGCACGGCCAGCGCCGACGAGTCGGCAAAGGGCTCATCAAAGTAGTCAAGCATCTGAAACAGATGCTCGTACAAGTCATCGTTGCTCAGCGAAAACACCGTGTGGTTGGTGTTGTGCATCTTCGCTACTAGGTTGGCATACTTGGTTTCGTCGAAGAAAGGCTCGTCGCGGAAGCCGATGCTGAACGTGTTGAGGTGCGGCGTGTGGCGGGTGGCCAGGGCCGTAACCACGCTCGAATCGATGCCGCCGCTCAGGAACGAGCCCAGCGGCACGTCGGCCACGAGGCGGCGCGCCACGGCCTCGTCCATCAGCGTCACCAGCTTCTTCTGCTGCTGCTCGTAGTCGAGCTTGTTTTTGGCAACTTCCTTGGGGTCGTAGGGAATCTTATACCAGCGCTTGCGCACTACCTTATCGCCCTTAATGAACAGGTAATGACCAGGTAGCAATTTTTTAATTCCCTTGAAGATGGTAGCCGGGCCCGGAATGTAGTTGAGCTGCAAGTAGTGGCTCAGCGCCGCGTAGTCAAGCTTGCGCGGCACACCCAGCGCCAGCAGCGATTTCAGCTCCGAGCCGAACAGAAACCGGTCCTCATCGCGGTACACGTGCAGCGGCTTCACGCCGTAGCGGTCGCGGGCAATGAAGAGCGAATTTTCCTCTTTATCAAAAATCGCGAAGCCGAAAAAGCCATTCAGCTTCTTGATAAAGCTGCGCCCTTCGCTGATGTAGAGATTCAGAATAACCTCGGTATCAGTCTGCGAATGAAAGCGGTAGCCTTTCTTGAGCAGCTTGGCGCGCAGCTCGCGGTAGTTGAAGATTTCGCCGTTGAAGACGATGGTGTAGCGGCCCGACTCGTCGGTCATGGGCTGGTTGCCATCGGCCGAGAGGTCGAGAATGGCCAGCCGCCGAAAGCCCAGCCCGCACTGGTCATACACGAAGTGGCCCTGCGAGTCGGGCCCCCGGCGCACGATGGCGTCGGTGGCGGCCTGCAAGTGGGCGAGGGCCGAGCGGCCCGATTCAGAGAAGGCGTAAGCGCCGGTTATTCCACACATAATATAGCTAGTAGGGCAAATATAAGGAGGCGGGGCGGTGGTGAATTGGCGAATGGGTGAGTTGGTGAACGGTAGCCGCGCTGTTCTTTTCCGTCTATTCCCCAGCGCAGCCCTTCGCAACCCCCGGCCCGTAGTCTTAGTAAAGCTAGCAACCGGCCGCTCGCCGGCCTCTTATTCGATAGCCCCTCCCCCACCCTCATGAACTTACAACAGCAATTTGACGCTGCGGCGCAACAAGTTAATAAGCTCGACGATGCCACCGCCGCCCGGCACATGACCGAGCTTTACGGCCTCTACAAGCAAGCCACCGAAGGCGACGTAAACATGCAGCCCGGCGAAGTTTCGGCCGATGATGCCGACAAAGCCAGCGGCCCGGCAGGCCTCTCGCAAGCGCAATGGGAGTCGTGGGACAAATACAAAGGCGTGCCCGAGGACGAGGCCAAGCGCCGCTACGTGGCCAAAGTAGCCGAGATAACCGGCGATAAAGCCAGCGGCGGCACCGATGCCGACGCCGTGCCTACCGATGCCCTCACCAACGCCCCGATGGCCCCCGACGCGCCGCTAGTGCCCGAAAAAGAAAACGACACTACCTCGGCCCAGCCCGGCTTTGGCCCCGGCCAGAGCACCGGCGGCCTGCGCGGCGACATTACGGCCGGCGCCCCCTACGGCGG
This sequence comes from Hymenobacter sp., assembly GCF_035709525.1. GTDB lineage: Bacteria > Bacteroidota > Bacteroidia > Cytophagales > Hymenobacteraceae > Hymenobacter. Next base: position 42,990 of record NZ_DASTEP010000121.1, on the reverse strand, counting down.
CGAAGACAAATTAAAAGGCGCGCAGTAACACCAAGCTCCAGCTTGGTGAGTCGTTGTTAAGCCATCCAAACGAGGCTCACCAACGATTCGCCAAGCTGGAGCTTGGCATTACAAGAACTTACGATACAGGTTAAACAGAATCCGCCGGTCCAGCTCGGTCAGTTCCGACCCGGTTTCGCCGGGCACAAAATGCCGCTTGAAAGCCGCGATAGCCGCGTTCAAATCCTGCGTATCGTAGCCAATAATACGCAACGCCTCGCGCGGCGTGAGACCCGGCAGCGGCAGCCCGAGCGAGTCGGTAGCAAACGGTGCGGCGGTAGTATCCGTCAGCACCGCCGCATCGTACCAGAGGCCGAAGCCGCGCTGCGCCAGCCGCTGCCACGGAAACAGGGCGCTCGGGTCGTTTTTGCGGGTGGGCGCGATGTCGCCGTGGCCGATAAAATTGGCGGCCGGAATATTATACGTCTTTTTCAGGCTACTCAATACTTTCAGTAAGCTCGCCAGCTGCGCTTCCTGAAACGGCTCCGCACCGTCGTTATCCAGCTCAATGCCAATGGATACCGAGTTAATATCCGTGACGTTGCCCCAGCGGGCCGCGCCGCCGTGCCATGCGCGCAGGTAGTCGTTGAGCATGTGAAAGGTCTGCCCGTCGCGCCCGATTACGTAGTGGGCGCTCACCTGCGTCTTCACCAGCGTGAACGTCTTGAGCGTCTGCTCGGTACTGTGCTGCGCCGTGTGGTGAATGATGACGTAGTTGGGCTTGCGCAAATTGAAGTTGACGGTGCCGGCCCAGTAGGGCGCGGGCGGCAGGCTGTCGGCGAGTAGCGTGGGCTGGGAGCGCAGTTGCCGGGCCAGGTCGCGGGTCTGGCGCTTGTACACTTTGTTGGTGGCAGCGTAGGGGTTGCGCACGCAGCCGGCGGCGAGCAACGCGAGGGCGGCCAGGAGGGCGAGTTTTTTCATGATGCAGGGCAAACATAAAGCCCCGGCTGCGCGGGCGGCCGGGGCTTTTGCTGTAGCGCGGACTTTCAGTCCGCAAGTACGTTGCTATTCCTTTGTTCGCGGACTAAAAGTCCGCGCTACTTAGCATACGCTACCGAGCGCATTTCGCGGATTACCGTCACTTTAATCTGACCAGGATACTGCATCTCCTTTTCAATTTTCTGCGAAATCTCGAAGCTTAGCTCGCCGGCGCGCTCGTCGCTCACGTTCTCGGCATCCACGATTACGCGCAGCTCGCGGCCCGCCTGGATGGCGTAGGTCTGGTTTACGCCTTTGAACGCACCGGCCGTTTCTTCCAGCTGCTTGAGGCGCTTGATGTAGCTTTCCATCATTTCGCGGCGCGCGCCGGGGCGCGAGCCCGAAATGGCGTCGCAGGCCTGAATGATGGGCGAAATCAGGGCCGTCATTTCCATCTCGTCGTGGTGGGCACCGATGGCGTTCACTACGTCGGGGTGTTCCTTATACTTCTTGGCCATCTCCATGCCCAGGATGGCGTGCGGCAGTTCGGGCTCCTCGGTGCTCACTTTGCCGATGTCGTGAAGCAGGCCGGCGCGGCGGGCGTGCTTCACGTTGAGGCCCAGCTCGGCGGCCATCGTGGCGCAGAGGTTGGCTACTTCGCGGCTGTGTTGCAGCAGGTTCTGGCCGTAGCTGGAGCGGAAGCGCATCCGGCCCACCATCCGAATCAGCTCGGGGTGCAGGCCGTGGATACCAAGGTCGATAACCGTGCGCTCGCCGATTTCGATGATTTCCTCCTCGATTTTCTTGGTCGTCTTGGCCACGATTTCCTCCACGCGGGCGGGGTGAATGCGGCCGTCCTTCACCAGCAGGTGCAGCGAGAGGCGCGCAATTTCGCGGCGCACCGGGTCGAAGCCCGAGATAATGATGGCTTCCGGCGTGTCGTCCACAATCACTTCTACGCCCGTCGCCGCTTCCAGCGCCCGGATGTTGCGGCCCTCGCGGCCGATAATTTTGCCCTTCACGTCGTCGCTCTCGATGTTGAACACCGACACGCAGTTTTCGATGGCGTGCTCCGAAGCCGTGCGCTGAATGGTTTCCAGCACTACCTTTTTGGCATCCTTGGTCGCCGTGAGCTTGGCCTGCGCTACCGTATCCTTGATGTAGGACGAGGCTTGCAGCTGGGCCTCATTCTTCAGGCTTTCAACGAGTTGCTCGCGGGCTTCGGCGGCGGTAAGGCCGGCTACTTTTTCGAGCTGGCTTTGCACCTCCTGCACGATGGCTTCGGCTTCCTGCTGCTTGGCTTGCAGCTCGGCCACGGCGGTTTCGTGGCGGGTTTGGCGCTTTTCTTCCTGCTGCTCGAAGCGGTTGCGCTGGTGCTCGGCATCGGCCTGCACCTTTTCGCGGGTGGCTTCCAACTCTTTTTCCTTGTGCTGGATGGTTTCGAGCTGCTTTTGGGTGGTTTCGGTGAGGTGCTTGATGGCCTGCTCCTGGGCTAGCACGCCCTGGCGGCGCTCGGTAAGCTCTTGCTCCAGGGCGGTTTTCAGACGCTGGGTTTCGGCGTCAAACTCGCGGCGCACGCGCTTTTGCTCCTGCTCGTACTCGTTTTTGAGGTTGCGAAACTTGTCCTTCGACTGCTGAATGCGCTCGTCGCGGGTGCGGTTGGCCGTGGCTTCGGCCTCTTCGATAATCTGGCGGGCTTTGGCCTGGGCCTCGCCTTCGTGGTCTTGCCTGGCCTTGCCGGCCAGCTGGCGGCCGATGACCAGTCCGCCCACCAGGGCAATGACGGCCGTCAGCACGCAATATAAAAGAATGGATGACATGAAGTTATGGAAGTGAAGTGAATCAGAACCATAGCAACAGGCGAGTTACCAGGCCGGGGGTAGCCGGGGCCGCTTGCCCTGGCCGGCCCGGCCGGGCCAACGAAAGTACGGGTGCTGCCTACGCGCGTTTACACGGCCAGCACCACGCCAGAAAGCAGCTCATCGAGGCGCGCCAGGCGCTCGGTGAGGTCTGCGTCGGTTCCATCCTTTTCTTTGCTGACTTTCAAAGAGTCAGCCATTGTGGCGAAGGCTACCATCGCCAGCAGGTCTTGTTTGTCCTGAATGCCGTATTGCTCCCGAAACTCGCGTAGCCGCTCGCTGAGCTGCCGGCCGGCCAGGCGCAGGCGCTCTTCGTCGGCCACGGCCACCCGCATGGGGTAGTCGCGGTCAGCGATGCGAATTTTAATGGCTAAATCGTTCATAGAGAGGCAAGAGGCAGTCAGAGTAGGTGAAGGTTATTTATTCCCTCAAATAGGCAAGGCACTTATCTATTTCGCGGATGTATTCGTTGAGGCGTTGTTTCAGCTCGTTGGCCTGGGTGGGTTCCCCGCCGGCTATAGTCTGGACAAGTTTAACAATATTTTCTTGGTTTTGGTACTCCCGCAGCTGTTTTTCGCGCTCGCGGCCATCGGCCCGCAGGTGCTCGATGGTGGTGCGCGCATCGGCCAGCTCTTCGCGCAGCTGCTGATAGGCAGCCACTAAGGTGGTTACCTGCCGCTCCAGGCGGTCGAGTTGCGCGTGTTGTTGAGATGAAGCCAAGGGGGTATTTTTATTACATCGCGAAGGTAGCGGAAATTGTTGGGCTTCGATTCAGGCCCCTGCAGCCCGTCTCGACCGCCGCCTGAAGCCACAAAAAAGCCCGCCGCTGGGCAGCGGCGGGCTTTAGCCAGCAGTGCGTGGGTCTACGCGCCGCCTTTCTTCTTGGTTTTTACCTTTTTGCCGTTTTCCGCGGTTTTGGTTTTACCGTCGGGCATGTCGGCGGGGGCGGCCGTGGGCGCGGCCGGGGCCGTGGCGGCCACGGGCAGGCCGTTCACGTCGAGTTCCTGCACCTCGTAGCCGAGCTCCGAGAGGCCGGGGAAGGCCTTGGCGCGGTCGCCCACTACCACGATGTACATTTTGTCGCCGGGCAGGTATTTGGTTACCGAAGCCGCCACGTCTTCCTTCTTCAGGTTTTTGAGAATGTCGGCCTGCTGGTTTACGTAGTCGGGCTGGAGGTTATACTCCACGAGGCGCGAGAGGAAGCCCGCTTTCTGCTGGCCGGTTTCGTAGCGCAGGGCGTCGCTCTGGCCCACCGAGCTTTGCAGGAAAGTCAGCTCCTCATCGGTGATGCCGGTGCGGTAGTTGTTGATTTCCTTCATAAACTCCTTCACCGAAGCGGCCGTGGCATCGGCGCGCACGCCGGCCTGGGCCGTGAACGGCCCCGCGAAGCGCGTGCTGCTGTAGCCCGAGCGCGCGCCGTAGGTGTAGCCCTTGTCTTCGCGCAGGTTCAGGTTGATGCGCGAGTTGAAGGCCTGGCCCAGCACGTAGTTGCTAAGGTAAGCGCGGTAGTAGTCGCCGGTGGCATCGTAGGGCAGGGCGGTGAGGTAGCCCACCCGGATTTCGGACTGCGCCGCGCCGGGCTTGTCGATAAAGTAAATCTTGGTTTTGTCGGGCTGCGCCTGGGCCACCGGGGCGGTGGGCAACGTCACGTTTTTCTGCGGCCAGGCTTTCAGGAAGCCCAGCTGCTGCTCGGTGGCGGCCTGGTCCACGTCGCCCACCACGGTGAGGTAGCTCACGTTAGGCGCGTAGTTGCTGGCGTAGAACTGCTTCACGTCGTCGAGCGTGATGCTGGTTACGCTGGCCGTGGTGCCGTTGCCGGGCACGCCCATGATGTCATTCTGGCCATACAGCAGCTTATTATAGGCGTTGTTGGCAATGACTACCGGCTGCGTTACCTGGTTGGCGATGCCTTGCAGGGTCTGCTTTTTGATACGGTCAAAATCGGCCGCGTCGAAGCGCGGGTGCAGCAGGCGCTGCTCCAGCAGAGCCATCGTGGCGGGCAGATTTTTGGTGAGCGTCTGCACGTACACGGTCGTGTTGTCGGCGCCGCTGCCTACCTGGATGGTGCTACCCAGGCGGTCGAGTGCCGCCGTAAACTCTTCGCTGCTATACTTTTCCGAGCCTTCGTTCAGCATCTGCGCCGTGAGCGAAGCCACGCCGGCCTTGCCAGGCATGGCTTGCTCCAAGCGGTGCCCACCCCGAATGGTGAGCAGCATGGTCGTCACGGGCAGCTCGGTATTTTTGGTACCAATCAGCTGCAAGCCGTTGCCGAACTTATCCTGCCAGATGGCGGGCACCTTCACCACCGGGTTGGCCCCAGCCTTAGGCTGCTGCCCACGGTCGAAATTATCGACGGCCTTCACGTATTTCAGGCCTTCGTAGCCGTAGTTGGGGGCTACGTAGCCGGCCGTGGAGGGCGTGTAGTTGTCCTTGGCGGCCACCTCGCCGAGCTTGCCCTTGGGCACCACGCTCAGAATCACGGCGTGCTTGCCCTGGATGTACTTGGCGAACACGCGCTGCACGTCGGCCTTCGTAAGAGCGCGCAGCTCCTTGAGGTCGGCGGGCAGGCGATTGGGGTTGCCGAAGAAAGTTTGGTTGGAAGCCAGCTGGCTCACTTTGCCCTGCACGCTGGCCAGGCTGTTGATAAGCTGGGCCTCGGTGCTGGCCTTGAATTGCGCTACCTGCGCATCGGTCACGCCATTTTTGGCAAACTCGGCCAGCGTTTTGCGGAAAATAACTTCCGCGCTGTCGAGGCGCGTACCGGGCGTATTTATCGAAATCAAAGTAAACTCGCCGCTCAGCTCCGAGTTGCGCTGGTAGGCCTGGGCCTGCACCGCCTTCTGGTTTTTCACCAGGTTTTTGTAAAGCAATGACGTATTGCCGCCGCCGATAATGTCGGCCAGCGCGTCGAGAGCCGCCTCGTCGGGGTGGCCGTGGGGCACGGTCGGGAAAATCATCTGGAGCATCGGGAAGCGCACATTGTCTTCGTAGCTCACGTAGCGGTCGGCGCTCAGCACGGGCGCGGGCAGCTTCTGCACCGGCACGGCCGGCCCGCGCTTAATGGGGCCGAAGTACTTCTCGGCCAGCTTCAGCACCTGCGCCGAGGTCACGTCGCCGCCCACGGTCAGGGTCGCGTTATTCGGCCCGTACCAGCGCAAGAAGAAGTTCTTGAGGTCGTTGACGTTCGAGTTGTCGAGGTCTTTGAGGTAGCCGATGGTCAGCCACGAATACGGGTGGCCGTAGGGATACAGCGTTTTGGCGGCGTACTCGCTGGCCAGGCCGTAGGGGCGGTTGTCGTAGTTCTGGCCGCGCTCGTTTTTCACGGTAGCGCGCTGAATCTCAAACTTTTTCTGGCTTACGGCATCGAGCAAAAAGCCCATGCGGTCGGCCTCCAGCCACATCGCCGTTTCGAGCTGGTTGCTCGGCACGGTTTCGAAGTAGTTGGTGCGGTCCTGGTTGGTCGTGCCGTTGAGCGTACCGCCGGCAGCCGTCACGAGCTTGAAGTGCTGCTGGTCGCCGACGTGGTCGGAGCCCTGAAACATCATGTGCTCGAAGAAGTGGGCAAAGCCCGACTTGCCAATCTGCTCGCGGGCCGAGCCCACGTGGTAGGTCACGTCCACGTGCACCAGCGGGTCAGAATGGTCTTCGGCCACGATGACGGTCAGGCCGTTGGGCAGCACGTATTTTTCATAAGGAATGACGAGCTCGCCGGGCTTCTGGGTTACTTTCTCGACTAGGCGCGCGCCAGTAGCGCCTACCGGGGCTTTTACCGTGGGCGGCTTGGGCGTGGTCGATTTGGCGCCGGCGGGCTTGGCGGCTGGCTTTTGCTGGGCCGTGGCCGGCACGGTAGCCAGTGCCAAACCCAGCCCACACAGCCACGAAGACAGAACAGGTACTTTCATAAGAAGAAAAGGGACAAAACCGGCCAAAGGTGAGCAACCGGACTGCAATGTTACTCGCCAAAAGGCTTTCGGCATTACAGAGGGCGCGGCGCGGCGGTGGCTTTTTTTCTGCCGCTAACCCCGGCCGTAGCTTTACCGCCCGCGCGCTTGGTTGGGCTTTCAGCCAGCGGCTACGCTAGTTGAAAAGAGAAGCCCCGGCTGCTGGCGCAGCCGAGGCTTCTAGAAAAGTTTTAGAGTGCTCGTCGCTCGTATTACCCCACCCCCGGCCCCTCCCCTCTCCCGGAGGGGAGGAGCCGGGGGTGGGGTGAGCAGGCCTACTTCCGAATCAGCGCGCCCGCCTGCTTCTCAAACTGCTGAATGAGCTTCTGCATCACCTGGTCGATGGCCTGGTCGGTGAGCGTCTGCGTGGGGTCTTGCAAGGTGAAGCTCACCGAGTACGACTTTTTGCCCGCCTCCAGCCGGTCGCCGGCGTACACGTCAAACACGTTCACGTCGCGCAGCAGCTTCTTTTCGGTGCGCTGCGCGATGGTGCGCAGCTGGTCGAAGGTCACGGCCTGGTCCACCACCAGCGACAAGTCGCGGCGCACCTCCGGGAACTTAGGTAGCTCGCGGGCCACCAGCGTGGCCTTGTATTTCTTGAGCAGCCAGTCCCAATCCAGCTCGGCGTACCACACGGGCTGGCTTACGTCGAGGCGCTTGAGCACGGCCGGTGACACCGCGCCCACGTTGGCCACGGGCTGGTTTTGAGCCAGCAGCGTGAGGCCGCCCGCCAGGTACGGGTGCTGCGTGGGCTGCGAGGCGGGCGGCGGGTGGCCCAGTGCCGCCAGCACCTGCTGCACCGCCCCGGCTAGGTCGTGGTAGGCACTTTTGCGCGAGGCGTGCTGCCAGGTTTCGGCGGTGGCGCTGCCGGTGAAGTAGATGGCCAGCACGTTCTTTTCCTTGTACTTGCCGTTGTCGCCGAGGTGGTAGGTTTTGCCAAACTCATATAGCTTCAAATCGCGCTGGCGGCGGTTGAGGTTGTGGCGCACCACTTCCAGGCCCGAGGTCAGCAGCGTGGGCCGCATGATATTCAAATCCTGGCTGTTGTAGTTCAGAATCCGCACCAGCGCGGCGTCGGGCGCGTCGGCCTTCTCGAAGTACTGCGAGTTGGTGAGCGAGTTGGTCAGAATCTCCGAAAAGCCCTGGCCGCTGAGCAGGTCAGCCACTTTCTGGCGCACTACCTCGGGGTCGGGGTTAGGGAAGCCCGACAGGAACGACGCCGAGTTGTGCGGCTTCAGGGCCACGTTGTTGAAGCCGTAGATGCGCAGAATTTCCTCAATTACGTCGGCCTCGCGCGTTACGTCCACCTTGTAGGGCGGCACGGCGAGCAGCCAGGTGGTTTCTGGTTTCTGGTTTCTGGTTTCTGGTTGCTCGGCGGTGGTTTCCGCCTCAATTTTGATGCCTAGGCCAGTCAGGATTTCGCGGATGCGCTCCTCCCCTATCTCCTGGCCGATGAGCCGGGTTACGCGGCTCAGGCGCAAGCGCACCTGGTTGTTGGGTATGAGGTGCGGAAACACGTCGACCACTGGTGCGGCGATGTGGGCGCCGGCCACTTCTTGCAGCAGCAGCGCGGCGCGCTTCAGCGCGGTGGGCACCATGTAGGGGTCAGTGCCGCGCTCGAAGCGGAACGACGCATCGGTTTTGAGGCCGTGCAGCTGGCTGGTGTGGCGCACCACGGCCGGCGCGAAGTAGGCGCTTTCCAGCACCACGCGGGTCGTGGCATTGCTCACGCCCGAGGTTTTGCCGCCGAACACGCCAGCCAGCGCCATCGCCGCGCCGTGGGCGTCGGCAATCACCAAATCCTCAGCTTGCAAGGTGCGCTCCACCCCATCCAGCGTGGTGAATTTCTCACCGGCTTCGGCGCGCTTCACGCGGATTTTATTGCCCGCAATTTGGTTTGCATCAAAGGCGTGCAACGGCTGGCCCAGTTCGTGCAGCACGAAGTTGGTGACGTCCACCACGTTATTAATCGGCGAGAGGCCGATGCTGCGCAGGCGGCGCTGGAGCCACTCGGGCGACGGGCCAACCTGCACGTTATCCAGCAGCAGGCCGGCGTAGCGCGGGCACGCCTGCTCGTCTTCAATCACTACCTCGATGTTCTCGCCGCTTGCGGGCGCGGCGAAGGCGCTCACGTCGGGCAAGTGGGCGGGCTGGCCCAGCAGGGCGCGCAGCTCGCGGGCTACGCCGTAGTGCGAGGCCGCGTCGGCGCGGTTGGGCGTGAGGCCGATTTCAATCTCCGTATCCGAGCCCAGGCCGAAATACTCGGCGGCCGGCGTGCCATCGGGCAGGTTGGTATCGAGCACCATAATGCCGGCGTGCGACTGGCCCAGGCCGATTTCGTCTTCAGCGCAAATCATGCCCTCCGAGGCCGCGCCGCGGATTTTTGATTTCTTGATTTTGAACGGCTCGCCGGTGCTGGGGTGCAGCGTGGCACCTTCCAGGGCCACTACCACGCGCTGGCCGGCGGCCACGTTGGGCGCGCCGCACACGATTTGGCGCGGGGTAGCGTCGCCCACGGCCACGGTGGTAAGACTCAGCTTGTCGGCATCGGGGTGGCGCTCGCAGGTGAGCACCGTGCCCAGCACCACGCCGCGCAGGCCGCCGGGAACGCTTTCCACTTCAGTCAGGCTCTCGACTTCGAGGCCCGAGCTGGTGAGTAGCGCGCCGATTTCGGCCGCCGAAAGCGTGGTGGGAAATAAGGTTTTAAGCCAGTCGAACGAGATAGTCATTGCCAGAAAACGACGGCTTTTGGCGGCCGCCCGTAGGGCAGCAAAGGTACGGCTGCACACAAGTTGTCAGTTTAACAACCTTAACTTGTAAGCAGCTCCTGTCTTTCTTGCTGATTTCCAATACCCATGTCCTACCCCGATTCAGAGGATGCCCTTGTCCTGCGCGGCGCGGTAGTAGCCGGCATCAGCGACGACGACTATTTTGAGCTTTGCCAGGCCAACGAGCTGCTGCACATCGAACGCACACCGCAGCGCGAGCTGGTAATCAGGCCGCTACCTGGCTTCGCCACGAGTGAGCTGGTAGGTATCGCCTTATTTCAAGTGGCTGATTGGAGCCGCCGTTACGGCGGCCATACGCTCAGTTGGGCCGGCTACACCTTGCCCGACGGGGCGGTACTTGGGCCAGGCATTTCGTGGGTGAGCGAAGCCGCTTATAGCACCCTGACCAGGGCGCAACGGCTACAGTTTCCGCCGCTGTGCCCGCAGTTTGTGCTGGAGCTGAAAGCGCCGTTTGACCGCTTGGATACGCTGCAAGCCCGCTTCGCGCAATGGCTTAACTACGGAGTTGAGCTAGCCATTTTGCTTGATGCCGATGCTGAAACCGCCTACCTCTACCGCCCCGGTCAGCCCGTCGAAATAGTGCAAGGCTTCGACAATGAGCTGAGCGGCGAGCCCGTGCTGCCCGGCTTCCGGCTCGACTTGCGCGAGCTGCGCGAGGCCGCCAGCTAAAGCTGAAACGCCTGCTCGCCTGCCACTACCGGCACCGTCAGGCGGTTTTCGGCTAATGGCAAAGGGCAACTATAATCGTGGTTGTAGGCGCAGTACGGGTTATACGCCTGGTTGAAATCTAGCTCTACTTCGTTGGCCTCGGCGGGCGGCAGGGGCACGTCGATATAGCGGCCGGCCCCGTAGGTCTGCTCGCCGTTGGTGGGGTCGGTGAAGGGCACGAACAGCTGCTTGTCGCCGGCTTTTTGCAAGAGCGTCAGCTTCTGCGGCTTGCCGTTTAGCTCGAACTCGGCGGTGCCCCAGCGCTGGTAGCTTTCGGGCGCGCCCAGGCTCATGGCCAGCGGCTGCGGCAGCAGTACCGGCAGCCGCTTGATGCTGGCCGTCACTCTAAAATCAGCCACTGGTGCGAAGTAGCGCAGCCCCGCAAACGTGGCCCGCTGCGCGCCGGGAATGGGCGAATCGGCGGCGTTGTGCAGGGTCTGGTCTTTCTGGCGGCGGGTTTCGCGCAGCTTGGCCAAGTAGGCTTCGCCGAGCGTTTTGGTGGGCTGGGTGCCGGATATACTGTAAAGAAGGAGGCCGAGTATGGCCAGCACGAGGCCGGCAATCCAGAGTTTGCGCATGTAAAGCTAAGTTAGTCATGTAACACCAAGCTCCAGCTTGGTGCAGCGTTAGGGTGACGTATTCTGACGCCTCCTAACGCCTCACCAAGCTGGAGCTTGGTGTTACAACAGACCCTCATCCGCAAAGCTGTAGTATCCCATATCGGTATAAATAAGGTGGTCGAGCACCGGCAAATCAAGGAAGCCGCCGGCTTCCTTCAGCTTCTTGGTCAGGCTAATGTCGGCCCCGCTGGGCTGGCGGTTGCCGCTGGGGTGGTTGTGGACGAGGATAATGCTGCTGGCCAGGTGCTCCAGGGCAGTTTTGAAAATCATCTTGGGGTCGGCCACGGTGCCGGCCACGCCGCCGCTGCTCACTTTTTCGAGGCGCATCACCACGTTGGCGCGGTTGAGGAGCACTATCCAGAATTCCTCGTGGGGCAGGTCTTGCAGCTGCGGGCGCACGGCGTGGTAGATGTCGCGCGAGCAGGTGATGGTGGTGCGGCGGCCCGCGCCGCTCTCTTTGCGGCGGCGGCCGAGCTCCAAGGCGGCTATCACGGTGATGGCTTTGGCGGGGCCGATGCCGGGGTGGCGGCACAGCTGCTTCATACTGAGGCGGGCCAGCTCGTTGAGGTCGTTTTCCACGGCTTGCAGCATCAGCTTGCCCACGTCTACAGCGGTCAGCTTGGTGGTGCCCGAGCCCAGGAGAATGGCGATGAGCTCGGCGTCGGACAGGGCGGCGCGGCCTTTCTGCATCAGCTTTTCGCGGGGGCGGTCTTCTTCGGCCCAGCTCTTGATGCCGAAGCTGGCGGGCGTGGCGTAAGGCTCGGCGATGGGGTCGCCGTCGGGGGGCAGGTAATCAGTAGGTTCCATAGCGTAGTTGCGCAAGCAGGGCCAAAAGGTAAAGCAAAAGTTTGGCGTGCGCGTCAGCGGCCTTAGCTTGCGGGCGGCCAACTCTACTACCCGGCTGCCCGTTGGGCTTATCTACTATGCGCAATCGCTTTCTGTTCTGGAGTATTTTGGGGGCCATCGCGGTGGCCGAAATCTATGGCTTTGCGGCCGTTCGCACGGCGTTTGCGCCGGCCACGCCGGCGGGGCGGCGGGGCCTGGCCATCGGCTACTGGCTGCTGACGCTGGCCGTGTGGGCGGTGGGGCTGTGGGCGATGTTCACGCGCCACAAGGGCGATGCCGAGTTCAAAAGCTACCTCTCGGTGCTGCCGCTGGCGCTGCTGGCGGGCAAGCTGGTAGTGGTGCTGCCGCTGCTGCTCGAAGACCTCACGCGGCTGGGGCGCTGGGCGGCGCGAGGCTTTAGCAGCGCGGCCCCGGCGACGGGCGCGCCGCTCACGCGCAGCGAGTTTATCAGCCGGCTGGCGTTGGGGCTGGGCTTGGTGCCGGTGCTGGCCATGCTGTGGGGCATGGTGAAGGGCAAAACCGACTACACCGTGCGCCGCGTGGTGCTGCGCTACCCTAACCTACCAGCGTCGTTCGACGGGTTTAAAATCTTGCAAATCTCCGACCTGCACACGGGCTCTTTCAACGGCAACACCGAGCCGCTGGAGCGCGCCGTAGCCCTGATAAACGCCCAGAAAGCCGACCTCATCGTGATGACCGGCGACCTGGTCAACAACGTGGCCGAGGAGGTGGAGCCGCACATTGCGGCGCTAGCGGGCATCACGTCGGAGCTGCCGATTTTCTCCATCCTCGGCAACCACGACTACGGCGACTACGTGCAGTGGCCCAGCCAGGCCGCCAAGCGCGCCAATCTTCAGCAGCTGGCCCAAAACCACGCCAAAATTGGCTGGAAGCTGCTACTTGATGAAAGCCATACCATTCGGCGCGGGGCTGATGAGCTGGCCGTGCTAGGCGTACAAAACTGGAGCTCGCACCCGCAGTTTCCGAAGCACGGCAAGCTGGCTCAGACCCACGCCGCCAGTGGCAACGCGCCCTTTAAGCTGTTGCTTTCGCACGACCCTTCGCACTGGGAAGCGCAGGTGCTCGATTACAAGGATATCGACCTCACGCTCAGCGGCCACACGCACGGCATGCAGTTCGGCATTAACCTGCCGTTTTTTAAATGGAGCCCCGTGAAATACTCCTACCCGCAGTGGGCGGGCTTGTACGAGCAAGGCCGCCAGAAGCTGTACGTGAACGTGGGCCTGGGTTACCTGGGCGTGCCCATGCGGACGGGCTTCCTACCCGAAATAACGGTGCTGGAGCTGCGGCGGGCCTGATGCGTTGAGGTAAAAAACCTAGCTTCGGTTTTTTCGTTAAAGCCGCCCACACCCTGTTTCTTTCTCTCGTCATGAAAAACTCCCTGTTGCTATTCGCGGGCGCTGCCGCCCTTTCGCTCGCTTCCTGCTCGCAGGAAAAAACCGCTGACACCACTACGACTACTACCACCGCGCCGGCCGATGCTACGGCCACGGCCATGCCCGACACGGCGGCCTACCGCACGCGCTCAAACCAGGTTTCGGAGAAGTATATCTCCGACATGAAAATCACCGACCCCGCTATGCAGGGCAAAATCCGCACCGCGTACTATAACCGCTCGAAGCGCTACGGCGAAATGAAGAGCAAATATGCCTCAGATACGACTGGCATGGCCGCCGCTATGCGCCAGTACAATACGGACACCGATGCCGAGTTTAAGAGCGTAATCACTGACCCCGCGCAGTACCAGTCGTATGAGTCGTCGCGCGCGACCTACGACGAGGCCAACTACATGGGCGATGCCTCGTCGGCCAGCACCATGCCGGCCGATAACTCGGCCAGCGCCTCGGCTTCCTCGACCGATATGACGTCGGGCGTGGGCGTGAAGGAGTCGAAAACCAAGCTGGAAGACGGCTCGAAAATCAAGCTGAAAGACGACGGGACCGTGAAAACCAAAGGTGACCCCACCAGCGGCGCGGCCCTGAAAGATTCGAAAACCAAGCTCGAAGACGGCTCGAAAATCAAAGTGAAAGGCGACGGCACCGTGAAGGTGAAGGACGCTGACGGCAACAAAACCAAAATGTAGGTCGCCTTTTTGGCCCTACCAGTCTATAAAAAGTCCGCGTCTGCAACGACGCGGGCTTTTTTTGTTTCTTTCCGTAGCAGCTTTGCACTCCTCACCGCGTTTAAGTAGTCCGTGTTTCGTTTTCTTCGCTCCTTCTTCCCACCCCAGCCAGGCCTTTTACTGCTGCTGGTGAGCGGCATGTTGCTGAGCCGCGAGGCGCGGGCGCAGGCCGGAGCCCCTAACCCTACCGTACGCGTGAGCGGTACTGTGTCGGCGGCGGGCACGCGCGAGCCCATTCCGGGGGCTACGGTGGTGGTGCAGCGCACGCGCCGGGGCGTGGCGGCCGACGTGGAGGGTGATTTTCTTATCACGGCGCTGCCCACCGACACGCTGCTGTTTCGGGCATTGGGTTTCAAGGCCAAACGCTTCGCGCTCAGCGGTACTACGCTTTCGCAGCTGGTGGTGCAGGTGGCACTAGTGCGCGACTCGGTGAAGCTGAGCGAGGTGAAAGTAACCGCCGACCGCCCCGACCGCGCCAGCATCAACCGGGCGCTGCGCAACATCAAGCGGCCCGCGCCGCCCGTGGTGAAAATCCCCAAGAAAGCCCCGCCGCCCAAGCCGCTCTTCGCCGTGGACTCGGCCGCGCCCAAGCCCATCGAGCCCACTATCACCGAATCGAACGTGGACTGGATTTACGACCAGTTTTCGCGCCAAGGCAAAGAGCGCCGCAAAATGGAAGCCGTGAAAGCCGCCGAAGCCGCCGAAAAAGCCCGCCAGACCCGCAGCCAGTATAATAAGGCATTCCGGGACAGCCGGGGGTTTGAGTGAGGTAGTGAATGAGGACGACTGTCATGCTGAGCGAAGCGGAGCATCTCTATGGCAGAACTAATCTCTTACGCTGAGCAACGAAGCGGTAGAGATGCTTCGGCTACGCTGCGCTCCGCTCAGCATGACGACCGTTACTCGCTCATTTACCAACTCCCGACGTACTTCTCGCGTAAGCTGAGGGGATATGAAAATTGGGTATCCCTGCGTTAATGAGACGCTGCCGTGCAGCGCGGCGCGCACCTTCCGGCTGGCCTCCTACACGCCCGAGCGGCTGGTAGAAACGGTGGCCGCCAACCTCGCCTGCCTGCGCCAGATTCTGGAATGGAACGTGCAGCACGGGCTGCTTTTCTTCCGCATGGGCTCGGATATTGTGCCCTTTGGCTCGCACGAAGTCAATGATTTTCCGTGGCAAACGCACTTTAAGAGTGAGTTTAAGGCCATCGGCGACTTCATTAAGGCGCACGGCATGCGGATTTCGTTTCACCCCGACCAGTTCGTGGTACTCAACTCGCCCGACCCCGACATTGTGCGGCGCAGCGTGAACGAGTTGATTTACCAGGGCTCGATGCTCGATTTGATGGAGCTCGACTCCACGGCCAAGCTCCAGATTCACGCCGGCGGCGCGTATGGCGACAAGGGCGCGGCGCTGGCCCGCTGGGTGGAGACTTTCCACACGCTACTGCCCGAGGAAGTGAAAGTGCGGCTGGTAGTTGAAAATGACGACCGCCTCTACAGCCTGCGCGAGTGCCTGAGCCTAAGCGACGAAACGGGCGTGCCCATTCTGTTCGACAACTTCCACCACGAATGCCTCAACCACGGCGAGCCCATGCGCGAGGCTTTGCGCCTGGCCGCCGCTACCTGGCACCCCACCCGCGATGGCGTGCTGATGATGGACTACAGCTCGCAGGCTCCCGGCGAGCGCAAAGGCAAGCACACCGATAGCCTGGTGCCCGAGCTGTTTCGCGGCTTTCTGGCCGACCTCGACGGGCTGGACGTGGACATGATGCTCGAAATCAAAGACAAGGAAGCCAGCGCCGTGTGCGGCATCGGCATCCTGCGCGAGCTGGCGCTGATAGCGCCCGCCCCGGCCGGCTACGTGCCGCCCACGTTTGCCCCGCGCCCGGTGCTCACCGATGCCGAGGGCCGCCCCGTGCCCGCTACCAAGGCGCGCAAAAAGCCCGCTAAAGCGGCCGCTGCCAACCCCGACGAAACCACCGAGGCCACGCCGCCCAAGCCCCGCCGCCCGCGCAAGGCGGCTACTCCCACCCCCGACTTACCCAACTAACCCTTTGAGGCGGCATTTTTCCCGGCTGCCTCTCCCCTACTCCTCATGAGCGACCTTCTCAAAGCCACCGTATCGGGCCTGCAAAACGGCCTCACCAGCCTACCCCTGGGCTCGGCCATGGACAATACCGAAACCTGGCAGCAACAGTTTTTGCAAAGCGGCCTGCCCGAGCTGCAAGACATCGCCCGCGAAATGGGCAACCTTCAATCGCTGCTCAGCAGCGGCAACCTCGGGGCCACGCCCATCGGCAACTCGCTGGTGATGCTCGGCGACCAAACCAGCCAGGTAAGCCACCACGCCCCCGCCGACCTCAAAGCCGACCTGCTGAAGCTGGCCGACACCCTGCGCCGCCACGGCCACGAACTGCTGGAGCACGCTTCGGCCAAAGCCAAGAAGTAATCCGGCTTTCAAAATAGGCTTAGATACAAAAGAGTCCGCTTGCTGCGTAGCAAGCGGGCTCTTTTGTATTTTGTTTCAAGCTAGTAGTTGCCCACGGGCGACAGCGGGGCTTGCGCCGGGCGGCGGTAGGTCTGCTGCACGTTGCTGGAACCGGACACGCGGCTGCGGGTCGGCACTACGTCGGTCGAGCTGCGCTTGTGCTGTTGTATTAGTATCGGCTGCTCGCGCACGTCGGGGCGGGTGTAGGGCGATAGCTCGGGCGTACCCGCTAGCGGCGTGGTGCCCTCGGGCAGGCGGCTGGGCTGCGCGTCGTAGCTGGTGAGGGTGCGCTGCACCTCGGCCGGCCCCTGAATGGTGCTTTGGTTGAGGCCGGGGTTCACGGGAGGCACGGTGGTCTGGTTTTGGGCGCCGCCGCGCTGGGGCGCCGAAGCATCGAAGGGCACTACCTGCGCCTGGGTGGCGGTAGTAACCGCCCAAAAGGCGGCTATTGCGAACAGCGTTTTCATAAAAACTAAAGGGGTAGCGGCTGGCAGCCGGGTTAATTTATTACCAAAATTCCTGGGTTATTTTACGCCTATGCTATTACTAAAGTTTTGTTTTTCAACTATGTTAACAACTAAAAAGCCGGCCGACCCTGTATGGGTCAGCCGGCTTTCTGGCTTGGGCTGGTGGCCCGGGCGCGCGGTACTACATAGCGCCGCTGGGCGTGGTCGACATTTTGTCTTTCTTCATGCCCTTACGGTCGTTCATTTTGGTTTTACGGTCCATCTTGTCCATTTTACCGTTCATCTTGCCGTTGCCCATGTTGGTGCCATTCTGCATGCGGTCGGTGCCGGTTTGCATGCGGTCAGTGCCGGTTTGGGTGGGGGTAGTCATGGTGCCGTTCTGCATGGTACCGTTCTGCATAGTACCGCTGGTGCTGGCGGGGGTAGTCTGGGCAAAGGCCGTGGTGCTGAAGCAAAGGGCGCAGGCGGCAACGGCGAAAAATTTGATGGCTTTCATGATAGTCGGGGGGGTTGGGAGAGGGGAATGGGACGAGTTGAAGCTAACGCTACTTAGCGCAGCGGCCCGTGCTATACGAGGGAAAGCCCAGCTTATGTTGCCAAAATCAAAATTATATTTTTCCAAATAATACGAAATAACAATTTACTACTTCGCATACACTTAGGCTATTCAAAAATATAACAAAGCCCGGCTGCCCCAAATGGGCAGCCGGGCTTGGCTGGTGAGAAAGATTACCTCGGTTTGCTATGGGCGCACGGGGGTGGTAGTAGTACCCGAGGTAGTGCCGCGGCGCACCGAGCGGCCCGGTGCGGTAGTGGGGGCCGTGCCCGTGCCTACCGGCTGGGTGCCGCGCAACGTGCCGGGGGCCGCCGTGCCGGGCGCGGTAGTACCGGGCGCATAAATGGTGCCGGGCGTGGTGCCGGCCGGGGCCGTGCCCGGCGCGAGCACGCCGCCCGATGGGGCTGCTACCGTGCCGGGCTGGCCGGGCACAACGGTGCCCGCCGCGCCGGGCGTGGCTACGGTACCGGGGGCACCCGGTACGGTGCCAGGCGCACCCGCGCCCGCACCGGGCAGGGTAGTCTGGGCAAAGGCGGTGCTGCTGAGGCTGAGGCCGAGGCTGAGCAGGGCGGCGAAAATCAATTTGGAGGAGTTCATAATCGACAACGGATAAAGGAGAAAAGAAGAAGTGTTGCGCTGGCCGCAGGTGGCGGGCCGGGCTGGGCATTTTACGCACCTCCCCAATTGCTGGCTACTTTCCGCTGGTTTTAGATTGGGTTACAATGCGGTATTAGCGCCAGCCTATTGAAATTAATAGCTTGCTTATCAAAGCACTATCCTTAATTATCATGCATATTACACACTTGTCCATTGGCAGAGCACCAGCCCACCAACCCAGGCAGCGCAGCAACGGCCCGGCCCTTTACCCTAAAAGCTGCTGCTTCTGAATCAGAAACAGCGGCTTTTAGGGTAAAGGGCCGATACTTACGGCAATTTTACAATCAGTGCCTAAGGTTGTGGTAGAGACGCAAGTGTACGTCTCTACCACAACCTTAGGCACTGATTGTAAAATTGCTTCACTTACTGCCACCCGCCGCCTAGCGCCCGGTACACGTTGACCGAGGCGTTGAGCTGCTGCATCTTGGTTTCGGTAAGGTCGAACTTCGACTCCAGGGCGTCGCGCTGCGTGAAGAGTACCTCGGTGTACTCGGCCCGCACAGCCTTGAACAAGCTGTTGGAAATGCGGATGGACTGGTTGAGGGCCTGCACTTCGAGCAGCTTGGCGTCGTAGCTCTTTTGCAGGTTGTTGATGCTGGCCAGCTGGTTGGCTACCTCCACGTAGGCGTTGAGCACGGTGCGCTCGTAGTTGTACACGGCTTGCAGCTGCACGGCGTTGGCGCTGTAGTAGAGGGCCTTGATGCCGTTGCGGTTGATGAGCGGCGCGGTGAGGTCGCCGGCCAGGTTATACAGCATCGACTGCGGCGAGGTGAAGAGCAGCCCCGGCTTGAAGGCCTCGAAACCCACCCCGCCCGAAATGCCCAGCGTGGGGTAGAAGTTGGCGCGGGCCACCTGCACATCGAGCTTGGCCGCTACCAGCTGCTGCTCGGCCTGCCGGATGTCGGGCCGGTTCTGGAGCAGCTGGGCCGGGGTGCCGGCCTGCACCACCGGGGGCACCAGGCCCATGAAGGCTTGCGCATCGCGAGCTATGGGCTGCGGGTAGCGCCCGGCCAGGAAGTTGAGGTGATTCTCGGTCTCGGTGATGCGCTGCTGCGTTTTGTATTGCAGGCTAATCGTGTTTTGCACCTGGGCCTCGAAGCGCTTCACGGCCAGCTCGGTCACGCGGGCGTTCTCCTTCTCCTGGCGCACGATGCGCAGGGCATTCTGCTGAATCTCGATGTTCTGCCGGATAATGGTCAACTGGTTATCCAGGGCTAGCAGCTCGTAGTACGAGTTGGCCATCTCGGCCACGAGGTTGGTGACCATAAAATTCCGGCCCTCGACCGAGGCCAGGTAGCGCGTGGCGGCCGACTTGCGGGCGTTGCGCAGCTTGTGCCAGATGTCGACCTCCCAGCTCGCAAACGCGCCGAGCTGGTAGTTGGTCAGCGGCTCGGGATTGGCGCGGTCGTCGCGGATGTGGATTTGCTCTTCCGTGGCGCCCTGCAAGGTGTAGCGGCCGGGCCGGGCCATGTCGGCGCGTGCGCCGAGGCTCACCGAGGGCAGGTAGTCGCCGGTGCGGGAGCGGATTTCCTGGCGGGCCAGCTCCAGCTCCTGGGTCGTGATGTTGAGCTCCTGATTGCGCACCAGCGCCGAGTCGATGAGCACGACCAGGTTGGGGTCGGTGAAGAACTGCCGCCAGCGGGTGCGCGCCGTGTTGAGGCTGTCGGTGGGCGCGCCGGCGAAGGCGGCGGGCGTGGTGCGGTTGGGGGTGCGCTGCACCAGCTCGGGCAGCTTGCAGCCGGCCACCGCCAGCGCAAGGCTGGCGGCGACTACTACTTTATAAAAGGGACTCTTCGACATGGGTTAAATTCCTTCTTCCACTAAAACGCGCGGCTCAACGCCTTCGCTGATGGGGTATTCGTTCTCATCGTCGATGAGCTTGCTGCGGGAGGCAATCGTACCGAAGACATAGTACAGGCCCGGTACGATAACGACCCCGAACACAGTGCCGAAGAGCATGCCCCCCAGCGCCGCGGTGCCGATGGTGCGGTTGCCGATGGCCCCCGCGCCGGTAGCCAGCACCAGCGGAATGAGCCCGGCGATGAAGGCGAACGACGTCATCAGGATAGGCCGGAAGCGGGCCTTGGCCCCGGCAATGGCCGCGTCGCGCACGCTCATGCCGTGCTCGTGCTCCTGCACCGCGAACTCGACTATCAGCACCGCGTTCTTACCCAGCAGGCCCACGAGCATTACTAGGCCCACCTGGGCGTAGATGTTGTTGGCCAGGCCCATGACCTTGATGAGCAGGAAGGCTCCGAAGATGCCGGCCGGCAACGACAGGATAACGGCCAGCGGCAGCAGGAAGCTTTCGTACTGGGCCGCGAGCACCAGGTACACGAAGGCGATAACGACAAGGAAGATGTAGATGGCCTCGTTGCCGCGCGATACTTCGTCCTTCGACAAGCCGCCCCAGTCAATGTCGTAGCCGCGGGGCAGGGTCTGGGCCGCTACCTCCTGCACCGCCTTGATGGCCTCGCCCGAACTGTAGCCCTGGGCGGCGTCGCCCCGGATGCTGGCCGTGGTGTACATGTTGTAGCGGTTAATCTCGTTGGCCCCTTGGGTCTTCTCGATGTGCATGAAGGCCGAGAACGGCACCATGTCGCCCTTGTCATTTTTCACCCACATGTTTAGCACGTCTTCGGGCAGGCGGCGGTACTCGGGCGAAGCCTGCACGTACACCTTAAAGAAGCGCTGGTACTTGATGAAACCGAGCTCGTAGGTCGAGCCAATCATGATGCTGAGCGTGTTCATGGCGTTGCCGATGCTCACGCCCTTCTGCATGGCGAGGTCGTTGTCGATTTTGAGCTCGTACTGCGGGTAGTTGGCCGAGAAGAAGGTAAACAAGCCCGCCAGCTCCTTGCGCTTCTTGAGGTTGGCCATGAACTCCTCGTTGACTTTCTCCAGCGCCTTGTAGTCGCCGCTGTTGGTCTTGTCGAGCAGCTGGAGCTGGAAGCCGCCCGCGGCCCCGTAGCCCGGCACTGCCGGCGGCTCAAAGAATTCGATGGTCGCGCCGGGAATTTCCTTAGCCTTTTTCTCCAGGTTTTCCACGATGTCGTGAATGGACTCCTTGCGCTCGCTCCAGGGCTTCAAGCTAATCAAGCACGTACCGGCGTTGGAGCCGCGGCCCTCGGTGAGTACTTCGTAGCCGGCCAGCGTCGAAATGCTTTCGATGCCCGGCACGTCTTTGGCCAGTTGCTGCA
Source organism: Hymenobacter sp. (assembly GCF_035709525.1). Lineage (GTDB taxonomy): Bacteria > Bacteroidota > Bacteroidia > Cytophagales > Hymenobacteraceae > Hymenobacter. The sequence goes on along the minus strand of NZ_DASTEP010000121.1, from coordinate 21,756 downwards.
AGCGCTGCGAAATATCGTTGGTGCGCTCCAGCGTCGAGCCGGGGGGCGTCTGAATGATGGCGTACAGCATCCCCTGGTCCTCGGCCGGGATGAAGCCGGAGGGTAGCTTGGTGGAGATGCCGAAGATGCCGAGCGAGAACAGGATGAGGATGCCAAAGGTGAACACGCGGCGGTCCACTACCTTCTCCAGGATGTTGGTGTAGCGGCCGGTCAGGCGCTCAAAGCCGCGGTTAAACCAGTCGATGAAGCGGTTGATGGGCGTCTTCTTGCGGGCGTGGCCGTGGTTGTTCTTCAAAATCATGGCGCAGAGCACCGGCGTCAGGGTCAGCGCTACTACCCCCGAAATCACGATAGACGTAGCCATCGTAATCGAGAACTGGCGGTAGAAAATGCCCACCGGGCCGCTCATGAAAGCCACCGGCACGAACACGGCCGTCATCAAAATCGTGATGGCGATGATGGCGCCGCTGATTTCGCCGATTACCTCGCGCACCGCGCCGTAGGGCGAGAGGTGCTTTTCCTCCATCTTGGCGTGCACGGCCTCCACTACCACGATGGCGTCATCGACCACGATACCGATGGCGAGTACCAGCGCGAAGAGCGTAATCATGTTGATGGTAAGCCCGAACGCCTGCATGGCCGTGAACGCCCCGATGAGCGACACCGGCACGGCGATAATCGGGATGAGCGTCGAGCGCCAGTCACCGAGGAACAAGAACACCACGATGGCCACCAAGATAAAGGCGTCGCGCAGGGTATGGATTACGTTCTCGGTCGAAGCGTCGAGGAAGTTCGACACGTCGTAGCTGATTTTGTAGTCCATGCCGGGGGGCATGGTTTTCTTCAGCTCTTCCAGCTTAGCTTTCACGCTGGCAATCACGTCGCTGGCGTTCGAGCCGTAGGTCTGCTTCAGCATGATGGCCGCCGAGGGGTAGCCGTCGAGGTTGGAGTAGATGTCGTAGAACTCGGAGCCCAGCGACACGTCGGCCACGTCCTTGAGGCGCAGCATCTCGCCGTTGGGGTTGGCCTTCAAAATCACGTTCTTGTACTGCTCCACGTCGTTGAAGCGGCCCTGGTAGGTAAGCACGTATTCGAGCGCTTCGGCGCGCCCGCCGTCCGAGCGGCCGATGCGGCCCGGCGAGCCAATGACGCTTTGGTCGCCCAGCGACTTCATCACGTCGTCGGCCGAGATGTTGTAGGCGCGCATGCGGTCGGGCTTCAGCCAGATACGCATAGCGTACTGCCGGCTACCCAGGATGCTGGCGCGGCCAATGCCATCGATACGCTGAATCTCGGGTATCATGTTGACACCCGCGTAGTTGAACAGATACTTCATGTCCGTGCCCTTGTCCTTGCTGTACAAGTTCACGTACATCAGCATGTTGGGCACCACGCGGTTCACGATGAGGCCCTCGCGCTGCACCAGCACCGGCAGGCGGTTCACGACCTGCGCGATGCGGGTGTTCACGTTCACGACCGCCTGCTCGGGGTCGGTGCCCAGGTTGAACACAATCTGAATGTTGGCCTCGCCGGCGCTCACGGCGTCGGAGGTCATGTACTTCATGCCCGGCACGCCGTTCACGGCCTGCTCCAGCGGGATAAGCACCGACTCGGTAAGCACCTTGGCGCTGGCGCCGGGGTAGGCGCAGCTCACCATCACCATCGGCGGCGAAATCTCGGGAAACTGCGAGGTGGGCAGGGTTTTGATGGCCAGCACGCCCATGAACACGATTACCACCGAGATAACGATGGCAAACACTGGCCTCCTGATGAATTTACTAAACATAGTTACTGACTATTAGCCAAGTCTTTAATACTACTCACTACTATTTTTGAGGGCAGGCTATCGGCAAGGGCCAGCCAGCCGGTCGCCGCCAAGGCAACCGGTTGGGGCTATCCGCAGACCACTTATACCCTATTCGCTATATACTTTCAGTTTGGGCAGCACCTGCTGCGGGCTCTCGTAGGTATAGCTGATTTTCTCGCCGTCCTTCACCTTGCGGATGCCTTCGAGCAAAATCTTATCGCCGGGCGTAATGCCGTCCTTGAGGATGTAGAGGTCAGGCATTTCCGAAGCCACGTTCACCTCGCGCTGGTGCACCACGCTGTTTTTGTCCACCACGTACACGAACTTCTTTTCGAGCACCTCGAAGGTGGCTTTCTGCGGAATGATGAGGGCGTGCTTGAGGGGCACCGTCATCAGCACGCTGCCGGTTTCGCCGTTGCGCAGCAGCCCGTCGGGGTTTGGGAAGGTGGCACGGAAGGCGATGTTGCCCGTCTCATTATTAAAGTCAGCCTCAATGGTTTGCACCTTGCCGGGGTAGGGAAACACCTCGTTGTTGGCCATTTTCAGCTTCACGTTCACGGCCTTATCGCCGGCCTTGGCGTGCTCCTTGTAAGTGAGGTACTCGGCCTCGGGCACGTTGTAGTACACCCACATTTTGCTGTTATCGGAGAGGCTGGTCAGCAGGTCGCCCTCGTCCACGAGGCTGCCCAGCCGGGCCTGGAAGTGGTCCATGATGCCGGTGAAGGGCGCGCTGATGGACGTGAACTGCAAGTGCGTTTTGGCCAGTGACACGTCGGCCTTGGCCTTGTTGTACTTGGCTTTGGCCAGCGCCAACTCGTTCTTAGACACAATGTTGCTATCGGCCAGGCTCTTGGTGTTCTTGTACTCGATGCCTACGTAGTCGGCCTCGGCCTGCGATTTTTGCAGGTCGGCGTTGTAGATGAGGGGCGTAATCTGGAACATGGGCTGGCCGGCGTGCACCGTCTGGCCCTCGTCCACGAATATCTTTTGCAGGTAGCCCTTCTCCAGCGCCCGCAGGTCGATGTGCTGGTAGGCGTGAATCTGGGCCACGTACTCCTTGGTGATGGTGGTGTCCTTCTGGAGCGGGCTGGTGACGAGCAGCTTGATTTGCTCTTCTTTTTCTTCTTTTTTGTCGCCGCAGGCGGTGGCCAGCAGGCCACTCGCGCCCAACAGCAGCAACACAGACGTTTTCTTTATAACAGCAGTAAGTACCATAGATAGGTGCTTGGTAATCCCGGGAAATAAGGTGAGGTAGCGAAAGAAAGCCGGGCGCGACCCGGCCGGCACAGCCGCCGGGGCCAGTGCTTGCGCCCGCAGGGGTGGGGAAGCCGCCAAAAAAGCCAGCGGCCGGCTAACTAAATAAACGTTCTTACATGCTTCGCAAGTAGCCCCGGCCAACCAGGGCAAGCTAGTGAGCGCCAGCATAGTACTGGCCTCGAATCGATGCTGAGAGAGCAGGGCCGGGGGAATAAGCCGGGGCAGCCAAAAGCTTTACCGGGCCGGGTGTTACAAAATTCGGCCCCGTGGCATTAAGACGTTATGAAGAAATGGACTAACAAAACACATAACATCTTCATCTTGGCCCAGTCTTAATAATTATTCTACTGAATTACAATTGACTACACAAAATCTCGCCATTAAATAAGTTTATGAAGATGAATTTTTTTACGAATATTTCTAGAAATTGCGCTACCACACCCACCCTTCGAGCTTTAGCCAGTCATAGCTTACCCTTCCGCACCTCGGGGTAGTGCGCAAGTTTCCCGCTCATGCTAGTTAGATGTACCCTTCAGGCTACTGCGCGCCGGCCAGCAGAACCACTGGCTACGGGCCAAGTTGCGGCGTAGCCGCGAAGCGGCGGCATGTTGGTAGTTTATGTGCTTTTTAGCAATCCGGAGCCGCAAAGCGGCGGCACCCACGGCGCTATGCCGCCGCTTTGCGGCTCTCGGCAGTTGATTGGCTGCGTTATCTACCAACATGCCGCCGCTTCGCGGCTACTTCGCCACTTGGGGTAGCTACCGGCCAGGCAGGTACAAGAGGTAGTAACCACGGCCAAATGGCCGTAAAAACAAAAACCCCGCTTCCAGGCCGGAAACGGGGTTTTTAGGATACTAGTGGAGATGCAGGGATTCGAACCCTGGTCCAGACAAGGAAGCCGACGTGCTTTCTACGTGTGTATCTATGCTTGAATTTTCGAGGCGTTCCAGGCGCACATCAGGCCCTTGAAACTCCCTTAGCTGCAGTTGATTTTCGCCCCCGAATCACAGCTCTCCGGAGGCTAGTTTCTACTTGCGACGCGCCGAACTCCCAGGTGTAAAAACCGACCCGGGCGGCACGATGACATTACCTAATTCTAAACTAGGCAGCCATGGCGTACGAATAGTCGCCGATTGTTTTTTGATAGATTTTTTGGCGGGAGAGCTTCCATCAACTCCCGACACGCTTACCCGCGACTTGCGCAAGCTGTCAATTCCGGTCATCCCCAATTTTAGAAAGAACGAGTGCCGCTGCCGAAGTAGCGGGGCGCAAAGATACGCGCTCGTTAAGAAAATGTTTTGGGGCCGGATTTTGTTCCGAGATGTAGGGTAAGCTTTAGCTTGCCTTTTTAGTACTAGCGCCGGCAAGCTAAAGCTTACCCTACATCGGAATGGTATCTTTGTAGGAGTATCGCGTATGGAAAATTTTGTTGTTTCGGCCCGCAAGTATCGTCCGGCCACTTTTCGGAGCGTGGTGGGGCAGCAGCACGTCACCACCACCCTGCAAAACGCCATTCTGAGCCAGCACCTGGCGCAGGCGTTTCTGTTTTGCGGGCCGCGTGGCGTGGGCAAAACCACCTGCGCCCGCATCCTGGCTAAGACCATCAACTGCACCAACCTCACGCCCGAGGCTGAGGCTTGTGGCGTGTGCACGTCGTGCGTGGCGTTTCAGGAAAACGCCTCGTTTAACGTGCACGAGCTGGATGCGGCGTCGAATAACTCGGTTGAGGACATCCGCTCCTTAGTAGAGCAGGTGCGGTACGCGCCGCAGCAGGGCCGCTTCAAGATTTATATTATCGACGAGGTGCACATGCTCTCCAACGCGGCCTTCAACGCCTTTCTGAAGACGCTGGAGGAGCCGCCGAGCTACGCCATTTTCATCCTGGCTACTACTGAGCGCCACAAGATTATCCCGACCATCCTGAGCCGGTGCCAGATTTTTGACTTCAACCGCATCAAAGTTGAAGACATCCGCGAGCACCTGCGCTACGTGGCCAACAGCGAGCACGTAACCGCCGACGACGACGCGCTGCACCTGCTGGCCCAGAAGGCCGATGGTGGCCTGCGCGACGCGCTCTCGATGTTTGACCAGCAGGTTACTTTTGCGGGCAACAATCTGACGTACAAAGAGGTGGTGCAAAACCTGCACATCCTCGACTACGACTATTACTTCCGGCTGGTGGATGCGTTGCTGCGCGAAAACCTGTCGCAGGCGCTGCTGCTGCTCGATTCGGTGATGCAGCAGGGCTTCGACTTGCACAACTTTGTGGTGGGCACGGCCGAGCACCTGCGCGGCCTGCTCGTGTGCAAAGACCCCGTGACGGTGCAGCTTTTGGAGGTGTCGGATAACATCCGGCAGCAGTACGTGCGGCAGGCGCAGGCTGCGCCGCTGCCCTTCCTACTCTCGGCCCTGAACCTGGTGAGCCAGTGCGACCGCGACTTCAAGCAGGCCAAAAACCAGCGCCTGCACGTGGAGCTGGCCCTTATGAAGCTGGCGTATCTCAATGGGGCCGTGCAGTTTGTGCGCGACCTTACCCCGGCCAGCAACGGCGAGGCTAAAAAAAAAACTAGCAGCCTAGGCGAAGGAGCCGCTGCGCCAGCGGCGGCTAGTAGCAACGGCTACGCGGCCCCTGCGCCGCCTGCCCCAGCCGCCGCACAGGACCGCCCAGTTGCTTACGCGCCCACTCTTACCCCAACCCACCCGCAACCAGAAAACAGAAACCAGAGACCAGAAACGCCAGCGCCAGCGGAAACCCTGGTCCACGCGCCCGCGCCAGCCGACGGCCCCGAGCCGCTGCCCGTCGAGAATGGCGTGCGCGAGCTACACGACACGCCCAGCATCGAGCCCGCGCCGGTGGAACCCGTGACGCCGCGCCACCAGGTGCGCGACACCTCGCCGCACGTCGAAATCGGCCGCCCGAGTATGCAGGGCCACGAGCCCAACCACCGGCCCACCGATGTGCGCCCCACGCCGGCACCAGCACCGGCTGCTATTCCGGCTCTGCCCAAGCTGCCCAGCCTCAGCAGTGGCACCCGCCTGCCCGGCCTACGCGACGTAGGCACGCCCGCGGTCAATTCGCCTACCAAAGCAGAGACCAGCAACCAGAAACCAGAAACACCCATTCACACCGGCCCGCTGCCACCCATCGCGCCCGAGTTGCTGCAACAAGTCTGGAAGCAGCTCGCCGACGAGCGCCGCGCCCAGGATAAGATGAGCGACTACATGGTGCTGAACCGCCCGGTAGCGGCGGGGGCCGACCACGTCATCACGCTCACCGTCGATAACCCCGTGCAGGTGGTGCAGTTCAACGACTTCCGGGCCGAGTTTATGGCCGAGCTGCGGCGCCGCACCGGCCACCCCGGCCTCACGGTGCAAACGGAGGTAGCCACCGCCGCCCCCACCGGCCGCAAGCTATACACCTCCAACGACAAGTTTGCTTACCTCGCCGAGAAGTACCCGGCTTTGCAGGAAATGAAGCAGCGCCTGGGGCTGGATGCGGACTTTTAGGTCATTTAACAGTTAGCAATTAACATTTAACAGCCCGTCTGACGCTACCCTTTTGCGGTGCGTCAGACGGGCTGTTAAATGTTAATTGCTAACTGTTAAATGTCAAATGATTTGCCCCAGCCCAAACAGCAGCGTAAAGGCCAGCGTGCTCATGGCCATTTGCTTGAGCAGCGGGTCGATTTTCATCGACTCCTGCCGCGCCCACACCTGCCGGCCGTTGAAGAGAAAAAGCGGTAAGCTGAGCAAAAACAGCCACTGCCAGGGCGAGTGGTACGTGAGAGCCACGTAAACCACGGCCGCGCCCACGCCCAGCACCAGCAGCAGCCAGTGGTAGCGGCGGGCGTGCTGCGGCCCCAGCCGCACGGGCACCGTTATTTTACCAGCCAGCTTATCCGATACGATGTCGCGGATATTGTTGACATTCAGCACGGCCGTGGCGAAGCAGCCCAGCGCAGCGGCGGGCAGTAGCACGGCCAGCGGCAGCGTCTGCGTTTGTAAAAAATACGTGCCGCACACGCCCACGATACCAAAAAACAGGAACACCGAAATATCGCCCAGCCCAGCGTAGCCGTAGGGGTTGCTGCCCGCCGTGTAGTTCACGGCCGCCCAAATAGCGCTGAGGCCCAGCACGAAAAACGCCAGCAGCACCCACACCCCCGCAAAACCCAGCGCCACCAGCAGCAACGCGATGCCGCTCGCCAGCGCCGCCAGCCCGAAGGCCCACATGGCGCGCTTCATCTCGGCCGGGGTGATGGCCCCGCTTTGCACGGCGCGCTGCGGGCCTTGGCGATGCACGCTGTCGGCCCCGTTTTGCGAGTCGCCGTAGTCGTTGGCGAGGTTGCTCAGAATTTGGAGCAGGATGGTGGTGAGGGCCGCCAGTGCTACTACCGCACCGTTGAACTGCCCGTTGGCCTTGGCCAGAAAGCCGCCCGTGAGAATGCTGGCCAGCGCCAGCGGCAGCGTGCGGGGTCGGAAAGCAGAAATCCAGGGAGACATACCTTTAATTGAAAGTGTGAATAATTGGCATTGCAAACGTTCGTCATGCTGAACGCAGTGAAGCATCTCTACCGCAACATGCAACGATGCGGTAGAGATGCTTCACTGCGTTCAGCATGACGAACGTTTTCTAACGGCAAACTACTTCGTGATGTCGGCCACCAGCTCTTCGCTCAGCGGCTTCACTTTCGAGGGGTAGAATTTCACTACCTGGCCTTTTTCATTCACCAGGTATTTGCAGAAATTCCAGCTCGGGGCTTCGCTCACCGCGCCGTTCTTATCCTTGTCGGCCAGAAACTTATAGAGCGGCGTGGCATTGTCGCCCTTCACGGCTACGGTCTGGAACAGCGGGAACGTGACGCCGTAGTTTTTCTCGCAGAACGAGGCTACTTCCTCGTTCGAGGCCAGCTCCTGGTTGAAGCTATCGGAGGGGAAGCCCAGCACGACCACTTTGCCGGCGTATTTTTTCGACAGCTCTTCCAGCTCCTTGTACTGCGGGGTGTAGCCGCACTTCGAGGCGGTGTTCACGATGAGGATTTTCTTGCCCTTGTACTTGCTGAGCTTCACGTCTTTGCCGTCGATGCTTTTCACGGTGAAGTCGTAGACGGTAGCGGGCTTGGGAGCAGCTTCGACGGAGCTCATGGGGGCGGGCTTGGGGGCGATGAAGGCCAGGCTGAGCGTGGCGGCGGCCGCGAGGGCCAGGGCAGTAACTTTCATGGGGTAGGCTGAGGGTTAAGAATAAGCAAGCGGCTGACAACCAAAAACCAGGCCGGGAAGTTTGAGCCGCTGCTGCCGCTAGGGGCGGCTGCCGGGCGCGGGGGCGGCCGAGGCAGGCGCGCTACCCTCGGGGATGGTGGGCGCGGGCTGCGCGCCGGTGTTCAGCAGGTCGATGAGGTTGAGGGGCGCAAACTGGGCCGTGTCGCCGGGCTGCACGGTGCGGGCGGTGTCGCGCACGGCCCGCACGATGTACTTGCTGGCCGGGCCTTGCAGGCTTACCGAGTAGTTGAGATTATTGCGCTGGGCGGGCGTTATCAGGCCCTTGTCCTGCATGATATCGGCGATAAAGCGAAAAAACCAGCGCGTAGAGCCGCGCAGCTCGCCGTACACGTTGAACGACTCGCGGTAGTACTTGGGCTTGGGGATGATGCTGGCCAGGTAGAGGCACTCGCCTAGGTTGAGCTCGCTGGGCTGCTTGGCGTAGTAAAACAGCGCGGCCTCGCGCACGCCGTACACGCCGCGCTTGCCGCTGGGCCACTTGTAGGCGGTGGGGCCCCACTCCACGATGTTGAGGTAGATTTCAAACATGCGCTCTTTGGTGAGCGTGTGGGTGCGGGCTACGAGCCAGTTTTCAATCAGCCAGACCATCAGCATTTCCTCGGCCTTGCGGCCGATGGTTTTTTCGCGGCTCAGAAACACGTTTTTGACCAGCTGCATGCTGAGGGTGCTGCCGCCGCGGGCAAAGCGCTTTTCCTTGATGTCGGCAATGGCGGCGCTCACGAAGGCCTTTTCCATGAAGCCGTGATGCTTGAAAAACTGCGGGTCTTCGGTGGTTTGGATGACGGCCGGCAGGAAGGGCGACACCTCGGCGTAGGGCGTAAAATCGGGGTTGCTGGGGCCCACGGTGAAGGTGCGCAACGAGTCGCCCTTGTCGTTGTAGGCCGTGAAGGGAAACTCGCGCTCTATCATGCTCAAGTCTTCCTTGCCGAAGCGCGTGATGCTGAAATCCTTGCTCGGCACCAATGACGAGGTGAGCTTGAGGCTGTCGACCTGCGCCATGTCGACGCTGGCGGCCAGGTGGTAGGCCAGCGTGCCAGTGCCCTGCGTGCCCGATACCACGTCGAAAATGCCGCTGGGCAGCGAGTTGAAAAAGTCGTTGACCGCCGTGGGCTCCGAGTCCACTTTGAGGCTGACAGCGAAGCGGGGCTTTTGGCGCACCGCGATTTCGGGGTGGAAAACGAGCTGGTTGAGCACGGCGCGCGTACCGGGGTCGAGCGAGGCCGTGCCCCGGCCCAGCGTGGCTACGAAGTCGAGCTGGCCCTGCCGGATTACGATATCCTCCGACGCTAGGCGCTTGTGGTAGAGGCTAAAATTGCGGGCCGCTACCGAGCCGCGCACCGTGAGCTGGCCGCCGGTTTTGTCGTCGGCCACGAAGTCCTTGCCCGTGAGCTGCACCTGAATGGTATCAAATGAAATGAGTGCCCCGAAGCGGCGGGCCACGTAGGGCACTTGCACCGAGTTTTTGACGCCGAACAGGCGCAAATTCAGCGCGTCGTCGCCGGGCTCTATGGTGCCGCTCACGCCGAGCTCGTTCACCACCGAATCGACGGTGGCCGTGAGCTGGCCCTTCACCTCCCCGTCCTCGAAGCTGAGGCGCGGCATATCGAGCAGAATCTGGTGGCGCGGGCTGGCGTAGCTTACTACGAACTGCCGGAAGTCGGCCTCGCCGGGCACGCTCTGGAAGGTGGCGTCGAGCACCTGGTTGAGCAGCAGGCCGTAGTTGCGGCCCAGCGCGGTGTCGCGGGGCACCACGGGCGCGGCGCTTTTTTTCTTGTAGAGAAAGCTGAAATTATCGGCCCCGCTGGCGTCTTTGCGGGCCGTGAGGTGGGCGCGCTCAATCTGCACGTCGCTGAACACCGGCCGCCCCGCAAACAGCGAGCGCAGGCTGAGGCTGGCTTGCAGGCGGCGGGCCGTGAGCAGCGTGTCGGCGGCGGCCGTGGGCACGAGGCTCATCCCACCGATTTCGACGGTTTTGAGGCCCGTGAAGCGGGCGCGGCCCAGCGTCAGCGTCACCGGGTATTTGCGCTCGACGCGGGTTTTAACCTCGCCCAGCGCGTAGGTGAGCAGCTGCTGGCGCTTCCACAGAAATAGCACCAGCCCCAGCACCAGCACCGCCGCCAGGCCGCCCAGGGCGTAAAGAATTCGTTTTTTGGCAACTCTAGATAACTGCATTGCCGCAAAGGTAGGATTATTCGGTTGGGGTTTTCTTCGTGCTTGGTGCGTAGTGCCTAGTGCTTGGCAACTGCGAGGAAATAGGTAAGGCCTCGGGTCGGGCGTTAGCTTTGTGGCCGCTTGCCCACCTGCTACGCATTAGGTACGATGCACCAAGCACTACGCACCAAGCACCATAAAAGCTATGCTTTCTGCTCTTTCGCCCCTCGATGGCCGCTACCAGCGCCAAACCGCCCCGCTCAGCTCCTACTTCTCGGAGCTGGCCTTGATGCGCTACCGCGTGCGCGTAGAAGTTGATTATTTCATCGCGCTCTGCCAGCTGCCGCTGCCCCAGCTGGCCAGCGTGCCGGCCGACGTTTTCCCCGCGCTACGGGCGCTCTATGAGCAGTTTGGCGAAGCCGAAGCCCAGCGCATCAAGGCCCACGAGGCCGTGACCAACCACGACGTGAAGGCCGTGGAATACTACCTGCGCGACGAGTTTACCAAGCTCGGCCTGGGCAACTCGCTGGAGTTTATTCACTTCGGCCTGACCTCGCAGGACGTGAATAATACGGCCATTCCGCTGAGCCTTAAAGAGGCGATGGACGACGTGCTGCTACCCCGCTTCGGGCAGGTGCGCGACCAGCTGGCCGCCCTGGCCGAAACCTGGGCCGCGGTGCCCATGCTGGCCCGCACCCACGGCCAGCCCGCCTCGCCCACGCGCCTGGGCAAGGAGTTAGAAGTATTCGTGGCGCGGCTCGACGGGCAGCTGACCTTGCTGAAGCAGGTGCCCTACTCGGCTAAATTTGGCGGGGCCACGGGCGGGTTCAACGCCCACTTCGCCGCCTACCCCGGCACCGACTGGCACGCCTTCGCCGGGCAGTTTGTGGGCGATACGCTGGGGCTGAGCCGCACCTTCCCGACTACTCAAATTGAGCCCTACGACAACTTGGCGGCATTTTGCGATGGCTGGAAGCGGATTAACACCATCCTCATAGACCTGTGCCGCGACGTGTGGCAGTACATCTCGGTGGGCTACTTCAAGCAGCAGCTCAAGGCGGGCGAAGTAGGCTCGTCGGCCATGCCGCACAAGGTCAATCCCATTGATTTTGAAAACGCCGAGGGCAACCTGGGTGTGGCCAACGCCCTGCTCGAACACTTCGCCGCCAAGCTGCCAATTTCCCGTTTGCAACGAGACCTCACCGACTCGACGGTGCTGCGCAACCTGGGCGTGCCGCTGGGCCACCTGCTCATCGCGCTCGGGGCCGTGGCACGCGGCCTGGGCAAGCTGGCGCTCGATGAAAGCGCGTTGCAGCGCGACCTGGACCAGAACTGGGCCGTGCTCGCCGAGGCCATCCAAACCATCCTGCGCCGCGAAAACTACCCCGACCCCTACAACGCCCTCAAGCAGCTCACGCGCACCGGCGAGGCCATTTCGGCGGCTACCATCGCGGGCTTTGTGGAGGAGTTGAACGTGCCGGAATCGGTGAAGCAGGAGCTGCGCGGCCTCACGCCGGGCGGCTACGTGGGGCGGTAGGGAGCGGGGCTTGGTCCCACCCCTACCCTAATCCAAGTTGCGGCATATCGCGGCCTATCAGCAGCCCCAGCGGGGCGACCCATCGGTAGAAAGCAGGTTGGATTCGACATTCCAAGCCCCGTAGGGGCGACCCAACCAGCTGAGGGGGTCGCCCCTACGGGGCTTTTTCCTCTTTTGCCTGGTAATTACTACCGATGGGTCGCCCCGCTGGGGCTGCTACTGGTGGGCCGCAACCGGGCTATCCCAGCAGCCGCTCTAGCTCGGCCCGCTCGAAGGCCAGCACGCGCAGGCGCAGCTCCAGCAGGGCGGGCGCGGCGCTTTCGGCGCGCAGGCAGGCTTCGGCGTCTTCGGCCAGGCGGCTCAGCTTGCGGTGGGCGCGGGTATCGGTGGGGGGCAGGGCGGCGCGCAATACGGGCTCGGCCAGCTGGCGCTGGCGGGCTTGCAGCAGGCGGGTTTGCACGCGGGCCAGCTGCTGGCGCAGGGAGTATTCTTCGAGCCCGATGGCCTGGCGGCGCAAATCCAGCTCGTCGCGCTGCTCGGGGGTGAGGGGCGCGGGGGCGGCACTCGCGGGCGGCGCAACAGCCAGCAATGCGGGCAGCAGCTGCGCCAGCAGCACGGTAGCGGCGGGCGACAAGTCGCGGCGGCCCAGCTCGGCCATTGCCAGGGTGCCGCGCGATACGTTGAGCAGCATCGCTAGCTCAAGCTGCGTGAGGCCGAGATGGGCGCGCACGGCTTGCGCGATGCCTTGGCTGGGCGCGGGGCCGCGCTGGTGCGAAAAATGTTGAGAAGCCATGCGGTAAAATATCTTAATAAGATAGTTTTGGTGACAAAATAGTTTGTTGCAAAAAATAATGCAACAAACTATTTTGTCACCAATTTGCAATCGGTACGGCCCTGTGCCCGCATTGCGGGCGGCCCGTTACTTTTGTTCGTTTTCAAATTTCGCCTGCCTCCCGTGCCCGAGTTTCTTCACGACATCCCCGTTCGCCCCGACTGCCGCTTCTTTCGCGGCGACCTGCCCTGCCGCCCCAACAAAGAGCACGGCTATATGTGCGGCGACTGCCCCGTGTACGAGCCCGCCGGCAAGCGCGTGCTGCTGATAAAGCTCGGGGCTATTGGCGATGTCATCCGCACCACGCCGCTGCTGCGGCGGCTGCGGCAAGAGCATCCGGGCTGCTACATCACGTGGCTCACGCTCACGCCGGCTATTTTGCCGCAGAAGGAGGTCGAGGAGATTCTGAAGTTCGACTACGCCAGCGCCTTGCAGCTGCAAGCCCGGCACTTCGACATCGCCATTAATCTTGATAAGGAAAAGGAAGCTTGCGCGCTGCTCCTGAACGTGCAAGCCACCCAGAAATACGGCTACACCCTGCGCCCCTACGACGGCGTGGCCTGGCCCATCAACGAGCAGGCCGAGCATAAGTACCTCACCGGCATCTTCGACCAGCTCAGCATCGGCAATACCAAGCCTTACGTGCAGGAAATTTTCGAGCTCTGCGGCTTCGACTTCCGGGGCGAGGAGTACGTCTTTGACACCCACGACGACAAGGGCTACGACTGGTCGGCGCTGCCGCCCGCCAGCGCCGGCCCGCGCATCGGCCTCAACACCGGCTGCGGCGACCGCTGGACCACCCGCCTCTGGAGCACCGAGAAGTGGATTCAGCTCATCCAGCAGCTGCAAGCCGCCGGCTACGCGCCCGTGCTGCTGGGCGGCGAGGCCGAGCACCCGCGCAACCTGGAACTGCAAGCTGCCACCGGCGCAACCTACCTGGGCACCTTCCCTCTCCCCCAGTTCATCAACCTGATGAACCAGATGCAGGGCGTGGTAACGCAGGTTACGATGGGCATGCACATCAGCATCGCGCTGCGCAAGGCCACCATTTTGATGAACAACATCTTTAACCCGCACGAATTTGACCTCTACGGCCGGGGCCAGCTCGTGGGGCCCGAGCGGCAGTGCGTGTGCTTTTACCGGGGCACCTGCCGCCTGGGCACCAGCTGCATGGAGGATTTGCCGGCCGAGAAGGTGTTCCAGGCCGTGCGGGAAAGCGTGCCGATTTAGATTGATGCGCCTACCTGTCATGCTGAGCGAAGCGTAGCGCAGCCGAAGCATCTCTACCGATGAACTAATTCCCAACGCTCAACAACGAAGCGGTAGAGATGCTTCGACTGCGCTGCGCTCCGCTCAGCATGACGGATGGGCGCAACAAGTACCCAACAACCAGAAACCCTACCACCCCCGCAACAGCGGCAACTGCCGCCACGGCAGCGGCCGGGCCAGCCAGAGTACCGAGTCGGCCCCCAACGTGCCCACCAAGCGCAAGCCCGCAGAACTTACGGTATAGCTAAGTTGGCCCGAGCGCCCCGTTTCATCGCGCAGCAGCAAGCGGCCGGGTGCGTAGGTCAGTTTATAGGCTTGCAGCTGCCCGTCGGCTGCCTGCGTGAGCAAGTAGCCCTGCCGATGCACAAACAGCCGCAGCGGCACCGCCGCCGCAGGCCGCAGCGCGGCAACGGCGTAGGCCCCGTGCAGCGGCGGGCGAGGCGATTGGTCATCGTTGAAAGTGCCTTCGGCCCCAAACGGGCCCGCCGTTTCGAGCAGCAAAATGCCCAGCCCCACGCCGCGCAGCGCGCCCACCCAGCGCCCCTGCCAGCCAGCCGGACGCATGGGGCGGGCCGGCCGGTAGCACGCGCGCACCAGCGCGTAGTAGGCCGTGCGCAGGCCCGGCGCGGCCACCAGCACCGCCAGCAGCAGCAAGGAGCCCGACCACAGCTTCACCGAAATATCGAAGCCAATGTTGAGCGCCAGCACATTGGCCAGCACCGCCACGGCCATTATACCGCCCACCAGCCGCGTGCGGCCCCACAGCAGCAGCAAACCCGGCAGCACCTCCAGCAGCCCCGCGAACACGCTGTACGAACGCGACGCACCCATCACGCTCCAGTAGGCGAGGTCGGGCGGCAGCTGCCCGAGCGGCGTGTACAGCGTATTGGGCTCGGGCAAATAAAACTGGTGCTTGAAGACTTTATCAAAACCGTATTCAAGCAGCTGCAAAGCCAGAAACCACGCTACGCCCGTATGCAGCCCGTACCAGAGCCGGGCCTCGGTAGCGGCCGCGCGCCGCGCCCCGGCCGCCCACGCGGCGGCGGCCAGCGCGGTAGCCAGCAGCAGCCCCGCCGCGTAGGCGTACAGGTCGGCCGAGTCGGAAAACAACGCTACCGGCCGCTTGAGTAGTGCCTGCCCACTGGCTTCGAGCCAGGGCCGCAGGGCCACGCCCAGGCTCGGCAGCACGCGGTAGCCCAGCGGCACGGTAACCGCGAAAAGCACGCCGAACAGCAGCGCCCAGCGCCGGGCAAAGGCCAGCGCCACCGCTACGCGGCGTGCTTGCGCCCCAGCAGCCAGCCCACTGCGCCCATGCCCGCTACCCCGGCCAGCCCGCGCCAAAAGCTGTATTGAAACGGCCGCTTGGGAAAAGCCTGGCTTTGGCTGGTTGATTTCCTGCGGCCCTGCTTTTTTAACTGTTTCTCAAACTTTAGCAGCTTCGCCTGTGGATACTGCCGCCGCAAGTCTTGCACCGCTTCTTCCCACCGCTGCGGATGGTAGGCCCCCGAGTAGTATTGCACTTGCTCGCTGCTCGACTGCCAGGCAGCTTTCTTAAGTTCAGCATCGCCCGCCTGCCACGATACCGAGCGGTAGCGCCTGTATCTCAGCGCCAAACTGTCGTTGAGATACACCAGCGAATCGGTCATCTCCTCGCTCCGCCTAGGTGGTATGCCAAAATTATCAGCCGCCTCGGCCTCGCCTAGCGTAGCCGTGCTACCGCCGTGGCTGAGGTGTGCGATGCGGCCCGTTTGGGCGGCGGCGGGCCGGGCCGCCCCGAGCATAGCGGCAATTCCAAGGCAAGTCAACAGTTGCTTTTTCATGGGGTAAAGTAGCGCTAATGAGAAAATTACAGGAGCCGCAACCAACCCGCAATTAGCTTGCCAGCCCGGCTACTTCCTTTAGCGCGGCCACCATCACCTCCCACGAAAACTTGCGGCGCTCGTGGCGCACGTTGGTGGCCAGGGCTTCCTCGCGGTCGTGCTCGTAAAAATCGACCAGCGCCCCGGCAATGGCCGGGGCCGTGGGCGGCACCACGTAGCCCACCACGCCGTGAGGTATCAGCTCGGCCAGGCCGCCCACATCGGTCACAAGCATGGGCCGCCCAAAGTGGTAGGCCACCTGCGACACGCCGCTCTGGGTGGCATTTTTGTAGGGCTGCACCACCAGGTCGGCCGCGCAGAAATAGTCGGCTACCCGCTCATTCGGAATAAAATCGGTCGCCCGCACCAGCCGGCTTTCCAAATTCAGCTTTTGAATAAGCGCCTCGTAAGGAGCCGCGTCTTCGTAGAATTCGCCGGCAATAATAAGCTTCACCGGCAGCGCCGCTACCCGCGCCTCGGCTATTGCTTCGAGCAAGATATCGAGCCCTTTATACGCCCGGATAAACCCAAAAAACAGCACGTAGCGAAAGGCCGGGTCGAGCCCCAGCGCGGCCAGCGCCGCCGCTTTGGGCTTGGCCGGCCCGAAATTGTCGTAGAGCGGGTGCGGCCGGTAGAGCGCGGGCTTGCTGGTAAAGCCCAGCTTTTGCAAATCGTCCAGCACGCTCCGGCTCATGGTCACGAAGCCGTCGCAGGCGCTGAGGAAGTAGCGCGTCAGCGGCCGGTCGCCGGGCCGCTTTTCGTGCGGAATCACGTTGTCGGTAATCGCTACCACGCGGGTGTGGCCGTTGCTGCGCACCAGCCGCGCCACCGTGCCCAATGCCGGCCCCATAAATGGCAGCCAAAACCGAAACACCACCAAATCGGGCCGCTCGCGGCGCAGCCGCCGCCCCACCGCCCACCAGCTCAGCGGATTCACGGAGTTCAGGCTGACTTCAATAGCCAGGTCGGCCGGCCCCGGCTCGGTACTAAACTGCGTTTGGCCGGGAAACAGAAAACCGGGGTATTGCAGCGAAAACGTGACGATACGCGCCGCATCGCCCGCCGCCCGGAAGGCCCGCGCCAGCCGCTCGTTGTAAGTAGCCAGCCCGCCGCGTAGCGGGTAGGCCGGGCCGATAATCACGATGTTCATTGGTCATTTAACGTTTATCAAGTAACATTTAACAGCTTGCCTCAACACTGCGAGCTTCCCAAGCAAGCTGTTAAATGTCAATTGATAAATGTTAAATGACTTTTACCGTATGGTTTCGCGGATGAGGTAGTCGTTGCGCTTCGGGCCATTGAGCTGTATCAGCTCGCCCAGGAAGCCCGCCAGAAAAAGCTGCATCCCGACGATAACGGCCACCAGCGCCATGAAGAACAGCGGCTGGTCGGTGACGCTGCGCGCCTTGAGGTTGTGAATGGCCAGCCACCACTTCTCCCCCACCAGCCACAAGGTCAGCATAGTGCCGATGAGAAACGAGAGCGTGCCGAGCGTGCCAAAAAAATGCATGGGCCGCCGCCGAAACCGCCCCACGAAGGTGATGCTGGCCAGGTCGAGAAAGCCGTACACGAAACGCTCCAGCCCAAACTTGGTCACGCCGTACTTGCGCTCCTGGTGCTGCACTACCTTCTCGCCCACCTTTTTGAAGCCCGCCCACTTGGCAATGACCGGGATGTAGCGGTGCATCTCGCCGTAGACCTCTATCGACTTCACCACGCGGCTGCTGTACGACTTGAGCCCGCAGTTGAAATCGTGCAGCTGAATGCCCGAAATGGCTCGCGTAGCGGCGTTGAATAGCTTGGTGGGCAGCGTTTTGGAAAGCGGGTCGTAGCGCTTTTGCTTCCAGCCGCTCACCAGGTCGTAGCCATCCTCCACTACCATGCGGTAGAGCTCGGGCAGCTCCTCGGGCGAGTCTTGCAGGTCGGCGTCCATGGTGCATACCACACGGCCCAGCGCCAGCCCGAAGCCCACGTTGAGCGCCGCCGACTTGCCGTAGTTGCGGTTGAAGCGCACGCCGCGCAAGGCCATGTCCTGGCCCGCCAGCGCCTCAATTACCGCCCACGAGTCGTCGGTCGAGCCGTCGTCAATCAAAATAACTTCATACGAAAGCCCGCGCGCCACGAGCACGCGCTGAATCCAGCGCGTAAGCTCGGGCAGCGACTCGGCTTCGTTTAATAAGGGTATCACGATGGAGATTTCCACCGGGAAAACAGGTAGCTTATTCAAACTCAGGTCTCGGGTTTTTAAAAATGGCGGCCGTGATAAGCGATATGAGCAGACCCATTACGATTCCACCCACCAAGGCAATGGCTACCAGCGCCGGGCCTTGCACAAACATCTCGGTCCAGTGCATAGCCTGGTCAATTTGGGCATCGCTCATCTTACCCTGCGCCTCCATATCGGCACGGGCTTTATCCAAGAGGCGCGCCGTCATTTCGGGGTCGATAAACGTGACGTAGATGTAGGAGAAGGCCGCCGACAGCACGGCCGAAACGCCCGCTACTACCATGCCTACCCCCAGGCCCTGGCCGTAGCTCATAAACGCGCCGTTGAGCTTTTTAAAAGCCTGCTGCCCCAGCATAATTCCTGCTACCATTACCACCAGCGTCAGCCATTTGGCCGGCGACTGCTCCAAATGGGTTATGTTCAATCCAAAGGAAATAATGACACTTATCAGGCCCGTTATCAGGCCGTAGCGCGTGCCTACGCTGGTGGTCGAGGTAGAGGTAGCAGGAGCTTCCATGGTTCAGGTAAAAGAAGGTGAAAGAATGGTGATAGGTTGCAGCGGCAATTATTTGCGCAGAAAGATACCGGCCGGCAGCGCCCCCAGCAACCCCAGCAGTAGCACCCGCTTGAACGTAGCCGCCGTCAGGTCATTGACGGTAAGCTGGCTAACTTCCCGCATCTCCGCCGCCTCAAACTGCGCGTTGCGCTTTTCGGGGGCTCGAATGGCTTGCTGCACTCGCACTATCTCTTGCATTTCGGTGCGGTTGCGGGCCAAGGCTGGCTCGCCCACGCTGCGCGCCAGCCCCCACAGGCTACCGGCCGCGAGGGCTGCCGCCACCAGCACCGTAAGCCCGCCCACTGCCAGCGCGCGCCCCACGCCCGGCCGCGCCGGGGCCAGGGTGCGCCGCAACAACCATTGGCTGCCGGCGGCGGCCATTGGCACCAATAACTGGCCCATCAATTGCTTAGGCCCCAGCGGGTTGTTATCCGTTAATTGCAAAAACAGCAGCCACAGCGCGCACGCCGCGCCAGCCGCCAGCCCAAATTGCAGCCCTAGCCGCCGCACGGCCGCCGCGCCCGAGGCAGTAGCCACTCGCTCAGCCGCTTTATTCGAAGGCACCATATCGTCATTCATAACCAGCCGGCAAGATACGACCGCCCCAAGGTAGCAGCCCGCCTACGCCGCCACCGCCGGCCGGGCCGCCGCCTTTTGCCGCCCAAAGCGCAGCACCAGCGCCTCGGCCAGCAGGCACGCCAGCGCCGCCAGTAGGCAGTAGCGCCACAGCGGCTGGCCCGTTTGCTCGGCGCGGTAGCGCAGCAGGGCTTCCGGGCCCGCACCGGGCTCCAGCACCTGCACGTTCGGGTGGTCGGGGCCTATTAGCTGCCGCAACTCGGCCGGCGAGTAAGCCGCTAACTCCGACTCTTTCGGGTCGGCGTTGAACGCCAGCGTAGTCACCAGCCGGCCCGCGCGGCGCAGCTCATAAAAGCCAGCCTGGCTCATCGTGGGCGGTAGCTCCAGTTGCAGGGTATTGCCACGCAGCCGCTGCGCCGGAATAAGCGTCAGGCTATCGCGCACCAGTCGAAACGCCGTTTCCTGCTGGTCTTTGCCCATCAACTCAGGCGTCAACTCCAGCGCCACGCTCGGGGCCGTTAGCCGGTAGGCGGGCTGCTGCCGCGCCTGGTAGCTCAGCATCGCCATCCGATATAGCACCGGCACAAACAGGCCCTGCGCCGTAAAATCGCCGTAGGCCTTGCTGAATGGCGCCGTGAACACATACGTTCGGCCAGTTCCGTTTTTAAATTCGGCCAGGTAGCTGTCGCCATCACGCAGCCGCAGAATATCCGTGCCCCCACGCCCCAGGCTCAGCACGGGCGCTACCTGCGGCAACACCGCCTGCCGCGGCTGCGCCCCAAACACATCCCGAAAAAACGGGTCGCGCGGGCTGGGCATGGCTACCTCCTGCACTGCTGGGGCAGCGGAGGCGTTCCACTGCGCTCCGGCCACGCCCAGTGCCCGCAGTAGCTGGGTAGTTGCCTCACGGCCCACTGCCCCACCGGGCGGCACTATTACCACGCTGGCCCCGCGCCGCACCACATTCGCCAGCGCCTGCTGCAAGCCAGGGTCAATAGCTGTCACCTCACGCACCAGCACCGAGTTAGCGCGTTGCAGTTGGCTGAAATTCACCTGCTGCGGTTTCATGAAGGTATAAGCGAACAGTGCTTCGGCCCGGTACGCCTGCGCTGCCACTGGCTCTGACCCTATTTCCACTACCTGAATACCTGCCGTAGGCTGAAGGGTAAAGAAAAAGGTATTGTCAAAAATGGCCGGGCGGTCCTCCGTTACTACTTGCCCCAGCGCTAGTTGCTTGTCTGGGAGTTGCACCTGCACTACGGTAGTACTAGCCTGGCCCGCCGCCAGCGTCGCACTAAAGGCCGCTACCTGCTGCTTGCCTAGCCGCACCTTTATCGGGCAGTCAGTTATCGCCGTGCCGCCCCCGTTTTTCAATCTGATATGCAAGCCGATGTTGACTTGCGTCCGCACAAAAGCATCTTCCAGCCATACACTATCCACGTACACGTTGTCAGTAGGCCGCGCAACTTGAGGCACCAACACTACCTCGCGGTCTTTGGCTAGCGCCTGCATGGCCTCTTTACTACGAGCACTTTGCTGAAAATCAGAAAAAACGTACAGCGGCCCCTGCGTCGCGGGCTGCCCCGCTTGGGTAGCTAATACGTCAGCCCAACCCCGCTGCTGACCAGACACATGCGTTGTCACCACGTCATTCAAGTAAGCGGCCTGCGTCAATAATCCACGCGACTGCCCGAGCATTTTGAAATGCCTTCCCGCTTCAAAATTCTTTCCCAACGCCTTCGCTTTGTTCACCGCTTCTTGTAGCAAAGGCTGCTGGCTTTCGCCCGGCACTTGCATACTAGGTGATGCATCGAGCAAAACGTTAACGTTACCACTCAACCCAGCTAATTGGCGAGCTGGTATAAAGGGCTGTGCGAACAACAGCACCAGAAAAGCTACACCTAACACTCTAAGCAATAGTACGAGCAATTCTTGCAAGCGCCGCCGCTTCATGGTCGTAAGCTCTACTTCCCGAATGAAGCCCGTATTTGTAAAGAGTATCCGTTGCGGCCGCCGCAATTGTAACAAATGAATGACTATCGGTAGTCCTACTGCCAACAACCCCCATAAAAACCCTGGAAATAGAAACTGCATACTTTATCGGTTAAACTCGTCTTCTTGTAAAAGACGCAGACATAACTCCAAAAGTATGACTATTGTCCCTTGGGTAAGCTATTAAAGCAATAGCTGAAAAGGTCTTTAAACGCAAAGCTCCCCCTGCTGGTCGCTGGTGAAAGCGAAGCAGGGGGAGCTACGTGTAAAGTTGGCGGCGACCGACTCTCCCACCGGTGAAGGCAGTACCATAGGCGCACCGGGGCTTAACGACTCTGTTCGGAATGGGAAGAGGTGAACACCCGGGCTAAAGCCACCATTGCTGGCGTTGGTTGCGTGTTCAGGCAACCAGC
>NZ_DASTEP010000120.1:0-41932 GCF_035709525.1 Hymenobacter sp. | reverse complement strand
ACAACGGTGCGGTAGAGATGCTTCGGCTGCACTGCGCTCCGCTCAGCATGACAGTTATTTTCGCGTTTCAAAAATCACTAAACGACTACTTCAATTCCAGCACCACTACCGACTTGGCGGGCAAGGTTACGGCCAGCTTGTCGCCCTTCTTCTTGGCCCCGGTGAAGGCGGCCAGCTTGATGGTATTCGGCTTGTCGAAGGTGTTGTAGTCGCTCACGCTGGCCGAAGTCAGCACGCGGCCGGTCACGGTTTTGAAGCTTACGCCGGGTAGGGCGGTTTCGAGCGTGAGGGCGTTTTTGGGGTCGAGGTTGACGAGCGAAATATGCACCGCGCCGTTCTTGTCCTTCGAGGCGGAGGCGTTCAGGGCCGGGATTTTCTCATTGCCAAACGCATAGTCGGGGCTCTGGAACTGCACGGGCATAAACTGCGCATCCTGGTGCACCTGGTAGAGGTCAAACACGTAGTAGGTCGGCGTGAGCAGCATCTTCTCCTTGTCGGTCAAGACCAAGGCTTGCAGCACGTTGATGGCCTGGGCGAGGTTGGCGCCCTTCACCCGGTCGCAGTGGTTGTTGAAGATGTTGAGGGTAGTGCCGGCCACGAGGGCGTCGCGCAGGGTGTTTTGCTGGTAGAGGTGGCCGGGGTTGGTGCCGGGCTCCACGTCGGTCCACACGCCCCACTCATCCACGAGCAGCGCTATCTTCTTGTCCTTGTCGTACTTATCCATGATGGCGGCGTGCTTGGCCACGATGGCGTCCATCTTCAGGCAGTTGCGCAGGGTGCTGAAATACATATCCTCGCCGAAGCCGGTGGCCTTGCCTTTGCTGCCGCTCCAGCTGCCGGTGGGCAGCGTGTATTGGTGCAGCGTGAGGCCCCACATCTGGTTGAGCGGGATGTTTTTCATGCAGGTTTCGGTCCAGTTGGCGTCGTCGCCGTTGGCCCCGCTCACGATGCGCTTGAGGCGGGTGCCGGGGTAGTCGTGGGCGAAGGTGGCGTAGCGCTTGTACACGTCGGTGTAGTACTGGGCCGTCATGTTGCCGCCGCAGCCCCAGCTTTCGTTGCCGATGCCCCACCACGATACCTTGTAGGGCTCGGCATGGCCGTTTTTCTTGCGCTCCTGCACCATCGGCGTGTCCTCGTTCGAGTTGAGGTACTCCATCCAGTTGCTCATTTCCTGCACGGTGCCGCTGCCCACGTTGGCCGCCAGGTAGGGCTCGGTGCCGAGCAGCCCGCACAGCTCCAGAAACTCGTGGGTGCCGAAGCTATTATCTTCCAGCGTATTGCCCCACCAGAGATTGAGCATCTTGGGGCGCTGGGCGGCCGGCCCTACCCCATCGTGCCAGTGGTAGGTATCGGCAAAGCAGCCGCCGGGCCAGCGCAGGTTGGGCACGTGAATCTTCTTGAGCGCGTCCACAATGTCCATGCGGATGCGCCCTTGCTTGGGCACGTTCAGGCTGGGGTCTACCCAAAAGCCGTCGTAGATGCAGCGCCCCAGGTGCTCAGCAAACTGCCCCTGAATGTGCTTGCTGACAATCAGTTTGGGGTCGCCGGGCTGCACGGTCATTTGCACGGTTTGGGCCGCGGCGGCCAGCGGCGCGGCCAGGCCAAGGGCGGCGAGGGCGATGCGACAGAAGGAAGAGGTGGGCATAGGTGGGGAGTGGTTGTGGAGATTGGAAAATAGTATTTTGGTTGGCGTGCTCGCCGCCCGGGGAACCTCACCCCCTAGCCCCCTCTCCAAAAAAGAGGGGGGACTAGTTCTTAGTCTTAGCTTCTAAGTCTAGAACTAGAGATAGTCCCCCCTCTTTTTTGGAGAGGGAGCTAGGGGGTGAGGTTCCCCGGGCGGCGAGCAACTAGCGCGCAGCAGTGACAAACAATTTCATAATCAACGCTTGCCGCGCAGCCGAATAACCGTCAGCGAGTATGGCTCGGCAGCGTAGGAAAAGCGCTTCCCAGCTTTATAAGGAGCCGTTTTAGGCAGCACCGTGCGCGGACTGGCGAAGGTATTCTTCGCATCCTTGTCGCCCGTAAACACGGTGCGGGTAGCCGCCAGATTCACCCCTTTCAGCCCCGACAAATCGACCTGAAACGGCTGGACGGTGGCGCTGGCGTTCACTATTTTCAGGATAACGTCGCCGGTTTTGGCGTCGCGCACGCAGGAGGCGGCCACGGTGGTGTCGGCTACCGCGCCGGGGGGAGGGGCTACCACGCCGGATACGTACTCGGTGCCCTGGTTTTGGCCGAAAAGCTGCTGCACGTAGTAGTTGGCAGTGGGCACTACCGTGCGGTTGTTGAAGTAGATGAGGTCGGGGTTCCACTGCGTGTGGCCTTCCTTAGCCAGCAGCGGCGCGTAGCTGGCCAGGTGCACCACGTCGCCGTTGCGCTCCAGCGAGGTCATGTAGGCGGCCTCGGCCACGGCGTTGAAGAGGGTGTTGCCCCACGAGGCGTACTCGCCCAGGTACACTTTCGGTTTGGCGCGGTCGTAGGTGTCGTAGCGGCGGTTATTGGTCAAAAACCACTTGGGCTTTTCGTAGTAGTGCTCGTCCACGAGCGGCACGTTGAGCTGGCTGGCCAGCGCCCAGCCCTTGTCGTAGTCCTCGCCCTTGGGCGACGGCCCCACGGTCCCGATTACCTGCATCTTGGGGTATTTGGCGCGCACGGTACTGTAAATCAACTTAAACCGCTCCTCGAAGCCGGGCGTAATTTTGTCTTCGTTGCCGATGCCCACGTACTCCAGGTTGAAGGGCGCGGGGTGGCCGGCCGCCGCCCGCTTAGCGCCCCAGGTCGAGGTAGCCGGGCCGTTGGCGTACTCTATCAGGTCGAGCACGTCCTGGGTGTAGGCGGCCATGTCGGCCAGCGGGATGCACTGCTGTCCTACCCCGCCGATGCGCCACGAGCCGCCCGAATTTTGGCAGCTTACGCCGGCCGGCACCACGGGCAGGGCCTTGGCCCCGATGTCTTCGCAAAACTGGAAGTACTCGAAGTACCCCAGCCCGGCCGTTTGGTGGTAGCCCCAGATGTTGCGCTGGGCCACGCGTTGCTCTACCGGCCCGATGGTTTTCTTCCAGTCGTACATGTTATCCAGCCCATCGCCGTGCGACAAGCAGCCGCCCGGAAAGCGCACAAACTTGGGCTTGATATCGCCGATAACCTCGGCCAAATCAGCACGCAGCCCGTTGGGCCGGTTGTGAAACGTCTTCTGCGGAAACAGCGAAATCATGTCCAAATCGACCACGCCCTGGCCGGTGGCCAGCACCACGAGGCTGGCCTCGGGCTCGGCGGCCGAGGGCGCGAGGGTAGTGCGGTACTGCTGCCACCCGGCGGCCTGGGCCGACAGCGTGGTTTCGGCCAGCACCTTGCCTCTCTTATCGCGCAGCTGCACCAGCAGCGGCACGGCCGCGCCCAATTTCACCCGCGCCCACAGCGAGAAGTCGTACTTCTCGCCCGCTTGCAGCGCAATGCCATCGAAGCCGTTGTTCTTAATACCCAGTCCTTTCTGAAAGGGGTTTTCGACGCGCAGCTGCACGTAGTGCGGGTTGTTGGCGTGCAGCGGGGCGGTGCTTTCCACCGAGAGGCTGCCCATGGCGTAGCCCTCGTGCAGGTAGTCCCAGCCGCTGAGCGGGTGCCAGCCCTCGTGGTCGCTGGGCGCGTACTCGAAGGAGCGGTTTTGCACCAGCTCGCCGTACAGCCCGCCATCGGCGGCGTAGTTAATGTCCTCGAAAAAGATGCCGAATAAGTCGGGGCTGATGGCCTTGGCGGTGGGTTTGGCCTGGCCCGCCGCCAGCAGCGGCGCGGCCAGTGCGGCCGCGCACAGCAGCGGCCGCAGGGAAGAGAAGAGAGTAGGCAAGCGCTTATTTTTTAGTGGTGAAGTGATACATCTCGCTGGCCGCCAGCAGGAAAGCCCCGACGCCAAAATTGGCCGTCGAGTTCTTGTCCACGACCTGGCCTGGAATGGCTTTCTCGCCGATGGGCTGCACGTAGCCCACGGTGCCATCGGGCTGCACGGCGGTGGCGGTGAGGTACTGCCAGCCTTTCATCGCGGTGGGCAGGTACTGCTTGCGGTCGAGCACGCCGTGGTTGATGCCCCACATATAGGCGTAGGTGTTGAAGGCTGTGCCGCTGGTTTCGGGGCCGGGGGCGTGGGCGGGGTCGAGCAGACTGCGCGTCCAGTAGCCCTCGGGCTGCTGGGCTTTTTGGAGGGCGGCGGCCAGGCCCTGGTACTTACTCAGGTACTCGGCACGGTGCGGGTCGGTGGCGGGCAGGTCGGCCAGCACGCGGGCCAGGCCGGCAAACACCCAGCCGTCGCCCCGCGCCCAGAAGTCCTTGAGGCCGTTGGCCGACTTGTGCTGCGGGTACACGTACTTAGCATCGCGGTAGTAGAGGCCGGTTTCGGCGTCGTACATGATGCTGTTGGCGTAGCCGAAATACTCGTGCAGCTTGCTGAGGTACTGCGGGTTTTTGGTGACGCCGTAGAGCTTGGTCATCACGGGCATTACCATGTAGAGGCCGTCGGCCCACCACCAGTAGTCGTTCTGGGGCGTGCTCATCTCGTACTCCATCACCTCGCGGGCGCGGGCAATGCGGATGGGCTCGGGCTTGATTTTATACAGGTCCACGTAGGTCTGGAAGCAAATCTGCCAATCGCCAAAGAGCACGTATTCAGGTGTTTCGCCGTACTTATATTTCCAAGTGGCCCGGTCGTCCGAAGTCGCGCCCTGCCACTTATTAAATACCGCCCAGTCCTCGGCATACTGCCGGTACTTGTCGTTTTTGGTCACGGCGTAGGCGGCCATGTTGCCGGTCTGGTACGCCGCGTGGTCCCAAAACGAGCGCACCTGCGCCGGGTGCGTGGCCTGCCAGTGGTCGTTGACTTTGGTAAGCAGGGCGATTACCTCGGCCGGCTTGGGCTGGGCAGTAGTCGCGCCGGAGCTGGCTTTTTGGGAGGTAGCGCAGCCGGCCGCCAGCAGGCCTGCGGCCAGCAGCGCAGCTTTTATACTAGTTCGCATTCGGTTTTGCGTGAGGTTGTATTAATTGAATCAGGAGCACCTAGCGGGTTTTGCGCGGCGCGCTACGCTTCACGGGCGCGGCCGGCGCGGGCTTCCCGGCCGATAGCCGGTAAAGCACCGCCCCGTGCCGCCGCACCGTCGCCGTGAACTCGGGGCGCAGCGCCTGAGTGGTTTCGCCCGTCCAGAGGTTGGTGGCGGTAGCGCCAGGGGCCAAGCCCAGGTCGCGTAGCGACACGCTCATGGTAGTCGACTCGGCGGGCGGGGCCAGCATGGGGCTTCGGGTGAACACCAGCGCCTGAAACGTGCCGCCCGTATTCTGCCCGGCGGCGGCCCCGTCGAGGCCCACCGTGGCCGTGAAGCGGTTGCAGCCGGCCGGCACGTCGTACTCAATCACGGAGTTAGCGTGCGTGCCGATGCCCTGCGCGTAGGTTTGCCCGCCCACGCGCAGCGGGCCGCCGCTCACGCTTTTGCCCTGGCTCACCTGGCCCCAGCCGGCGGTGGCCTGCTGCCACTTCAAGGTGCTCAGGGGCACGGCTTCGGCGCCTTTTTGCAAGGTCGGGTTCAGCCAGTCGGCGTGGTCCCAGGCGGTGCCGTCGGGGCCGCCGCGCACTACCAGGTACAGCTTTTTGGCCCCGTTCAACTCCACGCTCACGTCTTGCTGCGGGTGCTGGCGGTTGATAGGCTGGCTCTGCCAGGCGGCGGCGCTGGCGGGGGCCGGCTCCTGGTCCTGGGCGTTGAACAGGGCCAGGTATTTGTCGCCGGTGGCGGGGTCGTCGGCGGTCCAGGCCACGAGGTCGCCGCGCCGCCACAGCTGGCGGCCGTTGGTGCTGTGCTGGTTTACGTTCAGCACGGCCTTGTTGGTGAGGAGGCTCAGGGTGAAGGCGTCGTTGCTGGGCAGGTCGCCGCCGAACATAAGCGGCGAGCGGAAGATGCTCCACAGGGTCATCAGGGTGCGCTGCTCGTCGCGGGTGAAGCGCGTCGGGCGGTCGTCGCCGCGCTCGGCCCGGATGCCGAGGCGGCCCAGGGGCAGCATGTCGGCATCGGGCCAGTTGCCCACGCGGGTGTAGGGTGCCCAGCGCTCGCACACTTCGAAGTGCTCTTTGAGCTGCTCCCACGAGTCCCAGAAGTCGCCCACGGTGCGCCACATGTTGGCGTGCTCCTGGGCGTGCCGGGCGTCGGCAATGGGCGTTTCGCCGGGCGACATGCTGAGCACGATTTTGCGGCCCGTGCGGTCGATGGCCTTGCGAATCAGCTCAATCTCGCCCGCGTGGTAGGGCTCGGAGAGGTCGTCAATCTTCACAAAATCAAGCCCCCAGCTGGCGTACAGCTCAAACAGCGAGTTGTAGTACTCCTGCGCGCCGGGCCGGTCGGGCACCACCGTGTACATGTCGTGCAGCCAGTTGCACTGCCCTTCTTTGGTGTAAATGTCGGCCGCCGTGAGCTGCGTGCCCTTGATGGGCAGCTTGCGCAGCACGGCCTGCACCGGCACCCCGCGCATGATGTGGATGCCAAATTTCAGGCCTTGGCCGTGCAGGTAGTCGGCCAGCGGCTTGAAACCCTGCCCGCCCGCCGCCGACGGAAACCGATTGGGCGCGGGCACGAAGCGGCCGTACTCGTCGAGGTTCCAGTCGGGGTTTTTCTCGTTGTAGCCGTGGGCCGTGTCGTTGCCCACGTACCAGCGGATGTCGACCACCACGTACTCCCAGCCGCTGCTTTTGAGGTTTTTGGCCATGTAGTCGGCGTTGGCCTTGGTTTCGGCCTCGGTCACGGTGGGGCCGTAGCAGTCCCAGCTGTTCCAGCCCAGCGGCGGCGTGGCGGCCCAGTTGCGGAAGGCGGGCGTAAGCTGCTGGGCGTGGGCGGCGGGGCTGGCGGTTAGCAGGGTGGCTACGGCGGCCAGATGAGTGCCGTAGCCTAACAGGCGCTTGCTAAGAACAGGGTGAGCAAAAGAAAATTTCACAGAAGGCAATGTGTTCAAAAATTAGCAGGATATACAGATGAAGCGTGACTACCGTGGAGCCGGGCCTGTTCATTTCACCTGAAACGTGTTGAACGAGTGGGCCGGCAGCATTACATCCAGGTAGCGCTGCCCCAGCTTTATCACCACGGTCTTACTGGCCTCGTTGAAGTTGCCGGCTACTACCAGGTATTTGCCTTGCGGGGTGGTAGCTACCAGCACGGGCAGCTTATCATCCTTGCCCGGGCGCTGGGCCACGATGGTAGCCCCCGCCCCGATAAAGTGGCTGAAGTGCTTCGTGGCGTAGTACTCCGGGGTGTAAGTCGCCGTTTTAGCCTTGGAATCCACTCGAATCAGCGCGTTCTGCTTCCAGCCCCAGGGGCTCACACCGCCGTCGGCCAGAATGGCGTTCCAGAAGGTGTATTCTTCGCAACCGTTACCTAGGTAGTGGGTGATGAGGTCGAAGGTGTGCTCGGCCGCCTTCCAGTCAAATGAGCCCCAGCCGCACTCGCTTTCCGACTGCATGTAGCGGTACTGCGGGTACTTGGCCCGCAGCCGGGGCAAAATCTGCCCGCCCTCCCACTGAAAACCCACGCCCTTGATGGTCTGGGACATGCGCGGGTCGGCGAGCACAGCGTCAATGGTTTCGTAGCGGTTGGTGTTGATGGTGCCCAGGTACAGGGCTACCTCGGGGTGCTGGGCTTGCAGGGCCGGGGCCAGGTACTCGGTGTTGAAGCGGATGATGCCCGGCACCGTCCAGGCGCAACCGGGGTAAATGGTATAGCTCCACGACTCGTTCTGAAACATGGCCGTGGTGATGGGAATGCCCTGCGCCTTATAAGCAGCGATAAATTTGCAGAAGTAGTTAGCGTAGGCCGTCAGGTAGCGCGGGTCCTGAATGAGGTAATCGTTGACCGTCAGCCGCTCGGGAAAGACCTTGCCGTTTTTTTCCGTCGATTTTTCGTACAGCGCCACGTCAGAAGCCGGGGCCAACTGGTTGTATTTGTCGCTGCTGCGCACGGCATAGCTGTGGTTGATTTTCATCCACGAAGGCGGCGACCACGGCGAAATCCAGAACGTCATCCCAGGATTGTAGTGCTGGGCCGCCTTGAGGTATGGAATGAGCGTGGTCTGGTCGTGCTCGATGTTGAAGTGCTGAAGCTGAAAGTCGCCGTCCACCTCGTCGCAGCTGTACCAGCCGCGAGCGTAATCGTTGGCATTCATGGCAAAGCGCCCCCGCGAAAAATGCAGGTCGCCGGCCGGCGCAAACAACCGGCTCAGGACGGTTTCCTGCTCCGGCTTGGGCAGTAGTTGCAGCGCGTCCCAGCCCAGCTCGTTGAAGCAGGTGCCCCAGGCTTTGAACGTGGCTATTTTTTCGTCGCCCTTCACTTCCAGCAACGGCGCGACGGAAGCCGTTTTTTGCAGGCTGCCCCTGGCTTCTTGCCACAGCCTGCCTTCGGTGCTGCTCGTTTGCACGTAGGCCTGGGCGTGCGCCGCGCCGGTGCTGGCAGCGCAGCACAGCACCGCCAGCAACGTTTTGATAGTGCTTGTTTTGTTAGGTTGGAAAAAGAGGTTCATGAATGATTTCAAATAAGTCAGAAGCTTTTAGAAGGAAATCGACGGGCTCTTACTTCAGCAGCCGCACGTCGTAAATACCGCCCGCCGTGGAGCCCGCAGCGGCGGCAAATTTCACGGTCAGGTTCGTGGTTTTGCGGGCGGCCTCGGGCAGCTCGTAGTCGGCCTCGAAGAAGTCCTGGCCCCGGTCGCCGTCCAGCTTCACTTCGGTCAGCGGCTTGCCGTTGACCAGGATGGTGAAGTAGCGGTTTTTATCGCCGCCGAAGTAGGTTAGGCGCAGGGTTTTGGCCTCGCGCTTGGGGTTTTGCAGGCGGTAGCTAAACCAGTGGGCGGCGTCGCGCCAGTGCCGCTCGCGGAAGGTGCCGGCGTTGGACTGCTCGCCCTCGTAGGCGTGGTCCGACTCGGGCTGCTGCTCGCCGGGGCTTACTTGGTCGACGGTGCGGGCGGCCAGGGCGCGGCGGGCGGCGTCTTCGCGGCGCAGGGTTTCCTTGCGGGCGGCCAGCTCGGCGGGCGTGGCCACCGGCCAGTACAGCGTGTAGCGGGCATCGTGCACCTGGTAGAAGGGCACCAGCTCGGTTTGGCCCGACTGGCCGGCCTCGGCCAGGCTGGCTACCGAAAAGGTGAGCGGCCGGCCCGGCACGGGTTGCAGGCCAGCCACCAGCTCGGCGGCCGAAGAGGCCACCAGCACAGGCGTGTTTTCGATGGGCATGAGGGGGCCACGCGCCACGTGGCCCATGCGGCTGGCATCGGCGTGCAGGCCGGTGAGGCCGGTGGTATCGGTGCGGGCGGCCAGCACGATGGGGCCGCGCACGAAGGACACCCAGGGCGAGTGGTCGGGCAGGTACTCGACCTGCGTGTGCTGCGGCAGGGCCACCGTCAGCGCGTCGCCAGTGCGCCACTTGCGGCTGATGGTGGCGTAGCCAGCCTGCGCCGTGGTGTCGGTGGGCACCGGCTGGCCGTTCAGCAGCATTTTAAACTCGGCGGGGCGCACCCAGGCCGGGCGGCGCACGCGCAGGGTGAGCTGGCGGGCTTTTTTGAGGGTGAGGCGCAGGGTGCTTTGCTCTTCGTAGGGCAGGCGCGTGGTTTGCTCCAGGGTCAGGCCGGCCTCGGGCCAGCTCAGGCGCGAGGGCACGAAGAGGTTTACCAGCAAGTCGTTATCCTTGCGGTGGGCGTACACCAGCTCGCCATACTTGCCGTGGTTTTCGAGGCCCGAGCCCACGCAGCACCAGAAGCTTTGCTGCGGCGACGAATACACGCGGTAGTGCTGCGGCCGGATGGGCGTGAAGTACACGAAGCCACCCTCGGGACCGGGGTGCTGGCTCGACAGAATGTGGTTGTAGGTGGCCCGCTCGTAGTAGTCGAGGTAGCGCGTGGCGCCGCTGCTCAGGTAAAGCTGCTTGCTGAGCTTGAGCATGTTGTAGGTGTTGCACGTTTCCGGCCCCTCGCGGCTTTCCAGCATGGGCTTGAAGTTGTTGACCGGGTTGAAGTGCTCGCTCACGCTGTTGCCCCCGATGCTCACCGTGCGGTTGTGCACCACCGTTTGCCAGAAGAAACTGGCCGCCCGCGCCCAGCTCGTATCGCCGCCCACCTCGGCGATGCGCTTGAAGCCGATAACCTTGGGAATCTGTGTATTGGCGTGCTGGCCGGTCAGCACGTCCTTGCCGGCCAGCAGCGGGTCGAGGGTTTTGCGCTGCGAAAAGCGCTGGGCCAGCATGAGGTACTTGGGGTCGTGGGTGAGCTGGGCCACGTCGGCAAATACCTCCGTCAGGCCGCCGTGCTCGCTGAGCAGCATCTGCTGTATTTGGGCGTCGGAGAGGCCGGATGAGAGGTCCACCATCCAGTCGGTGAGGCCGATGAGCACCTGCCGCGCCTGCGCGTTGCCGGCGTACACGTAGGCATCGCGCAGGCCGGCGTAGGTTTTGTGCAGGTTGTAGAGCGGCACCCATTTCTTGCCCAGCTCGAAGCCGCCCGCCTCCACGGTGCCCGCCTTGAGCTGGGCCCACATCGCGCGCCCGCCCGGAATGCCACCCACGTAGCCGTTGCCGTTCTGTTGCTGGCAGCGGGCCAGCTGCTCTATCATGTACGTTAGGCGCTGCTGCACCTGGGCATCGCCGGTGGCGGCGTACATGAGGGCCAGCGCCGAGAGGTAGTGCCCGCCCACGTGCCCGTCGAGGCCAGTGTTTTCCCAGTTGGGGTAGCGCTCGGCCTTGGTGGGCAGGCCCGCATCGATGAGGAACGGGGCCAGCAGGCGGTCGGGGTCGAGCGCCATGATGTAGGCTTTATCGGTTTGCTGCGCGGCCAGAAACGGGCTGTCGAGCAGCTTCACCGCCGAGAGCGGAAACTCTTGCAGCGGCGCGGCCGGCCGCTTCGACTGAGCCTGGGCGGCGAGCGGCAGCGCCAGGAAAGCAAGTAGGAAGGACGGGTGGGTCTTGATAAGCATAGGTTTAAGTTTCTTGGCAAAGCCATCAGGCCGTCATGCTGAGCGCAGCGCAGCGGAGTCGAAGCATCTCTATTGGTGAACTAACTCTAGACGCTAGCAACGAAGCGGTAGAGATGCTTCGGCTGCGCTCAGCATGACGGTTACTTTTAAATGGTTACACTTCCTGGACAGCTTCCTAATTACTGGCCGGTTTTCAGCGGGCTTTTCCTCAGCGTTTTCTTCCCCACGCTGCTTTTTCGCTGCCAGTAGCTTTCCAAGCGGTCGGCCTCTTTTGCCGTGAGTTGGATAATGGCCCCGTGCTTGGGCGACGTGAAATTGGTTGTTTTCATCACGCCTTCATTGAAGCGTCCCAGGTCCTGAAACGTGCTGAAGTCCGTGGTCTGCACAAAGCCGAAGTTGTGCGGCTGGATGCTGAAGATGTCGTAGAGCACCACCCACTTGTTTTCGCCGATGCGCTTCCACAGGTTGGGCGCTTCGCAGGCCCCGGGGGCGGCATCTACCCAGGCCGGGTTGTAGCGATAGCCGCTGTGGATGCTGTCGGAAAGCGCCATTTTGATGCCGCCGGGCTTTTCCTGCGCCACGTATAGCAGGCAAAAGCGGCCATTGGGCAGCTGGGTAATGTCGGCATCGAGCACTTGCACGGCCGGGTCGGGGTAGTCAAACAGCAGCTTCGGGGCCGAGGTAAGCCGGGTAAATGCCGCGTCGGTGTAGGCGTAGTACAGCTTGGTTTGCCCGTTGCCTAGGCGCATGGTGAAGTAGAGCATCATTTTACCGGCCACCGCGTCGTAAATCGTTTCGGGTGCCCAGGCGCAGCCGACCTCCAACTCGGGAAACGCCTGGTCGAGGCGCAGCTCGTGGTGCGTCCAATGAATGAGGTCCGTGGATTTAAGCAGCACCAGCCCGCGGTTGTTGCCCCAGCCATAGGCCTTTTCGTCCCGCTCCCAAGTAGTATTGCGATAGCCCTTCTGCTTACCAAACAAATGCAGGTCAGTCATAGCCATGTAAAAAGCCCCATCTGGCCCCCGGTAAATGTGCGGGTCGCGGATGCCCCGCTGCTCGGCAATGGTATCGCCGGCAATCACGGGCTGCCCGCCGTTAACGGCAGTGAAGGAGTAGCCGTCGCGGCTCGTGGCCATGAACAAGCTGTGCGTGGGGTCGGTGAAGTACACCATCAGGTACGCGCCCATTTTCTTTTCGGCGGGCGGCAGCGGGCGGCACTTCGCCTGCCCTGCCCCGGTCGTGCCCAAGAGCAGCGCCGCCATCAACCAAGTTAGGTACTTCATTTATGCTAGGATGAGGGGAAAAGCCTAGAGCTGTTTCGAAGTCAGTGTAGAGACGCAATATTTTGCGTCTTGCGTTCGGGAACGTAACCTGACGCAAGACGCAAAATATTGCGTCTCTACATCCATACACTGATTGCGGAATTGCTCTAAACGGTGGCTATTTCAACTGCACCGGCTGAATACCGGCGTGCGTGGGCTTCACCGGCTTGATGCTACCGTCCGCATTGAACTCCAGCTTATCAATGCACACCTCGCGGTGGAAGCCCGCGTCGCCGCCCATCTTGATGCCCTGCGGGTAAGTAAAGCGGTGGTACACAAGATACCACTCGTCGCGGCCGGGTATCTGGATGACGGAATTGTGGCCCGTGCCGTAGATGCCCTGGGTTGGGTCTTTCACGATAACCGAGTTGTTGGCCGGCACCGTAATCTTGCCCAGCGGCGTGTCGGAAGTGCCGTAGCGCACCTGGTAGTTGGGGCTGCGCGTGTCGTCCTCGCTCCACATGAAGTAGTATTTGCCGTTGCGGTAAAAGGCGTAGGCGCCCTCGCGGAACGTGTTGTCGGGCGTCATCACCTGCGTGGTGCCGGGCTTCAGGCTGGTCAGGTCGTCATTGAGCTCAGCGCCGGCCATATAGCCGTTGCCCCAGTAGAGGTACAGCTTGCCAGTTTTGGGGTCGCGGAAGGCGGCGGGGTCGATTTGCTGGCCGCCCTTCACGCCCTCGGGCAGCTTGTCGAGCAGCGGCTGGCCCGAGTCTTTGAATGGCCCGGTGGGGCTGTCGGCCAGCGCCACGCCAATCTTAGCGCCCGCGCAGAAATAGTAGGCGTATTTGTAGCCGGTGGCCGTTTTCTGCTCGATAATGGTGGGGGCCCAGGCGTTTTTCTTCGACCAGCTCACATCCTTGGGCAAGTCCAGAATCACGCCCTCGTCCTTCCAATGCACCAAATCGGGCGACGAGAACGTCTTGAAATACGTGCCCGACCAGCCGTTAAACCCGTCGCTCGTGGGGTAGAGGTAAAACTTGCCCATCTTCTGCGAATACAGAATATCGGGGTCGGCGTAGTAGCCGTTCAGCGCCGGGTTGTGGGTTTCGGTCACGCTCACCTGGTAGGTGCGCTTGGCCGCCCCCTGCCCTACCGTGTACGTCACGGGGCCTTTGGCGAAGTTCTGCGGGCCGCTGGGCGACACCGGCAGCAGGGGGTTCTTGATTTGCAAATCCAGCGCCGCCACGTTGGTGCCCGGCAAAGCCAAAAAGGCAACCTTACCGGCCGCGCTATCTACTACGGTATTCAGCTTGCGGATGGCGGGGTTTTGGGCGGTCAGCAGCACGTCGGAGGGCGTGAGCCAGCGCTGGGCCAGGCGCGTGGCCTCGGCGGCCGTGATGGGCATCACCGTACCGTGGCGCGGGTGGAAATTCATGCTCACATCCTGGTCTACCACCGTGAAATTTTGCAGGTCGCGGGTGCGGGTAAACTGGTACTTGCCGCTGGTGTACATGTCGTACATCAGGATGTAATCGGGCGAGTTGTTCAGCTTGAAAGTGCCCGCGCCCTCCACCGGACTGGTCGTCTGCTGCACGTACTTATCGCCCAGCACGTAGCCCGAAGTGAGCTTGTCCGACACCGCGACTTTGATGCCGTTGCCGTTGCCTTCGGTCTTGAAAAAGAGGTAGTACTTGCCATCCTTCGCCACGATATCGCCATCGATGCACGAGCCGTTGGTGGGCGAGAAAAACAGCTGCTTGGGTTCGCCTTCGAGGTCGGTGAAGTCCTTGTTGGCGTAGGCGTAGTAGATTTTGTCAGGCTCCGAGCCGTATTGCAGCGAGAAGTACACCATGTATTTCTTGGCCTGCGGGTCGTAGATGGTTTGCGGGGCCCACACGCGCTTGAGGTCGTCCTGCTTGGCGTAGCGCTTCTGGAAGTTGATGGCGCTGTGCGTCCAATTTATCAGGTCGGTCGATTTCAGCAGCACCATGCCCCGGTTGCTACTCCACCCTTTGGCCGAGACCATGTCGGTGGCCACCATGTAAAACGTCTTGCCATCGGCCCCGCGCAAAATGTGCGGGTCGCGCACCCCGCCCGTTTCGCTGATAGCGGCCGAGCTGATGATGGGCCGGTCGCCGTTCAGGGCCGTGTAGTGGTAGCCATCGGGACTAAGGGCGAAGCGAATGGCTTCTTCCTTCTTATCGTTGCCGGTGAAGTAGGCGAACAGGTAGGCGCTGTAGGGCGCGGCCTGGGTGGCAGTTTTAGCAACTTTAGCAGCTTTGGGCGACTGGGCGGCGGCGGGCGCGGCCAGCGCTAGGGCACTCAGCAGCAGGGCAAGGGGGCGTTTCATCAAGAGTGTTGTGGTCTATTGTTTTGTCATGCTGAGCGGAGTCGAAGCATCTCTACCGCTTCGTTGACATGTGTCATGCTGAGCGGAGCGCAGCGAAGTCGAAGCATCTCTTTCGCTTCATCGCTAACGGTATAGTTTAGTTCATCGGTAGAGATGCTTCGACTCCGCTGCGCTCTGCTCAGCATGACAGACGTTTTTCGAATTACAGCTTCACCGTCGTTTTCTTCCCGGCGTAGCTCACTTCCTTGGCAGGCGCGTCGTCGGCCCCGATACCGGTGCCGTGCTGCGCATCCACCACCAGCACGCGGAAGGTGCGGCGGTCCTGCATCCCGGCAAACTTGCCGGCGCGGTCCTCGAAGGTCAGCTGCCGCGCCTTGTCGTTCCAGCGCATTTTTATCGTGGCAAACGCGCCTTTTTCGTAGTTGTAATTGTCGTTTTCGTCTTCGTAAAGTGTGAACTCGCCATCGGCCCCCGGGTACACCCGGATTTCGAGCGGCGCGTCGGCCTTCTCGCCGGTATACTGCTGGCGCGGCCCCAGCGGCAGCACCGAGCCGGCGCGCACGTAGAGCGGCATCACGTCAATCGGCGTTTCGCGCTGCACGGTAGTGCCGCCGGACTGGCGCTGGCCGGTCCAGAAATCAACCCAATTTGCGCCGGTGGGCAGGTACACGCTCACGCTTTTGGTTTGGGTGAAATCGGGCGGCACGGGCACGTTGCGGTCGGGCCGGTTCACGTACTGCGCCTCCGTGACGGGGCGCACCAAGAAGGCGGGGCCAAACATGTACTCGCTACCCATGTCGCTCACCTTAGGGTCGTTGGCGAAGTCCATCGGCAGGGCGCGCATGGGCGTGCCGGCCTGGTGCGTTACCTGCCACATCAGCGAGTAGAGGTAGGGCTGAAGGCGGTAGCGCAGGTCAATAAACTTGGCTTGCGAGTCGAAGGCCCAGGTCCCGCGCTCGCCAAACTGGTAGATTTCGCGGGGCGTGTACTCGCCGTGGCTGCGCATCATGGGCGTGAGGGCCGCAAACTGCTGCCAGCGCGTGTACAGCTCTTGGAAGGCAGGGTCTTTCCCCCCTTTAGGATACTGCCCGCTCGGGAAAAACCCGCCGATGTCGCTGTTCCAGTACGGAAAGCCGGTCAGGCTCAGGTTGAGGGCGGCCGGGATTTGCTTGGCCAGCACATCCCAGCGCGAGTCCACGTCGCTCGACCACACCATGGTGCCGTAGCGCTGCTGCCCGGCGAAAGCCGAGCGCGTGAGAATGAACACGCGCTTATCGCTAGTAGCCTGGCGCTGATGCTCGTACACGCCGCTAGTGGCTACGAGCGGGTAGGCATTGCGCACGCGGCGGAAGCTACCCAGGGCCGTTTCGTTGTCGTCGTCGGTGTCGAAGGGCTGGAGCTGGTCGGGCTCGGTGGCATCCATCCACCAGGCATCCATGCCGAGCTTGAAGAGGCCCTGGTTCAAGTACTTCCAATAGATGTCGCGGGCGGCGGGGTCGAAGGCGTCGTACACTTTCACGTGCGGCGTGCGCGGCCACGTGATGAAATCGAAGAGCATGTCCTTGCTGGCCAGCTCCTGATAAGGCTTACTTTTCTTGCCAAACGAAGGCCATACCGAAATCATCTGGTGGGCGTGCAGGGCGTGCACGCGGTCTACCATGGCCTGCGGATTGGGGAACTTAGGGTTGTTGAAGGCCATGTCGTTCCAGTAGTCGTTGTCCTCGCCCCAGTACTGCCAGTCCTGCACGATGCCGTCGAGCGGCACGCCCAGGGAGCGGTACTTTTCGACCACACCCACCGTTTCGTCCTGGCTTTTGTAGCGCTCCTTGCTTTGCCAGAAGCCCAGCGTCCAGCGCGGAAACATGGGCGCCTGCCCGGTGAGGCTGCGGTAGCGGGCCACCACGCCGTCGGCCGTGCCGCCGCCGTTCAGCAGGTAGTAATCCGTGCAGTCGCCAATCTCCGAATCGAACACCGTGCCCGTGGCCGCGTCGCTGAAATTGGTGGTCGAGTAGTTGTCCCACAGCACGCCGTAGCCCTTGCTGGAGTGCAGCACGGGCAGCGCGATGTCAAGGCTTTTCTGCTTCAGCAGCACCTTCTGGCCGCGGTAGTTGAGGTGGCCGTCCTGGTGCTGGCCCAGGCCGTACACGGCCTCATCGGGCGTCAGCTCAAATGTTTGGCGCACGCGGTAGGTGGCGGCGCTCAGGTCGGTTTTGGGGCTGAAGCGCGTGCCGCGCGCTTTTTCGCTCAGCAGCGGCTGGCCCTTGGCCGTGCGGAAGCTTACCTGCCCGGTTTGGCGGTTCACCAACACCTGCGTACTGGCGCTACCTACCGTGGCTAGGCCGTTTTGCTCGCCGTATTTCAGCTTACCCGGCGCGGGCGGCAGCGTCACGGTCAGGCTCTTTTTCCCGGCGTCGCGGCCTTTAGGATATTTCAGCACCCGCACGATGTCGGGGGCGTAAAACTGCACCTCCACGGTGAGCGAGTCGGTGTTGAGGCGCAGGCCGTCGGCGGTTTTCTGGTAGTCTTGGGCGTGGGCCGCAGTAGCCAGCGCCAGGCCGAGGCCGGCCAGGAAAAGGCCGCGAGAAAAAGGGTGGGACAAAGGAGCAGTGCGTAACAAGGTAAGACAACTGCCGCCCCTGCCGGGCCGGCCTACAAATATGGTGCTTTTCGCACAATCGATTGTGCGAAAAGCGCATAAAAAATGAAAAACAAATGAACCGGCTTCCGCGAAAGATGCCCTTCTCGCAGCAGTCGGCCCTTAAAGGTAGTCCGCCTCCCCTACTCAAACGTTATTGTTTTGCGCATACCATCGGCCAAGACAACTGTAACTCCTGGCACCAATTGGCACACGGACAGCAACTCAGCTTTCGGCCACTTACTAAAAGCCCTGTACTCTACTCGCTTCGTGGCGAGCAGCCGCTAAGGATGCTCCGTGGCCACTTCAATGGCTTTTTCCAGCAGCTCGTCGCGGCCGGCGCGCACGCCTTCAAGGGTGCGCTCCATGGGCACGTCGGGCAGCACGCCCACACCGTGGTGGGGCTGCCCGTTGAGGCGGCGCACCTCTATGCCGGTCCAGTAAATGGTATAGCGGCCGGGCAGCACGAAGGGGTTGACATCGCCGTTGGTGCAGGCCGTGGGCTGTCCTACGATGGTAGCTAGGTGGTAGCCCTTCACCAATCCCAGCACGCTTTCGGCAAAACTGACGGCGCGGCCATCGGTAATAA
Organism: Hymenobacter sp.; assembly: GCF_035709525.1. Lineage (GTDB taxonomy): Bacteria > Bacteroidota > Bacteroidia > Cytophagales > Hymenobacteraceae > Hymenobacter. Next base: position 24,127 of record NZ_DASTEP010000120.1, on the reverse strand, counting down.
ATACTATACGGGCCGCCAAATGAGGCTTTTTCGGCTGCATGCTCCAGCCCTCATACCGGTAGCCAACCAACTGCTTTTGGTCGGGGTAGATGTAGCGCGGCACCCGCATCCAGTGGGTGGCAGTGTCGGGACGGGTCAGCAAGTGGCTCAGCAGTTCCTTACTGCCTGGGTAGCCCCGCAGGTCACAGATGATGGCTTTGGCCTGGGCCAGCTCAGCGAGGTGCGGGGTGATTTTCTCCATCGGCAATTGGTCGAGGTTGACGTAGAACACGCCGGGGCTGAGTTGCCGGTAGGGCTCCAGCGACGCTTTTTTGGTGGGAAAGGACTGGCCGTTCAGGCTGTAGTGCAGCACCAGGTTGCGGGTAGTGCCGGTGGCGTGCTGCACCTGCACACGCAGCACGGAGTTGGCCGGTCCCGTCCTCGTTTCCTCGGCCGCCAGATAGTTCAGGAAGCCGGGCGTGGCGGCCGAAATAAACTGCTCGGCCTGCTCGAAAAATTCCCGGGGATTCTCGCCATTGATGGCCGTCACCACGTCGCCGCGCCGCACCGGCAGCGAGTCGCCCAGCACCTGCGTGATGGCCAGCTTGCCCTGCACCCACTCCCACTTTAGCGGCAGCTGCTGCGTGCGCGGGCGGGGGCCGGCATACTGGAAGTAGCCGTGCCCATCGTGCAGGCGGGCCACGAGGCGGCGCAACACCTGCCCAAACTCGTAGCCCGACTGCTCGGGGTAGGCCGCCCGCAAATACTCGGGCAGCGCGGCCGGCCAGTCGGAGTGGCTGACGGCGAAATAGGGATAGAAATGCTGGAAAATATTCCAGGTAATAATGACGTCGGCCAGGCGCACGGCGCGGGTGGCGCCGGTATACTCGGTGCGGGCCACGCGGGCCAGCGCCTCCCGCAGCTGCCGCCCAGCGGCGGGGTCGGCGGCCGGGTAGGTAGCAGTTTTAGTACCATAGAGGGCCAGCGGGAGCACGCAGCGCAGGTTGCTGCCAATGTCCTCCTGCACCACCTCACCGATGGCCGCCTGATGGGCAAACAGCGGCGGGGCTTCGACCTCGCTTTTAGCCGGATGGGTAGCTTTGGGCGGCTGGTATTTACTGGTCATGGCCAGGTATTTATGTCCTTCGGCCGCCTTGCCTTCCTGCACCAAGTATGTGTAGCCGTTGGCTTTATCTTGCGCCTTATCTTCCTGGGCTTCGAGGCTGCGCGGGTAGCGGCCGGTAGAGTCGCCTTCGAAGCCAGTGGCAAACACCGTTTTCCAGCGCCCACTGTCCTGCACCTCCACCCGCAGCCGGTCTACTTGCAGCTCGCCATCGCCGAGTAGTTGCACGCCCACGTACAAGCCATTGGCCTGCTGGTCGATGCGGCCGCTGATGGTATAATCGGCCCATTGGCCGTACAGGATGGGCCGGTCGCTCATATCCTCCCGAAAGCCCGTGCCTCGCTTTTCCAGGCTTATCCCCGCAAATAGCGCCCCAGTAGCTTGGTTGGGCTGCGTATTGCGCACGGCCGCCACGTAACGAAACGGCAGCCCCTGGTAAGCCGTGGCATCCAGCCATTTGACCACGGTACCAGACCGGCTGACGTTCAGCGGAGCAATAGGGGCCGGCACGGGCCGGTGCAGGCGGCGGCTGTAATAGGGCCCGTAGGTGCCGGCCTGGCCGTAGCCCTCGTACTGCCAGCTGATGGGCTGGTAGCCAGCCAGGCGAGGCGGCGTAATCGCCTCTTTCTTAAAGGTGTAACTTTTGCCGGCCGGCACCAGCTGAAGCGTGGGTGCCAGCGGCCGAAACAAGCCCAGCAGCGTGGCTTGCAACTCGGCATCGGTGCGGGCGGCCAACACCCGCTCGCTGCCCAGGATGGCCAGGCTATTCCAGTCGGTAGCCGCCGCCTCGTCGCTTGGGTGGAAGTAGCGCACGTAGCCGTAGAGCCGAGCAAAGGTGGCCAGGCCTTCCTGCTGCCGCTTGGTGGGCTGCGGCTGGGCGCGGGCGGCGGGCCCGGCCAGCCCCAGGGCGGCGAGCAGGCTTAAGGTTAGGCAAAGCTTTCTCATGTAGTTTTTTTAGCGGTGAGCGGTTTCCGCAGTGAGTAGCTTGCCCGCGCTTTAGGTTGCACGAAAAGCCTTCGCCAGCACAGCAAGTTGCCGCTGCGCTAGTACTTGATTTGCCGGCGGGTACCGTCGGCCATTTCCACAGCCACGCTGCCATCGGGCGCGGGCGTGAGGCGGCGCACGGGCGACAGCTCGGTCTTCGTCCACTTTTGCCCCGATTTTTTCCAGAGCATGAGCGTAGCGTAGAGCCGGGGGCCGGGAGTGAATTGCGCGCTGGCGTTGAGCAGCGTGCTAGTGGGTTTCACCGGATTGAGGCCCTTGGTGTCCAGGGTTTCGAGTTGGTCCCAGCCGCTCAGGTTTACCAGGGCCAACTGGTAGGTGCCGTTGTCGATGAGTTGCACCTCGTGGCCCCCGACTTTGCGGGTACTGCGCCGGATGGTGCCCGTGAGGTTGGGCAGGGCGTAGTGGCCCAGGCGGGCAGCCACAGGCTCGGTGCCGACGCTCTGGTCTACGCGCAAAATGCCGTTGGGCAGCGGCATGTCGGCCAGGTGCAGCTTCACGTTGGGGTTGGTTTCGAGCTCGGCGTCGCGGTAGTACACGCCACTCTCAAACTTCTTGAACGTGAACAGACGCAGCGCCTCCCACTTGTTCTGTTTGTTTTTGAAGACGTAGTTCATGGCTACTTCGCCGTTGGGCCCGTCGGCCTGCCACGGAAAGGCACTGTTGTAGCTCAGGCGGTTGTAGTTTTCACTGGCCCGAAACGGCTCGCCCGCCCCGATGGCCTTGAAGTGGCACCACGCCCGAATTTCGCTGGCCCCGATATTAGCGTAGTCGGTCAGCAGGATGTTGGGGCCGGGCAGGTAGTTGTTCAGCACCTTGCCGGAAGCCAGCGCGGGTGTAGCCCAAGTGCCCTCGTTTTCGGGGGCCGTCCAGAAGGGCGAGTCGGCCGGCGTCAGCAAGCCCAGGAATACCTTGCTCAGCCAGTACATGCTGCCCCGGCAGCTGTAGCCCTGCACGGCGGGGTCAAACTCGCCGTAGAAGCCCAGATTAGGCACGTTATCCTGCAAAAAATCAGGGTTCTGCAAAAATTGCAGCAGCGTGCCCGAGGCAATGCGCCGCATCCAGCCGAAGTTGGTATCGGCCTCGGGCTCCAGGCCCATCAGCGGAAACGGCACCGCCGCCGCGAAGCGGTAGCCGATGCTGCGGCCGTACATTATCATGCTGCCGTCGCGGGCAAACATATAGGGGTAGCTGGCGCGCAGGTCGTTGAAGTTGCTGGTGAGCTGGGCGGCAATGTCGGGGTAGTGCGCGCGGGCGTAGTAGTGCGTCCAGAGCTTGCCGTACATCTGGAACGCCCACATACTGTAGTAGTCGTAGAACGGCGCGTCGTGGTACCAGCCCTGGCCCCGGTAGTGGGTCAGCTGCTTGCGGGCGTACTCTTCCAGCAGCGGCTTGTTTACCTTATAGCCGCGCGAGTCGAAGAAACTGAGCACGAATACGTTGAAGTAGCGCCAGTTCTGCTGCACCGTGGGGCCGTCGCCGTAGCTGAGCATGGTGGCGGCCAGCTGGTCTTTGGTGGCCTGGGGCAGCGGGTCCCACAGCACCTCGGGGGCCGCGAAGAGGGCCACCGCCAGCCCGCCAAACTCCACCAGGTTCTGGCTGGGGCCGCCGTCCTTGGCGCGGGGCTTGATGTAGCTCGGGCTGGCCGGGTTCACGAGCTGCGTTAGCTGGTGGCGGTAGTAGTCGGCCACGCCCACGCCGTTCAGGGTCAGGCCGGGTTCTTCTTTCAGCAGCGGCGCGGCCATGAAGAGCGTGCGGCACAGGCCTTCGAGTTTTTCGGTGGGCACCTGGCTTTCGCTGCGTGGGTAGCTTTTGCCCGGCTGCTTCGGAAACTGCATCGGGTCGTCGAGCTTATGCACGTAGCTGAAGGCCCCGCCGAGCAGGTAGCGGGCGGCATCCTGCCAGTGCCGGCGCGTCATGCCGGTGTAGGGGCTCAGCGTCTTATCAGGGTTTTTGACCTCGAAAAGCGGCAGCTTGGTGGCGGGCCGCGCCACGTGGGTATCAAAAAAAGCGGGGGTAGTGGCGGTAGCTTGGCCTAGGGCGCGCCCGGCGGGCAGCGCCAACAGCGCGCCGGCCAGCAAAGAGAAATACTTCATTGAATTCATCGATACAGTTAGCAAACCCAAGTTGCAGGGTAGCCGCGAAGCGGCGGTACGTTGGTAGTCTATGTGACTTTTCGCAAGCCAGAGCCGCAAAGCGGCGGCATTTTCTCGTGGGTGCCGCCGCTTTGCGGCTCTCCGCAGATTGCTACGATAACTACCAACATGCCGCCGCTTCGCGGCTACCTCGCAACTTGAGCTAGTAAAGCAAAGGCCGGAGCCTGCTAGTGCAGCAGCAAGCTCCGGCCTTTTTTTCGTTATTCTGGGCCCGCGACCAGCGCAGGCTCGCTACCAACGCGTAGTAGCGCCTTATTTTGAGTCGTTAGCGGCGCGGCCTTCGCTGGCTTTGGGCTGGTTGAACACGCCCAAGTCCCAGCGGTCGGCCCAGGTGAGGCGGGGCTGGTCGCCCTCGAAAGTGAGCGGCAGCCAGATGTAGCCGCCGTCGATGGGGTTCTTCGGCGTCCAGCGGTCGGCCATGAAGATGAAAGCATCCTTCTTGCCCGCTACCGGCAAAATGTAAGTGCTCTGCGAGTTGTAGGTGATGTTGGCCTGCGGGCCGGTGGCCGGGTTATCGAGCTGCCGCCACGGTCCCCAGATGGAGCTGCTCACAAATGAGCGCGCCGCGTTGGGGTCCCAGCCGGTGCAGCCCGAGGTAATGAGGTAGTACTTGCCATCCTTTTTGCACAGGGCCGGGGCCTCGTTGTGCCCGGCCGGCGCGATGGTGTTCCACTTGCCCGTAAAGTTCTGGTAGTCGTCGGTGAGCTCGGCCACGTGCAGCGTCAGGTTTTCCTCCGACGACGCGATGTGGTAGGCCTTGCCATCGTCGTCCACGTACACCGTCATGTCGCGGGCCATCTGCCCCGGCTCGAAGTCGCGGCGGATAAAGAGGCCCTGCGCCACGGCCGTTTGCCAGGTGGGCGTCCACCATTTCAGGTCTTTTTCGCCGGGCACGGGCTGCTTCCACTCTTCCTTGAAGCCCAGCGGCCACTGCCCCGCGCCGGGCCGGAACGAGCGCACGTACTTGTAGGGCCCGGTGGGTTTGTCGGCTACAGCCACGGCCGTGCGGGCGGCCTCGTAGCCCTTGCCCTTCAACTCCAGGTGAAACCACATCACGTACTTGCCGGTCTTGGCGTTGTACACCACCTTGGGCCGCTCCAGCACGCAGCCTTTCTCCACCTCCGAACCCGAGCCCTCGGGCGCTACCGCGAAGGCAATGCCCTCATCCTTCCAGTTATACAGGTCTTTGGACGAGTAGCAATGCACGCCTACCTGGGCGCTGTTGCCCTTGGGGCCGGCTATCTTGTGCTCGCCGAAAAAGTAGTAGCGGCCCTTGTCGTAGAGCGCGCCGCCGCCGTGGGCGTTGAGGTGCGTGCCCTTATTATCGGGCCACGGTTGGCCGGGCGCGAAGGCCGTGCGCTTCTGCGCGTGCGTAGCGCCGGCCAGCGCCAGCAAGCCCAGAAAAAGAAGATGTTTCATACCAGGAAAAAGGACCGGAAACGGTGAAAATTAATTAACCAGTGCCGAGCTCGGGCGCACCTCGCTCAGAATGGGATGGTCGAGGAAAGTCAGGGTAGCCTGCTTGGTTTTGAGCATTTCCAGCACGGTCACGGTGTTCGCGCCTTTCTTGAGCCACTCGGCGGGCACGTACAAGGTTTGCTGCGGGCCAATGGCCCAGTAGCGGCCCAGGTTGTGGCCGTTTATCCAGACCACGCCCTTGCCCCACTGCCGCATGTCGAGGTAGGTATCGGTGGGCGTGGCCACCGTGAAGGTGCCGCGGCTCACGGCCGGCGCGTCGTTGCTGGCGCGCGTGGTTTTCGCCGTGGCCTTCTGCGGGTCTTGCGCCAGGGGCAGGCCGTAGTGCTGCCAGTTGGTAAGCTCTTTGCCGCCCAGCGTCACGCTCTTGGTGATGCCTTTGTTGTTCTCCAGCAAGTACTTGCCGAAGTTGATGCGGCCCAGGTTTTCTACCACAATGTCGAGTTGCACCTGCCCGGCGGGCAGCGTCAGGCGCAGGCTGTCCTGCTCCAGGCGGCGGTCGAGGGTGCCGGCGCGCTTGCCGTTCACCAGCACCACGGCGTAGTCGCGCACGTCCTTTATTTTAAGCCATTTCTCACCGCCACCCGCCACGGTAGTGCGGTACTGCACCAGGCCGTAGGCCTGCTTGAGCTTTTCAAACGTGAGGGGCTTTTGGCTGGCCACCGGGGCGGCGGCCCGGCTCATCAGCTCGCCGTTGTAAGTGAGCTGCACGGCAGGAAAGGCCACGCTGGGCTTGGCGGCGGGTACGGGCGGCAGGGCGGGCGCGCCGGCCGGCCGGTACTTGGCAATCACCTCGCGGAAGGCGCGGAACTTAGCCGTGGGGTTGCCGGCCTCGTCGAGCGGGGCGTCGTAGTCGTAGGAGCTGATTTGGGGCTCGTAGTGCGTGCCGGGGCCTTTGTAGTTGGCTCCGTTCATGAAGTCGCGGGTGGTGCCCCCGTGAAACATGTACATGTTGATGCTCATGCCCGCGCGCAGCACCGAGTCGAGACCCGGCGTGTACTTGGCGGCGGGCACGGTGTGGTGCTCGGTACCCCACCAGTCGAACCACGCCGGGTACCACTCGGCCACGTAGTAAGGGCCTTTGCCATCGTGGTTGGCGTTTACCAATTGCCGAATCTGGCTGGGCTTGTCCACGCCGTTCACCGCGGGCAGCAGGCCGGGCAGGTGGCCAGCAGCCACGTCGGCGGCCGGGTCGCAGGTGTAGAGCAGGCCGTCGAAGCCGGCTTCCTCAAACATCTTCTTGTTCTGGGTTAGGTACACTTTGTCCGAGCCGTAGGAGCCGTACTCATTCTCCACCTGCACCATCAGGATGGGGCCGCCGTGGTTGACTTGCAACCCGGCCAGCTGCTTGCCCACGGCTAGCAGGTAGCGGCGGTAGGCGGCCAGGTACTGCGGCTCCTGCGAGCGCACTTTCAGGCCCGTGATGTTCTGGAGCCAGTACGGGTAGCCGCCAAATTCCCACTCGGCGCACACGTAGGGGCTGGGGCGCAAGGTCACCCACAGGCCTTCTTCCTGGGCCATCTTCACGAAGGCGGCCACGTCGTTATTACCCGTGAAGTCGAACTGGCCCGGCTGCGGCTCGTGGGCGTTCCAGAATACGTAGGTGCCCACCGTGTTCAGGCCCATGGCCTTGGCGGCGCGCAGGCGGCTGCGCCAGGCTTCGCGCGGAATGCGCGGGTAGTGCAGCTCGCCCGACACAATCTGGTAGGGCTTGCCATCGAGCAAAAACTGGCTGGCACCCAGCGCGAAGGTGTGGGTAGGCGCGGGCGCGGGCCGCTTGGGGGCCGGGGCGGGGCCCAGCCCCAGGCCAACGCCGGCCAGTACTAAAGGAAGAAAGCGCGTGGTCATGTAACTAAATATGAGCAAGAAAGTAGATTCGGCCGGCTAGGTATTGACACAAAAAGAGGTAGCAGGCACTCCAGGAGTTGTTCGTAAATTCCCAGAATGCCGGCTACCTCTTTTTATTATCGCTGCCTGCTAGCAGCTGCTACCAGCCGGGGTTTTGGCGCAGCAGCGGCACCTTGCGGATTTCCGCGTCGGGCAGGGGCAGCAGGTACATCTCGGGGCGGAAATTGTGGCGCCGGATGGTGGGCACGATGCTGTAGGTGTAGGGGCCGGGCGCGGTGGCAGTGCCGCGGTTGGTGATGCGCATCCGGTTGTTGAAGGCGTTGTTGGTCACCATCGCGATTTTCCAGCGGCGGATGTCGTGGTAGCGGTGGTCTTCGTAGCACAGCTCGATGTGGCGCTCGTTGCGAATGAGGTCGCGGGCCGCCGACTGGCTGATGCCCGATGCAATGCCGTAGCGCCCATCGGTGCCGGGCAATATGCCCGCGCGGGTACGCAGGGCGATGATTTGCGTAATGGCGTCGTTGGTGCGGCCTACTTCATTGAGGGCCTCGGCGTAGTTGAGCACGATTTCGCCGTAGCGCATCAGCGGCCAGCCGCGCTCGGTGCTCGCCCCGCTGCTTTGCGAGGTAGTCGAGTCGCACATCTTGCGGCACCAGTAGCCGGTGTAGGAGTTATTCAGGTTGAAGCCATCCGAAGAAGCGCCCTCGTAGGTGTACACCGGGGCCGCCCGCCCGGCCGAAGCCTGGAAGATAGAAGCCGTGTTGTAGATAATCGAGTAGTTGAAGCGCGGGTCGCGGTTCACGTAGGGGTTGGTGGCCACGTAGCCCGAGGTGGGGTCGGTGATGGCTTTGCCGTTGCGCATCGGGAAGGCATCCACGATGTTCTGGGTGGGCATCGAGTACGTAGAGCCTCCGCGCGAGGGCGGGTTGTAGTAGTACTCGAAGTCCTTGTTGGCCGGGCGGTTATAAAAGAAAATGTACTCAGGATTCACACGCTGCAAGAACACCGAGTAGTAGCCGTAGCCGGGTTTGGTGGCGTTGTCGGTGTAGAGCGAATACAGGTTCAGGTCCATCACGGCCTTGGCGGCGTCGGCGGCGGCCTGCCAGCGGGCAGTATTGGCGCTGGGGTAGCTCACCAGGGCCGCGAGGCTGGCGTCGGTAGTTTCGGCCCCGCCATTGAAGAGCGGGCTGGCGGCGTAGAGTAGCAGGCGGCTTTTCAGGCCCAGGCAGGCCCCGGCGGTAACCCGGCCGTAGTCGGGGCCGGCGTAGTCGCTGTTGCCGCGGGGCAGCACGGCAGCGGCGGCATCCAGCTCGCTGCTGATGTACGTGACGCAGTCGGCGTAGGAAGTACGGGGCAGGTTAATCACGTCCTCAATGCCGTACACCTTATCCCCGATGATGGGAACGCCGCCGAAGGCAATGAGCAGCTGGTTGTAGTACCAGGCGCGCAAAAAGCGCACCTCGCCGGCCATGCGCGCCTGCATCTTTTTGGAGAGCGGCGTGCTGGGCAGCTTGCTCAGCAGCAGGTTGCAGCGGCGGATGTTCTGCCAGGGCGTTACCCAAAAGTCGCTGCCGTTGTTAGAGTCGAAACTAACGCCCGACGAAGCGCCCGAGCCGTAGAAGGCCAGCGGCGTGAGAATGCCGCTGTAGAGCTGCACCGACACCTGCGGCGTGCCCGAGTAGTTGTACTCGGCATCGTCGGTGGCGTGCTCACTGTTGCCGTGGCTCGACCAGCGCTGCTTGGCAAAGCTGAACGCCACGTCGGAATAAATACGGCTCAGAAAGCCCAGCGTGCGGGTGCTGTCGGCAAATACCGTTTCCTCGGTCAGGGCACTGGTTTTAGGCTCGAGAAAGTCATCTTTCTGGCAGGCCGTTGTCAGGGCGAGGGCGGCCAGCGCCACGGGAAGTAGCTTTTTCATATACGAGATACTAGAATAGGGTGGGAAGTGAGCTAAGCAGTGAGGTTAGAAAGTCACACTGAGGCCGAAGTTCACGAGGCGCTGGGGCGGGTAGGGCGTGCTGGCGATGTTGAGGTTGATTTCGGGGTCAAAATCGTACAGCTTATCGGCTACCGTCCAGGTCAGCAGGTTGGTGCCGTTGGCGTAGATGCGGGCGGCCGGGATGCCCAGGCGGCGCATAAAGCTGGTGGGCAGGTCGTAGTTAATCTGGGCATTTTTGAGGCGCACGTAGTTGCCCGAAATCTGCCAGAACGTGGAGCGGTTGGCCGGGTCGCTGATGCCGCCCAGCAACGAGAGGCGCGGGTAGGCCGCGTCGTCGCCCAGGTCGGGCGTCCAGGCGCGGGTGTGCACCTCGGTGAGGTTGGCGCCGAATGCCTTAATGGCTTCCGCGCCACCGGCGATGTTAAAATTGGCCGCGCCCTGAAACAGCACGCTAACGCTGAAGCCCTTGTAGCGCACGCCCAGGTTGAGGCCGAAGGTGGTGTTGGGCAGGCTGGGAAAGCCGGTTACCGCCTGGTCGAAGGCGTCGATTCTACCGTCGCCGTTCAGGTCTTTGTACTTGAGGTCGCCGGGCTGCGCGCCGGTAGCGGGCTTGGGCACGTCCTTGTTGGCGGCGTCGGCCTGGCTGTAAAAGCCGTCGAAGACGTACACCCGCTGCTGGCCGATGCTGTTGCCCGTAAAGTTCTGGTAGCTGTACTGGTTCTGGGGCTCATCCTGGAAGATGATTTTGTTTTTGGCAAACGAGTAGTTGCCCCGGATGGAGTACGAGAAATCGCGCGAGAGTGGGCTCTGGTAGCCCAGCTCTACCTCGATGCCCTGGTTGCGCACCATGCCCAGGTTCACGGGCGGCAGGCCCTGGCCGAAGATGCCCGATACCGTGCCGCGGGTGGTGAGAATGTCGTAGCGGTTGTTGCGGAAGTAGTCGACGCTACCCGACAAGGCATTCTTGAACAAGCGGAACTCCACGGCTACGTCCAGCTTTTTCTCTTTTTCCCAGGTTACCTGGTCGTTGGGCAGGGTACCTTCGGCGATGCCGTTTTGCGGCGTGCTGGTGGTGCCGGTGTTCCAGCCGATGCCGGGGTTACCGTTGGTGCTGCCGCTGTTGAAGTAGTTCTGCTGGTAGTAGTACGAGTAGCCGCCGCCCAGGGCGTCGTTGCCCACCAGGCCGTAGCTGCCGCGCAGCTTCAGCATGTCCACCACCGGAATGGCGCGCTTGAAGAAGGCTTCCTCGGCAATGTTCCAGCCGGCCGATACGGCCGGGAAAAACCCGTAGCGGTTGGCCGAGCTAAAGCGGTCGGAGCCGTTGTAGCCGGCATTGAACTGGAACAGGTAGCGCTCGTCGTAGTCGTAGCCCAGGCGCAGCGAGTAACCCAGGAAGTTGGCCGGAATAAAGTTGTAGATGTTGTTGCTGTTGCCGGCCGTGTTCGAGTTGCGGTTATAGAGCGCCAGGCCCGAGGCGTGGTGCTTGCCAAACGTGCGGTCGTAGCCCAGAATGGCTTGCAACGTCAGCACGCGGGTAGTGCCGCGGGGGTTGTAACCCAGGCTGTAGCGCGTAGTGCGGAAGACGTTTTGGTCGCGCGGGGTGTAGGCCGTGGGGTCGTTGGGGTCCTTGGTGGGGTCGTAGATGAAGGACGGAAACGAGTTACGCGTGTTGCTGCGCGTGTAGTAGTAGTTGCTGGTGTAGGCGGCGCGGCCCGTCAGGGTGAGGCCCTTGAGGGTGCTGTTGTAGGCCCCCAGGTCCAGCTTGCCCGACAGCACCCCGTTGATGTTATTCTCGAAGTTGCGGATGTAGCCGTTGTTGGTTACGCGGCCGATTACGTTGTTCACGTCGTAGGCCGAGCCGTTGCTTTTGGCCCAGTTGCTGTAGCCATACGACCCGTTGGGGTTGTAGATGGGGTAGGCAAAGGGCGCCAGCGTCAGGAAGCTGCTGTAGTCGTAAAACACGTCGCCGCCGTTGCCCGAGTTCACCCCGTTGGGGCTGTTTACCGAGGGGTAGTTAACCTCGGCAAAGTTGCCGTACACGTCCACCCGCATGTCGAGGCCCTTGGTTACGTTGATGTCCAGGTTCGAGCGGTAGTTGTAGCGGCGCTGGTAGTAGTTGTTGTTTACGCCGGTGGTGCCGCTGAAGTCTTTCAGCATCCCGTTCTGAAACAGGTAGCCTACCGACGTGAAGTACTTCACGCGGGGCGAGCCGCCCGAGATGTCGATGTTGGCGCGGTACTGCTGGCTCCAGGTCCGAAACAGCTCCTTGCGCCAGTTCACGTTGGGGTGGCCGTAGGGGTCCGAGCCATCCTGAAATTTCTTTAGGTCGTCGGCCGAAAAGCGCGGCTGAAAGTTGGGGTTGGGCGTAGCCAGCGCGTTGTTGTCGTTTATCTGGGCCTGGTTGTAGAGGCGCGCCGACTCGTAGGCGTCGAGGTAGTGGGTAATCTTGGTGGGCTGCGACAAGCCAAACTCGGCGCGGCCCGAAATCTGGGGCGGGCCGTCTTTGCCGCGGCGGGTCGTTACCACGATTACGCCGTTGGCCCCGCGCACCCCGTAGATGGCCGTGGTAGCGGCGTCTTTCAGGATGGAAAGACTCTCAATCTCGTTGGGGTCGAGGCGGGCAAACTGGTCGTAGCTGTACTGAATGTCATCGACGATGATGAGCGGCTGGTTGTTTTGGTTGTAGCTGCTCACACCCCGGATAAAGAAGTTGGCCCCGTCGGCGCCGGGCTGGCCCGACGACTGCTGCGAGAAGAAGCCCGGCAGGCGGCCCACCAGCGAGTTTTGCAAGCTGGCCGAGGGGTTCTGGCGTATTTCCTGGCCGCTCACCTGGCTCACGGCCCCGGTTTGGGTCAGCTTCTTTTGCTCGCCGTAGCCCACTACCGTTACCTCGTCGAGCTTTTGGTCGGTCGATTCCAGCGTTACGTTGATGGTCGTGCGGCTGCCCACCTGCACCTCGCTCAGCTTGTAGTTTACCGAGCGAAACACGAGCACGCCACTTTTGCCCTTCAAGGTCAGCGCGTAGCGGCCATCCACGTCGGTAGATGCGCCGTTGGCGGTGTTGTCTTTTTCGTACACGGCCACGCCGGGCACGGTGCCTTCGCGGTCGCGCACCACGCCCTGCACCACCCGGCTCTGCGCATACGCCAGCTGAATGGTCGCGCCCAGGGCCAGCCACAGTAGTAGTAAAAAGTTTTTCATATATAAATGGGTGGGGAGGTTTATGTTACGCTGGTAGCGTTGGGCGGCGGGCCTGCGGCTGCATCAGCCCAACGCCCGCCGCCGTGTAGCTGCTACCAGCCGGGGTTTTGGGCCAGGTTCAGGTTTTTGGTGGTTTCGTCGTAGGGCAGCGGCATGTAGTAAAGCCGGGGCTGCCAGTTCATCGTGCTCACCTGCTGGCGGGCATAAGTGAAGGTGTAGGGCGAAGCCGTGGTGCCGGCGCCACTGCGCGTAATCTGCACGCCATAGAGCGGGCCGTTGAGCACGGTTTCAGCCGTTTTCCAGCGGCGCAAATCCCAGAAGCGGTGCTCCTCAAAGCCCAACTCGATGCGGCGCTCGTTGCGGATGAGCGTGCGGGCATCGGCCTGGCTCACGCTCCCGGCCGCCGGCAGGCCGTAGCGGCTGTTGGTGCCCGGCGCAATGCCCGAGCGGGTGCGAATAGCGATGAGGCGCGTCAGGGCCTCGTCGGTGCGGCCCAGCTCGTTGAGCGCCTCGGCCGCGTTCAGCAGCACTTCGGCGTAGCGGAAAATCGGGAAGTTGTGGCTGGTGTTGGAGTAGGTAGTGCCCGTCACGAAGTTGCCCGTGAACTTGCGCAGGTAGTAGCCGGTGCGGGTTTGCACGGCCGAGCCGCCGGGGCGGTCCACGCCGCCCGTGAAGGTTTGCACCGGCCGGCTCAGCCAGGTCATGCCGTTGTAAAACACCGTGGCGTCGAGGCGCGGGTCGCGGTTGGTGTAGGGCGCGGTAGCGTTGTAGTTGGTGCCGGTAGCCGTGATGCCCAGGCCCGTATTGGTCGGGAAGGCATCCACAAAATCCTGCGTGGGGCTGGTGAGGCCCAGGCTGGTAGCCGGCGAGCTGTAGCCAATCGGCGCGTTATTGGTTTCGAGCAGGGTGCTGTTGGCCGCCTGCTTGGCCAGGATAATCTCCTTATTCCGCTTCGCCGTGAAGATATTGGAATACGGCGTGGCCGAGCCCACCGTGCCCGCATTCAGGGCGTAGTAGTTGAGGGCCACCAGCTCCTGGGTGGCATCGTAGGCGCGCTGCCAGCGGCTGGGGTCCGCGCTGGGGTAGCCTTGCAGGTCGCTGGCCCCGTTTACCCGGCCCCCGTTGAAGAGCGGGCTGGCGGCGTACAGCAGCATCCGGCCCTTGAGGGCCAGGGCGCAGCCCCGCGTGATGCGGCCCCAGTCGGCATCGGCCAGGGAGGCATCGGCCCGCAGGTTGCCCTTGATGGCATCGCACTCGCTCACGATGTAATTGACGCAGTCGGCATACGTGTTGCGCGGCAGCGACAGGTCATCGTTCAGGGTAAACACCTTGTCGCCGATGAGCGGCACGCCGCCGTAGCGCTTCACCAGCTCGAAGTACAGCATGGCCCGGATAAAGCGCACCTCGGCTTTCCAGTACACGTTGTTGGTGGCCGACACGGGCACGCGGTCAATGTTGGCCAGGAAAATATTTACCCGCCGAATGCCGGCGTAGGCAGAGTTCCAGTACGGGTCGGGGTTGTTGACCGAGCTCACCGTCCCGTTGGTGTAGTACTCTACCGGGCGCTGCAAGCGCGAGGGCACGGCATCGCCGGCCCCGGCCGCCAGAAAGTCACCGATGTCGGTGTTGGCCCCGATGCCAGCCCCGGCCCCGATGCGGTTGAAGCCGCCGGGCAGGTAGCTATACACGTCGTTGAGGTAAGCCCCGGCCAGAAAGGCATTCTGGTCCAGGTTGTCCCACAGCAGCTCGTCGCGGATGAGGTAGCGCGGCTCCGTTTCGGGGTCTTTCTGGCAAGCAGTGGTTCCGAGGGCCAGCAGCAGCGCGGCGGCCGGAATAAGTAGCTTCTGATTCATAACTATGCTTGGGCTGTACGCTGTCAGCTAGCAGCCAACAGCGTTATTTTTAATGGGTGGGAAGAGTTGCGGCACAAGCCGGCAGCTAGCAGCTGCCAGCCAACAGCCCAGAAAAAATTACAGCTTGATGTTGAAACCAAAGTTGAGCAGGCGCTGAATCGGGTAGGCCGCGTTGAACACCTCGGGGTCGATGCGGTCGCTGGCGTACTGGCTGAAGGTTACCAGGTTGGTGGCGTTGAAGAAGAAGCGCACGCCTTGCAGGCGCACCCGGCGGCTCAGGTCCAGCGGCACGGTGTAGCCCAGCTCCAGGTTTTTGAGGCGCACGTAGCTGTTGTCGTGCAGCCAGTAAGATGAGGTAGCGAAGTTATTGATGTTGTTGCCCAACCCCAGGCGCGGGTAGCTGGCGCCGGGGTTCTGAGGCGTCCAGCGGTCGAGGTGCTGCTCGAAGGCCGGGCCAAAGCCGCCGTTCTGAAAGGCATACTCACTGTTGCCCTGCAGGTATATCTGGCGGTTGAGGGTGCCCTGGAAGAGCACCGAAAAGTCGAAGCCTTTCCAGGCCGCGCCCAGCGTCACGCCGAACGGAATGCTGGGCTTGGTGGTGTTGATGGTAGCCCGGTCGAACTGGTCGATAACGCCGTCGCCGTTCAGGTCTTTGTACTTGATGTCGCCCAGCACCGGCTTGTAGCCCACTGTAGTAGCACTACCCGCAATTTCGGCCTGGGTCTGGTACAGCCCGTCGGCCACGTAGCCCACAAACTGGTTGACCGGCCCGCCGGTGAGCTGCATCCAGGGATACGGCCGGTACACCTCGTCGATGTTGCGGATGCGGGAGTTTTGCACGCTCATGTTCAGCGAGCCAAACAAACTGAGGCTGCCAAACGACTGCTGGTACGTGAGCTGGCCCGTGATGCCGTAGTACTGCGTGCGGCCGATGTTCTCGTCGGGATAAGTCTGGCCGAGCAGGCCCGTGTTGCGGCCGCGCTGATACAGCAGGTCGTAGTACAGCGAGTTGAAATACTCAAGGGTGAAGCCCAGGTGATTGTCGGCCAGCGCGCCCTGCACGCCCAGCGACAGCTTGCGGGCTTTTTCCCAGGTGCGGTTGGTGGCGGCCAGCGTTTGCTCGCTCAGCGAGAACGTGCCGCTCGCGCCGGTGCCATAGAAGGTGTTAGGCGTGTCGAAATACGTTTGGATGTAAGTGAAGTAGCCCGGCACGTCGTTGCCCGTGACGCCGATGGAGCCGTACAGCTTCAGAAACGACAGCCACTGCTGCGACTCCATAAAGCGCTCGCGCGAGATGTTCCAGGCCAGGCCCCCGGCCGGGAAAAAGCCGTAGGCCGTGCCGCTGGCGTAGCGGTTCGAGCCGTTGAGGCCGAAGGCTAGCTCGGCCACGTATTTCTGCTGGTAGTTGTACGACGCGCGCCCCGACACGCCCTGCACCGTGTAGGGCAGGTCCGAGTCCTGGTTGGTCGACTGGCGGCTGGCCACGGCCACGGCACTCAGGCCGTGTTCGCCAAACTGGCGGTCGTAGCCCAGCAGGCCTTCCACGTAGGTAGTGTTGCTCTGGTAGCTGATACCGTTGCTGTTCGACTGGTCGCTATTGACCCCGAACTGCTGGTAGGTGGGGGTGCCGGTGGCCGGCGTCGTTTGCAAGAAGGTGGCGAACGACTTGCTACGGGTGATGTTTTCCGACAAGCTGGCGTAGTACGAGCCCGTGAGGCGGGCGTAAAGGCCCTGCGTCACCTCATTGAGCGTGCGCTGCAAGTAGAAGTCTCCTAGTACGTTGCGCTTGTAGTTTTCGCGGTAGCCCGAGCCCACGGTCTGGGCGTACACATTGTTCTGAAACTGCTGCGTGCCGCCGTAGCTGCCATTGGCGTTGAAAATCGGGTAGGCGTTGGCCGGCGTGTTGATAATCGACGCCAGAATAGTGTTGGCCGTCGCGCCCGCGTCGTTGAGGTTTTGCAGGCGGCCCAGCAGCCGGATGCCGCCCGTCAGCTTCTTGCTCAGCTGCAAGTCGATGTTGGAGCGCACCGTGTAGACCTTGTAGTCGTTGCTGGTGTTGTAGCTGTTGATGTCGCTGGTTTTGAGCAGGCCCGACTGGCTCAGGTGCTCCAGGCTCACGAAGTACTTCGAGAAGGCATTGCCCCCGCTGGCGCTGAAGGTGTAGCGGTCGAGCTGCGACGACTTCTTGAGCACCGCGTCGCGCCAGTTCACGTTGGGGTGGCCGATGGGGTCCGAGCCGTCCTGGTAAGCTTGCAAGTCGGCGGCCGTGTACACGGGCGGCAAGCCGTCATTCTGGGCCGCCTCGTTGTAGAGGGTAGCGTAGTTGTACGAGTCGAGGGCGCGGGGCAGGCGCAGCGGCTGCTGAATGGCCGACTGCACCGTGAGCGAGATGCGCGGCTGGCCCGGCGTGCCCCGGCGGGTGGTCACGTTCAGGATGCCGCCGTTGGTGTTGCGCACGCCCAGCATCGAGGTGGCCAGCGCGTCGCGCATTACCGTCACCGACTCAATCTCTTCCAGGTCAAACAAAGCCAGCGGGTCGAGCGACGAGTTGGTGCGCGCGATGCCGTCAATCACAATCGTGGGGCTTTGCCCCAGTATCGACACAGCCGACACGTCGTCGGTGGGCCGGCCCGAAAACTGGATGGCCTGCAAGCCCGCCGCCTGCCCCGCCAGCGCGTTGAGGAAGGTCGTGACCGGAAATTTTTGCAGGTCGCGGTAGTACACGGTCTGCGTAGAAGCCGCCGTGAGGTCCGGCCGGATAGACGTATTGAACAGCAGCCGCACCGGCTTGAGCCGCGCCACCGCCGGGTTGCGCGTATCGAGCATGATGATGGGCGTGAGGTTGTCGGTAACGGCAAAGCGCCGAATCACCGACTTGTCGATGCTTACCACCAGCGTTTCGCCGGCCTTCACGTCCGGCATCTGGGCCTGGCCCACCGAGTCGGTGAGGGCCGTGAAGGCGCCGCTTTCGGTGGCCAGCTTCACGCCGGCCAGGGGCTCGCCGTTTTCGTCCGTCACCGAGGGGGTAAACACTTGGGCTACGGGCTGCTTGTTGAGCTCGGGCGGGGTGCCACTGGTGCGAGCCGTATCGGTGGGCGTGGTAGCGCGGGGCGGCAATATCGGCGTATTGATAACCTGCGCCTGGGCAGCCGTGGTACCAGCCACGCCGGCCGCCGCTAAGAATAGTAGCCGGCATAGCGCCCGTGAGGGTAAGGGTTTGGGCATAGAAAAAAGGGGGTAGCGGAAGACGCTGGGTGGGAAAATCGGGGCTAGCTCGGAGCAGTGGCACCAGCCGGGCCAGCCCTAGTAAGTAAATGCTTACTGCACGTAAGCAACCCGCGTTGGTAACAGTGCAGCAACACAAAAGTAGCAGCATTTCCACCGGCGCGGCGGGTACGTTTTCATCAATTAGCAGGGGGTAAATTCATCCATTGCTTACGTGACAGCAACCTTCTTGAAGCGACTTTATTTAAAATATTTGCCATTCAACTACTTTACAAACAATGTATAAAAGCACTTGTCAGCTTATTTAGAGCAGGTAGAAAAACGGCGCTGGCCGCCGCACATGGTTGGGCGGCCGGCCTTACCTTGCAACCTGATTAGGGCTGGCTCGTGGGCCGGCCTTTAACTAGCATCCACGTCTTGCTTTACTTGGCCGGGCGGCCAGCTTCTCGTTCGGTTTATCCGGCGCTTACTGCGCCCGTCTTCGCTCCTACCGCCGCGCCTATGCCGCTTTTTTACCGCTACCTGCTTTCGCTGCCGCTGCTACTCCTGCTAGCACTGGGTACGCGGGCGCAGGACACCGCCCCCGGTGAGTTTCGCTTCGAGCACCTCACCGTAGACCAGGGCCTGAGCCACAGCGACGCCATGGCCGTGGCCCAGGACCGGGCCGGCTTTATCTGGGTGGGCACCAATCGCGGCCTCGACCGCTACGACGGCTACGCGCTGCGGCCCTACCTGCTACCCATCACGCGGCAGGGCGTGGCCGGCAACCGCATCAAGGTCTTGCACGTGGCCCCGGCTACCGGCCGCCTGTGGGTGGGCACCGAGCGCGCCGGCCTCTACTACTACGATGCCGCCGCCGACCAGCTGCGCCCCCTGAGCCCGGCCGCCGCCCCGCCCGCCGCCCGCCCGCTGCTGGCCCAGCTCGCCGATGTCAGCATTATGGCCCTGACCTCCGATGCCCAGGGGCGGCTGTGGGTGGCCACCCCCAAGCACGGCCTGTTTTTGCTGACTTTTGATGCGAAAGGCGGGTTGGCCAGCGTGCGCCTGGTGCCGTTTGCCGCCCGCCAGCCAGCTGAGCACTACCTCAGCAGCCTGGCCACCGATGCCGAGGGCAACGTGTGGGTGGGCACCTACAACCAGGGCCTCGGGGTGGTGCGCCCCGGCAGCGCCGCCCCGGTAGTAGAGCCCACCGAAATAAACGACCACGTGCGGGCGCTGCTCGTGGACCGGCGCGGCGACTTCTGGATTGGCCTCAACCAGCAGGTGCTGTGGGTGAGCGCCGCCAACCGCCGGGCCGGCCGCCAGCTGGCCGCCCACCCCCAGCCGCTCGACTACCCGCAGCTGCAAGCCCTTCAGCTCGACTCGTTTGGGCGCTTGTGGGTGGGTACCAACTACGGCCTCTACGTGTGGGAGGCCGGGGCCGTGACGGGCACCGCCCCGCCGCTGCGCCCCGCCCCTACCCTGCTGCTGCCGCAGGATGGCGAGCCCGGCGGCCTCAACTCCGAGCGGGTGCACCAGATTTTCGAAGACCGCACCCAGGTGATGTGGCTCTGCGCCTCGGCCGGCGGCCTCAATAAGGTGAATCTGCGCCAGAAGCCCTTTGGGCAGCTGCGCCGGCAGCGGGCCGGCCAAGCGGCGCTGGCCAGCAACTACATCAACGCCGTGTATAAGGAAGAGGCCACCAACACGCTGTGGCTGGGCACCCGCAACGGCGTGCAGGCCTACGACCTCGCCCGGCAAACCTACCGCAGCTACCTCAGCGAAGACAAAACCTCGGGCCGCAGCAGCATCGACGTGTCGGCCCTGTACCAGGCCCGCAACGGCACCCTCTGGATTGGCACCCGCAACCGGGGCTTGGTGAGCCTCAGCCGCGCCGGCGGCCGCGAAACCCTTACTACCTACGACCCATTTGTGGCCGGGGCCGGAACCCTGCACGACGCCAGCATCGAGCGCATCACCGAAGACCGCGCCGGCCACTTGTGGGTAGCCACGCTCAATATGGGCCTGCTTGAGTTCGACGCCCAGGGCCAGCTGCTGCGCGCCTACCTCGCCAAAAACAGTGCGCTGCCCACCAGCCGCTTTACCTACCTGCTCTACGACGCGCGCCGCGACGTACTGTGGGCCAGCACCGCCGACCAAGGCCTGCTGAAGCTGCGCGTGGAAGCCGACTCGCTGCGCGTGCTGCGGCACTTCCAGCACCAGCCCGACGCCCCCGACGGCCTGCGCGTGAACTACGTGTGGCCGCTGCTGCTCGACCGCCAGGGCACGCTCTGGATTGGCACCATCGGGGGCGGGCTGCACTGGCTGGCTACCGACACGCAAGGCCGCGAAACGGTGCGCAGCGCTTATAAGCACTTGCCCGAGAGCGATGTAGAAAGCCTGCTGGCCGACGACGCCGGCCACCTCTGGATAGGCGGCACCGGCCTCTACCGCTACGCGCCCGCCACCCGCCAGTATTTGCGCTACGACGTGGCCGATGGCCTGCAAAGCAACGCCTTCAAGATAGGCGCGGCCGACCGCGGGGCCGATGGCACGCTCTACTTCGGGGGCATCAATGGGGTGAGCTACTTCCAGCCGGCCATGATTCAGCCCAACCCCTACGCGCCGGTAGTGCAGCTCACGGGCCTGCGCGTGGCCAACCAGCCGGTGGCCGTGGGCCAGCCCTTCAACGGCCGCGTGCTGCTGCCGCGCCCGCTGTCGGAGGCGCAAACGGTAGTAATCCGGCCCGGCGACAATGATTTTTCAGTGGAGTTTGTGGGGTTGAACTACGCCAACCCACAGAAAAACCAGTACGCCTACCAGCTCGAAGGCTACAATCGGGGCTGGGTGACGCCGCCGCCCGGCCAGCGCTCGGCCAGCTTTGCCAACCTGCCGCCCGGCCACTACACGCTGCACGTGAAAGCCAGCAACGGCGAGGGCGCGTGGAGCGCCCGCCCGGCCACTATCAGCTTCGACGTGCGCGCGCCGTGGTACAAAACCGGCTGGGCCTACGCGCTGTACGCGCTGGCGCTGCTGGGCGGCGTAGCGCTGTACCGCCGCATCGAAATGACGCGGCAGGAACTGAAAAGCAAGCTCGCACTGGAGCATTTTCGGGTCGAAAAAGAAAAGGAGCTCACCAACCTCAAGCTGGGCTTTTTCACCAACATCAGCCACGAGCTGCGCACGCCGCTCACCCTCATCCTGGGGCCGATGGAGGAGATTGCCGGCAGCCCCGGCCCGGTGCCCGGCCTGCAAGCCAAGGTGCAGCTGATGCAACGCCAAACCCGCAAGCTACTCGATTTGGTAAACCAGCTGCTTGATTTTCGCAAGGTTGAAGCCGGCCACGTGCCGCTGCGCGCCGCCCGCCAGGACATTGCGCCGTTCGTCGCCGAGCAGTACGCCAGCTTTCAGCTGCAAGCCCAGGAGCGCGGCGTGCAGTACCAACTCGACCTGCCGGCCGGGCCGGTGCCGCTGTTTTTCGACCAGGGCAAGCTGGAAATTATTCTGACCAACCTGCTGGCTAATGCCTTTAAGTACGTGCGCCCCCAGGGCCGCGTGGAGCTGACTGCCGCCGCAGTGGGCAGCCCGGCCGGCCCGGCCGTGTACACCGATGGGCAGCTGGCCGCCAATTACTTGCGCATCACCGTCTCGGATACCGGCCTGGGCATTGCGGCGCACGAGCTCGACCGCATTTTCGACCCCTACTACCAGGCTGCGCACACCAACACGCTGCGCATGACGGGCACCGGCATCGGGCTGGCGCTGGCCCGGCAGTTTGCCGAGCGCCACGGCGGGCAGCTCACGGTGGCCAGCACGCTGGGCGTGGGCTCCACCTTCGAGCTGCGCCTACCCTTCGGCCAGCAGCACCTGCGCCCCGAAGACCTGGCCCCCGCGCCCGAAACCCCCGATATGGCAGCCGAGGAGCCCTTGCCCGAGCCAGCCGCGCCCGACGAGCTACCGGCGGGCGAGCCAGCTACGGAAGCGGCCCCGCCCGCCAGCCCGCCACGCCTGCTGGTGGTAGAAGACCACGACGAAGTGCGCGACTACCTCTGCGAGCTCTTCGCGGCCGACTACCAGGTGCTGGCCGCCGAAGACGGCGTAGTCGGCTGGGAAATGGCCCTGGCCCAGCAGCCCGACCTCATTATCTCGGATGTGATGATGCCGCGCTCCGACGGCCTGGAGCTGTGCCAGAAGCTGAAGCAGCACCCCAAAACCAGCCACATTCCGGTGCTGCTGCTGACCGCCCGCACCGCCGAAACCCACCAGCTCGAAGGCCTCGGCATGGGGGCCGACGACTACGTGAGCAAGCCCTTTAACCCCACCCTGCTGCACGCCAAGGCCGACGCCCTGCTGCGCAACCGCCGCAAGCTACACGAGTTTTACCAGCGTCGCATCTTGCTTCAGCCCACCGAGATAGTAGTGGCCGACGCCGACCGCGAGTTTCTGGAAAAAGCCATGCACGTAGTCGAGCAGCACCTCGGCGACGCCGAATTCAGCGTGCAGGTATTGGTGCGCGAGCTGGGCCTCAGCAGTTCGGTTTTTTACCGCCGCATCAAGAGCCT
This sequence comes from Hymenobacter sp., assembly GCF_035709525.1. Lineage (GTDB taxonomy): Bacteria > Bacteroidota > Bacteroidia > Cytophagales > Hymenobacteraceae > Hymenobacter. Next base: position 1,784 of record NZ_DASTEP010000120.1, on the reverse strand, counting down.
GACGGGCCAGACGGCGGTGGAGTTTATCCGCGACGTGCGCCTGAAGCGGGCGGCCCAGCTGCTGGCCAGCACCCAGCTGCGGGTGTCGGAAGTGGCCTTTGAGGTGGGCATCGAGAATGCCAAGTACTTCCGGCAGGTATTCCAGAAGCTGTTCGGCACCACGCCCTCCGACTACGCCCGGCAGCACCGGGGCGCGGCCGCGCCGGCCGAGTAGCGGCGGCAGTTCCACCCGCGCCTCGCTGGCTTGTGCCGAAAACTTCCCCGCTGATTTTCCAAAATGCCCCCGATTCGTCGGGCCAGGCGGCCGTACTATTGTGGCAGCGGCCGTTCCTGCTTTTTTGCCGCTGGTGTGCCTCCCGGCAGGTAGCCGGCTGCGGCCCAGCACTTGGGGCTGTTTGCTGGTCGATTCCGAACTGCTGAAGTTCAAAAAGTAAGCTTGCATGAAACGTCGTTTTTTTCTGGGCCAGGCGGCTACCGGCCTCTCGGCGCTGGCCTTGCCACACGTAGGCCACGCCGCCGCTCCTACCCTTTCGCCCCCCGCCAAGCGCCCCGCCAACGACCGCGCCTACTGGCTGGCTACCCTGCTGCGCGTGGCCAGCCCGGTGCTGGCCGCCGGGGCCGCCGGCCGCCTCAAGGCCACCATGCCCATTGAGGCGGCCGCCGGCCAGCAGCAAGGCCGCCGTAGCGTGAGTCACCTCGAAGCGCTGGGCCGCACCCTCGCCGGCCTGGCCCCCTGGCTCGAGCTCAAAGACGTGCCCGCCGATGAGGCCGCCCGCCAGCAGCAGGCCGCCGAGCAGGCCCGGCAGGCCATCGCCCACGCCGTCAATCCGCAGGATGTTGACTTTCTGAATTTCAACCAAGGCGGCCAGCCGGTGGTCGATGCCGCTTTCCTGGCCCATGCGCTGCTGCGCGCGCCCACCCAGCTTTGGGAGAAGCTGCCCGCCGCCACCCAGGCGCAACTGGTGGCGGCGCTGCAAAGCAGCCGGGTCATCAAGCCGGTGTACAGCAACTGGCTGCTGTTCAGCGCCATCATTGAGGCGGCGCTGCTCAAGTTTACCGGGCAGGGCGACCCCATGCGGATGGACTACGCCATTCGGGAGCACCAAACCTGGTACAAGGGCGATGGCACCTACGGCGACGGGCCTGATTTTCACTGGGATTACTACAACAGCTACGTCATTCAGCCCATGCTGCTTGACGTGGTGGGCACGCTGGTGGCGGCCGGCCGCGAGCGCAAGGAGTTGCTCGACACGCTGCGCACCCGCGCCCGCCGCTACGCCGCCGTGCAAGAGCGCCTCATCGGGCCCGATGGCTCATTTGCGGCGTTTGGGCGCTCGCTGGCGTATCGCTGCGGGGCGTTTCAGCACCTGGCGCAGTGCACCTTGCAGGGCGTGCTGCCCGAGGGGCTGCCGGCCGGGCAGGTGCGCAGCGCGCTCACGGCCGTCATTCAGCGCACCATGGAGCCCAAGGGCACCTTCGACGCGCAGGGCTGGCTGCAAATCGGGCTCTGCGGCCACCAGCCAGGCATCGGCGAGGGGTATATTTCCACGGGCAGCCTTTACCTCTGCTCCACCGCCTTTCTGCCGCTGGGTTTGCCCGCCAGCCATGCCTTTTGGGCCGAGCCCGCCCAGGACTGGACCGCCCGGCGCATCTGGTCGGGCCAGGATGTCAGGCTCGACCACGCGCTGTAGGGTGGGTGAGTGGGTGAGTGGTTTTTTGGATGAGTGGATGAGTGGGTGATACTGTCATGCTGAGCATTCTGCGCATCAAGCAGAGACGCAGCG
>NZ_DASTEP010000119.1:0-13382 GCF_035709525.1 Hymenobacter sp. | reverse complement strand
CACCAACGAACGCGAACTACAAAGTTCGCGCTACTGCTTATTAGCTGCCTCAGCGCGACAGCCTTTCCAGCTGTTGCTTTTCGCGGTCGCTCAGGCTATCGAGCCCCTTTTTGTTGATTTTATCCAGCAGATAATCCAGGTCGTCTTCGCGCCGTTTCTGCTGAATTTTATAGCGGTCGTCCACCGTTTGGTAGGCGGGCTCGGACGAAAAGAAGTTGCCCAGAATCAAACCTTCCGGCTTCTTGAAAAGCAGGTAGAAAAAGCCCAGCGCCGGCACCAGAATGGCGGCCAGGGCCACGTAATTAGTACGCAGTAGCTCGGGCCGCATGGCCACTACTGTGAGCAAACCCACCAGCCCGCCGGCCAGGTGGGCATCGTGTCCGATGTTGTCGCGCCGCGTGGTAATGCCGACGGCCGACACCACCACGTAAAGCATCCCGTAGAGCCAACCCGGCATGATGATGCCCAGCAGCCCCAGGCTCATGCCGGGATAAAGCGCGATGCTGGCAAACACCAGCCCGCTGATAGCGCCCGACGCGCCCACGGCCAAATAATCGGAGTCATTACGGTGCAGGAACAGCGAGAATAAGTTGCCGCCCACCAAGCTCACGACGTAGATAAGCAAGAAGTTGCCGAAGCCTACCACGTACTCGACGCTGCTGAAGTAGTAGAACGTGAGCGCATTGAGCAGCAAATGCCACCAGCCCGTGTGCAGAAACCCCGACGTGAAAAGCCGGTAGTACTGCCGCCCGTAGCGAATATCGCTGACCCGGAACAGATAGCGTTCGAAGTAGTCGGGGTTTTTGAAGCCTTGGTAAGAAGCGAAAAACGTGGCGAGCAGAATGAGCAGGCCAACGATACCAAAATCAGGCATGAGCAGAAAAGTGGCGGGCGAAAAGCGAGGCAGGAAGCTATTGAAACTGCTGGCAGCTAGTGGCTACTGGCAGAATAGCCACGCAAGGTAGGGGGGAGGCTGGCCGTTTGCAAGCGGGCGGCCCCACTTCAGCGGCTGGTGGCGGGGCGCTGGCCAGCCGCCCGGCTTCGTACAGGTTCACGTTGCGGCCACCAGTCACCGCCATGACAGCGGGGCAGTAGCCCGTATGCCCGGTAAATTCTGAGAACCAAGTGATTGTCGGTAATGCGGTCGAGATGGCGCCACTGGGCGATGGGAGCTGCTGCGTTACTTGGTTCGGCAAGGTGGGAGTCTATGTATTTATAAAATCATATTTGATTGCTATTCATTACGTGCCTTTTATTCTCGTAGTGTGACTGATAAAATACAGAATATCAAAGATGTGTATGAAAATTTGCTAGCTTTATTAGTAAGTATGCGGCTGCGGATATTACTTATTTCCAGTGTTAGTCAGAGGGTATTAAAAGGTTTACATACAAAGGTATTTTATAGGTGACTTGGGCGGGCCGGTTGCCATGTGGTTGCCTTATGTATTAGGGCATAGCTGCTTTTGCGGCCAACGGAGGAGAAAAAAAACGGTTTGGCGAGTAGCATAATAGGAATATGAAAAAGCAGGAAAAGTGATTTTCATATAAATTTTCATAGTTTATATTATCTTAATTTGCTTCTAAGGACGAGCTTTTAATAGTTTTGTACCGCATTAACACTTTCACCCCTCTTTCACCCAACCGCTTATGAATCTAGCTAAACTCAAAGCTAGTGCCGGGTTATTACTATCCGCACTGGCATTCTCATTTACCTTGCAAAGCTGCGCCAAAAAGGAGGCAGACTTGCCCAGCCCCGTAATGGAGGCAACGGAGCAGGCGGATTTTACGTCGCTGCAAGGTGGCACGACTCCGCTGGACTGCTCGCAGTCAGCGTGCCTGATTGCCGGTGGGCGCACCAACGTCGGTACGGTCAACACGGAGCTGGATGGCAAGGGCAACTTGCTGATTACCTACACCTCCCGCGTTCGCATCGAAGAAGTACATGCCGATGTATTCAGCACGCTCAACGCCTTCAGCGCAGCGGGCAAGATGTTCTGTGGCATTCCTCTTCCCAATCGGTTTGCCTATGAGCAGTCGTCCTGCCGCAGCGTATATACCTACACCCTTACCGTGCCGGCATCGGTTGTAAGCTGCCTGCCGACCAACTTCAACGTGGTGGCATATGCCGAGCTTTGCAACGGCCAGAAAGCCTGGGGCGGTTCCTGCACGCCGAACCAGAACTGCGGTAGCAATGGTGGCCCGGGCGACTTTCCGGGGTTAGGCTATGCCACCTACTTTAGCTTCGAGAAGAAGCAGTGCTCGCAAGGCGTTTCGTTTACGTACGCCTGGGAAGACCTCATCAACCAGTACAACGACCTGGATTACAACGACCTGGTGATTCAGTCGAAAGTGCTTTATACGAACAATGCGAGCACCAAAAAGCTGGACCTGACTTTCATCGCTCAGGCCCGCGGCGCGTCATTTGACCACAAGTTCAAGTTCCGGATTCCTAAGACGGGCGTATCTTCGGTAGTAGGCGCGGCGGCCGTTGAGGACCGCGATGGCTACTACTACGTGACGGTGTTTGAAAGCACCAAAACGGCGCTACCCGGCACCGCCAACCACGTAACCGCCAACACGGTAGCTACCGAGCCCTACCGGACGCCGGTTGCGAAGTCGGTAACGTTGGTGCTCAACAACTCTTACGCTTACAACAGCGCCAAGCCCTACGAGCCGTTCATTACCGTGTACTCGTCGGGCAATGTTGCCGACCCCACGCCTCCCGTCTACGACCTGTACGTGAAGGGCATTACCAACCGCGCGGGCATGGACACGTTTGTGTACCCCGCCGATGGCAAAACCTACCCCAACGGTATCATGATTCCGGCCGACTGGCGGTGGCCCTCGGAGATGCAAATCATTTCCGGCCCTTACCCGACCAGCCTGAGCACTTTCTTCGCGCCCAACTGGTTCAGCAACAAGGCTACTAACTACTTGTCGCTGACCTACTCGCCCGGTAATATCCAAGTTCAATAATCCGGTGTAGGCTAGCCCGGCCGCAGTAACCCGGCGAACAGCCCACGCAAACCCTGATGGCACCCCAGCAGCCCGCCCGGCTGCCGGGGTGCCATTACTGTTAAAACTCTACCGTGGCCGGCTGAACCTCGGGCCCCCTTACCGGGTTTAAGTCCGTGATGACACACGACGCTATTCGCACCCTGGGCCAACTGCGCGCCAGTGGCTACAAACCCCGCTCCGTGAAAGAGGAACTGCGGGATAATCTCATCTCTAAACTTCGTACTAAACAGGACGTGTTTCCGGGCATTTTTGGCTACGAGGAAACCGTGATACCCGAGTTGCAACGCGCCATCCTGGCCGGGCACCACATCAATTTGCTGGGCTTGCGCGGGCAGGCCAAAACCCGCATCGCGCGCCTGCTCATCAATTTGCTCGATGAGTACGTGCCGGTGGTGGAGGGCTCGGAGCTGAACGACGACCCGATGCAGCCGCTGTCGGTATTTGCCCGCAACCTCATTGCCGAAAAAGGCGACGACACGCCCGTAGCCTGGTGGCCCCGCCTCGACCGCTACACCGAAAAGCTGGCCACGCCCGATGTGAGTGTGGCTGACCTCATCGGCGACGCCGACCCCATCAAGGCCGCCACGCTCAAGCTGCCGTACTCGGACGAGCGCGTGATTCACTTTGGCCTGATACCCAGGGCGCACCGTGGTATTTTCGTTATCAACGAGCTGCCCGACTTGCAGGCCCGCATTCAGGTGTCGCTGTTCAACATCTTGCAGGAAGGCGACATTCAGATTCGCGGCTTCAAGGTGCGGCTGCCGCTCGATATTCAGTTCGTGTTCACGGCCAACCCCGAGGACTACACCAACCGCGGCAGCATCGTGACGCCCCTCAAGGACCGCATCGACGCCCAGATTATCACGCACTACCCCAAGTCGATAGAAATCGGCAAGCGCATTACCAAGCAGGAAGCCCGCATCAAAGAGGAGCAAAAAGGCCTGGTAACCAGCAATGAAATCATCCACGACCTAGTGGAGCAGGTAGCCATTGAGGCGCGCGGCTCCGAGTTTGTGGATGCCAAGTCGGGCGTGTCGGCCCGCCTCACCATCTCGGCCTACGAGCAGGTGATAGCCGGGGCCGAGCGCCGCGCCCTTATCAACGGCGAGAAGCGCACCTACGTGCGCGTGGCCGACTTCATTTCGGCCGTGCCCGCCATTACGGGCAAGGTAGAATTGGTGTACGAAGGCGAGCAGGAAGGCGCGGGCATCGTGGCCGAGAAGCTGATGGGCAAAGCCATCCGCACGCTGTTCCTGAACTACTTCCCCGACCCCGACAAAGCCAAGAAGCTCAAGAACCGCCCCTCGCCCTATAAAACGGTGCAGGAGTGGTTTGGCAACGGCAACACGCTCGACATCCTGCACGACGCCCACGTGAACGACTACCGCGCCGCCCTCGACAAAGTACCCGGCCTGCGCGATATCGTGACCGAACTACACCCCAAGGAAGACGCCGACACCACGTATTTCCTCATGGAGTTTCTGCTGCACGGCCTCGCCGAGCACTCGCTCATCTCGCGCAACCGCCTCACCGCCGGCGCGCAGTTCAAAGACCTGCTCTCGTCGATGTTCACCATGCCGAGCTTCGGCGACGATGACGACGAGGACGAAGAAGAGCAAAAGCCCCGCCGCCGCCGCTAAGCCGTAGTGTGGATTTTTAGTCCGCGAGTAAACAGTAAAAAGCCCCGCGTACCGAAAGGTGCGCAGGGCTTTTCATTTTATTGGCAAGCTAAAGCTTACCCTACAGGCTATTCGTCCTTCACCACAATCTTGGTAATCTCGTCATTACCGCGAATCTGGTCGATTACGTCCTCGCCTTCCACTACCTTGCCGAATACCGTGTGCACGCGGTCGAGGTGGGCGGTGTTATCGCGGCTGTGCACGATAAAAAACTGCGAGCCGCCGGTGTCTTTGCCAGCGTGGGCCATGCTGAGCGCGCCGCGCTCGTGGTACTGGTGGCCGCCGCTGGTTTCGCACTTGATTTTGTAGCCGGGTCCGCCGGTGCCGGGCGCGCCCTTGGCGCCGGGCTTGGTGTTGGGGTCGCCGCCCTGAATCACGAAATTCGGGATGACGCGGTGAAACTTGGTGCTGTCGTAGAAGCCTTTCTCGGCCAGGTCGAGGAAGTTTTTAACGGTGTTGGGGGCGTCTTGCTCGTAAAACTCAACTTTCATCACGCCCTTGGGGGTGTGGATTTCGGCAGTTTTCATGGGGTGGGGTGTTAAGGAGGCCAGCTACTGCGCTGGCCCGGCAAAGGTAGAAAACAGCGCCCCGGCGCGCGGGTTTGAAAAACCTTGCCCGCCGCCTTGTGCGTAAGGGGCAAACAACTTGCGGCCGACCTTATTTATAGGCCACGTTTACTTACCCAAAACCCCTTTTATGACCAACCTATTTCGCCACCTGCCCGCCACGGCGCTGGCTGTCCTGCTACTGACTGCCTGCGGCGGCACAGACCAAAAAGAAACTCCCACCGCCGAAGAAGCCGCCGCCGCCAAAGCCGTGGCCGACTCGGCCGCCATGCCCACCGACTCGGTGCGGATGGCCAAGCCCGGCGGGGTAATGGTGGATGGCGTAGCCATGACCGCCGACAAAGACATCGTAGACAACGCTATGCAGGCCAAGAGCGTGAGTACGCTGGTGAGCCTAGTAAAAGACGCCGGCCTAGTTGAAACCCTGAAAGGCGCGGGCCCCTACACCGTATTCGCGCCCACCAACGCGGCTTTCGACAAACTGCCCAAAGCCGCCCTGGCCGCCCTCACCGACGAGGCTAGCAAGGCTAAGCTTAAAGGCGTGCTGACGTACCACGTCATTCCGGGCCGATTGCTGGCCGTGGATATCAAGGATGGCCAGGAAATCACGACCGTAAACGGCGAGAAGCTGCACTTCACCGTGAAAGATGGTAAGGTGATGGTGAGCAACGGCAAAGACGCCCCTGCCACGGTGCAGATTGCCGACGTTATCTCGAAAAACGGCGTAACGCACGTGATTGACACGGTGGTACTGCCGACGGCCAAGTAGAGTTATGAGGTTTAAGTTCTGAGTTTTGAGTTAGCCAGATAATAACTCAAAACTCAGAACTTAAACCTCATAACTCTTTAAAGTCCCGCGTCTTCCGACACGCGCTTGGCGAAGCTGGCCCAGTCTACGTCGGGCTCGCCGAGGGCCACGGTGGCGGTGAGGCGGTCGCGGATGAGGTTGGCGAAGGGCATGGGCACTTCGTTTTTGTAAGCCTCCTGTACTACCAGGTTCATATCCTTGCGGATGATGGCGGGCGGCGCGCCCACCGGCTGGTAGTGCTGCTCGGCAATGAGCTTGCCGTAGCTTTTGTAAATGGGGTTGTTGAAGAGGGTAGCGGTGAGCATTTCGTAAAAGCCCACGCGGTCTAGCCCGCACTTTTCGGCCAGCGTCAGGGCTTCGGCCATGCCTTCTATTACGGTGCCCAGCAGGAAGTTGCCGCAGAGCTTGGCCACGCTGGCCGCGCCGGGGTCATTGCCAAACTCGTGGGTGCTCTGGCCGATGGCGGCCTGCGCGGCCTTGAGGCGCTCGCGGGCCTCGGCGGGGCCCGACGAGCCTATCCAGAGCTTGCCGGCCGCCGCCACATCAGGCTTGCCGAATACCGGCGAGGCTACCAGAAAGGTGCCGTGGGCGCGGTGCGCTTCGGCCAGGCGGCGGTTGGTGTCGGGGGCCACGGTGCTGCACGAGGCGTGGATGGCGCCGGGCTTCAGGGCCTTGAGGAAGCCGTCGTGCCCGGTGGTGAGTTCTTCGAGGGCCTTGTCGTCGGTCAGCATCGTAAATACGATGTCGGCGTCGCGCACGGCATCGGCGGGGGTGGCGGCCACGGTAGCGCCCTGCTGGCGCAGGGGTTCCGCTTTTTCGGCGGTGCGGTTGTAGACGGTGAGTGGGAAGCCGGCTTTGAGCAAATTGGCGGCCATGGCGGCGCCCATGCTGCCGAGGCCCAGAAAGGCGATTTTATCAGCCATAGGGGAGAAAAAAGAAATATTTCCCCCCGCTGTACGCAGAAGTCAGGGCGTAGGGCTGGGCTCGGCGGTGGCCGGGGTGGGGCTGGCCGGGGCCGGCTCGGTGGTAGTCGCGGGCACGGTGGGCGCGGGGCTTTCGGTAGCAGCGGGGGTAGCCTCTGGGGTGGGCGAGTCGGAGGGGGGAGCTTCCTTCGTTTCCGTCTCTGTGGTAGCCGGTTCGGGCTCGGCAGAGGTTTGGATGGGCGTTGGGTTGTGAGTAGTGAGGGTATCGATGGCGGCGGCCTGCATCCGGGCCAGGCTATCAGCCTGCTCGTCTTGGGTAGTAGGCTGATTTTCTTCCGAGTACTCGTCGGCTGCATCGGGCAGCGCCCGTTGAGCCACCGTGGCGGCCGGGCGCGGCGCGGGCTGCTGGGCCCAGCGCACTACGCCCCAGGTGCCTGCCCCCACGCCCGCCAGCCCCAGCACTACCAGCCCCCAGCGCTCGGCCTGCCTTAGCCGCCGAAACGACCATCGCGGCGCGGTGGCCGGCCGGGGCTTTTTTGCAGTTGCCGGCACGGGCGCGGCAAGCGCGCCGGGCGGGCGGGCACTAACAGGTAGCGCCGAAACGGCCGCCGTGGTTGCCAGCGTGCCCGGCCCGGCGTGCAACCGCCCAATCAATTGCCCCAGCTGCTGAATGCGGGCATCCAGCTCCGCGTTGCGGGTAGCCAGCTCGGCGCGGGCCGTGCGCAGCGATTCTTCAATAGCCTCTTTGGCGCGCTGCTCGGCCGCGCGCTCGGTGGGCGAGGGGCCGGCCTGCGCTAGCTGCTGCCGCAGCAGCGCCAGCTCCTGGGTGCGGGCGGCTTCGCGGGCGGCGGCTTCCTGGCGCTGCTGGTGCAGCTCGGCTTGCAGCTCCTGGCGCAGCTGCTGGAGGCGGGCCTGCTCTTGCTGGTCGCGCAGGTGCTGGTCGGCGGGCGGCGGGGCACCGTAGGGCGGGTCGGCGGGGATGTCTTCGGCCCCGAGCCAGCGCCAGAGCTGCCGCAGCTTCTGCTCCAGGAAATCAGTCGGGCTACCAAACAAGCCTTCGGTTAAGCTTCGGCTTTCGGCAATGCCATTATGATGAGCAATATACGGCTCGCTGGCCAGCCACTCGCCCCAGTCCAGCAATTCATCGGCATCGAGAGCCGGCCCGGCCGCCAGCTGCTGCCGCAGGCGCGCGGGTAGCTGCGCGGCTTCGCCAAGCAACTGAAAATCGTGCGCAGCGCGGTGCAATTGTGCCTCCACCGCCGGCCCGAAGGTGAGCGGAGCCTCAAACAGTGCAAAGCCCGCGCATGGCGGCAGCTTATCCTCCGGCAGCCCCAGATGCTCGCCCAGCCAAGCCACTGCTACTGGCAGCTGCTGCTGATACTGCGCAAACGGATTGTCGCTGCCCGCCCGGCCCGGCAGCGGCTGCCCGTCGAGCAGCCAGGGGCCGGCCGTTAGCGTCGGTATCGTGAGCTGCCCGGCTTGCAGCACGAATACGCCGAGCGCCAGGCCGGTAGGCCGCACTACGAGTACATCCGCCTGAACCGGCGAAAACGCCCCCAGGTTGCCTAGCAGCACGGTGGCCGGCGCGTCGGCCTCGGCTTCCAGCGCGGCCCGCACGGCCTCAAACTGCCGCTGGCGGCCGGCATCAGCGAAGGGCACGGGAAGGACGCTGACGAGCATGGCAGGGGAGTTGAGAGTTTTGAGTTGAGGCGTAATGATACGGACGTGCGAGTAAAGCGCCTCAACTCAAAACTCAGCACTCAAAACTCCTAACTAAATTAATGCCGGTTGTCTTCGTCGGCCAGCATACTCAGGTAGCTTTCGTAGCGGGGCACGGCCAGCTTGCCTTGGTCTACGGCCTCGATTACGGCGCAGCCGGGCTCGTGCACGTGGCGGCAGTTGTGGTAGCGGCATTGGTTGAGCAGGGCGCGCATCTCGGGGAAGTAGCCGGCGAGCTCGGCGGCGGGCACGTCCACGAGGCCCAATTCTTTGATGCCGGGCGTGTCGATGATGTACGTGCCGGGCACTACTTCCAGCATTTCGGCGAAGGTGGTAGTATGCTTGCCTTTGTCGGAAAATTCGCTGATTTCGGCCGTTTTCAGGTCGAGGTCGGGCACCAGCTCGTTGATGAGCGTGCTCTTGCCCACGCCCGAGTGGCCCGAGAGCAGCGATACTTTATTGGGCAGCAAAGCGGCCACGGCCGCCACGTTGTCGCCGGTTTCGGCCGAGCACAGCACGCTGGGGTAGCCCACGCTGGCGTACATGCCGGCTACCTGGCGCTGGTAGTCGAGCGTGTCTTCGTCGTAAAGGTCTGACTTGTTGAACACGAGCAGCGCTGGAATGTGGTACGCCTCGGCCGTGACCAGGAAGCGGTCGATAAACCCGAACGAGGTAGCCGGCGACACCAGCGTAACCACCAGCAGCGCCTGGTCGAGGTTGGCGGCCACGATGTGAGCGTGCTCGCTCTTGTGCACCGAGCGCCGGATGATGTAGTTGCGGCGCGGCGCGATGGTGTGAATCACGCCCGCGCCCTCCGACTGCTCGGGCAGGTCAAACGCCACGCCGTCGCCCACGGCCAGCGGGTTGCTCACTTTCAGGCCCTTATTCTTGAATTTGCCGCGCAGGCGGCAGCGGTAGAGCCCGCCCGTGGCCGGGTCGCGCACCACGTACCACGAGCCGGTAGATTTGACGACAACTCCGTTCATTTAACAGTTATCATTTAACATTTAACAACCGAAAAGCTGGCTGCGGCAAACGATAATGTTGCCAAGTAAGATACAAAATAGCAAGCTGTTAAATGTTAATTGATAATTGTTAAATGACTTAAAATGCGCCCCGTAGCCCCTGCGTGCGTGTGCACGTAGTCGAGGCTGACATCCTGCACTTTGAGGCGGGCGTCCTCGTTGTAATACAGCCGGTCGAAGGCTGCTTCCAGCTCCTGGGCCGAGTGCGCGGGGAAGGCGCAGCCCAGCGCCACCAGCGCCACAGCCTCCTGAAACTTCGCGTAGCGCGGCCCAAAAAAGACGGGTAGCCCGAAAGCCGCCGCCTCCAGCGTATTGTGCAGGCCGGCCCCAAACGCCCCGCCGATGTAGGCAAAGCGCCCAAAGCGGTAAAGCTGGCTCAGCAGCCCCACGTTATCAATTAGCAGCAGCCGCGCCTCGGCCACGGTGGCGGGCGTGGCCCGCGAGTAGCGCACGGTGAGTCCCGGCATGGCGGCCTCTACCTCAAGCAGATGCGCCTCCGATACCTCGTGCGGAGCCACGATGAAGCGCATGGCGCGGGCGTGCTTGCGCAGCAGCGGGGCCAGGGCGGGCAGGTCTTCGGGCCAGGTGCTGCCGGCTACCAGCACGGGCGCGCCGTCGGCCACGAAAGCCTCAACCAGCGGCAGCGGGCGCGGCGCGGCCAGCGCCGTAGCGGCCACCGTATCGAAGCGTGTATCGCCGGCCACGCTCACGCGGGTGAGGCCGATGCCGCGTAGCAGCTCGGCCGACTCCTCATTCTGCGTAAAAATGTGCTGGAGCTGGGCCAGAATTTTCCGAAAAAAGCCGCCCCAAGGCTTGAAAAACACCTGGCCCGGCCGGAAAATAGCCGCCACTACCACCGCCGGAATGCCGCGCTCGCGCAACTCTCGCAGGTAGTAGTACCAGAATTCGTACTTCACGAACACCGCCAGCCGGGGCTGCACCGTCGCTACAAAAGCTTGAGCATTAACGGCCAAATCGAGCGGCAGGTAAAACACGTAGTCGGCCCCCGCCCAGTTTTTGCGCACCTCGTAGCCCGAGGGCGAGAAAAATGTGAGCACAATCTTGTGCCCCGGGTACTGCTCGCGCAGCCCCCCGATGAGCGGCCGGCCCTGCTCAAACTCGCCCAGCGAGGCGCAGTGCACCCACAGGCGCGGCGCGGCCTCGGCGGCCAGCGCCTGCGCGATGCGCGGCAACAGGCCCCGGCGGCCGGCCACCCAGGCGGCGGCTTTGGGGTTGAAGGGCGCTACTAGCCGCAGCAGCAGCGCATAAAGGGCCAGGCCCAGCGAATACAGAAAGCGCAAAAACAAAACCGCGCCCGGCATCAGGCCGGGCGCGGCTGCAAAATTACGGGGTGTAGCGTAAGCTTTAGCTTGCGAGCGAGCGTAGCGAGCAGCTACGTAAGCGAACGTTGGAGAGCGCGGCTGCTCGCTGCGCTCGCTCGCAAGCTAAAGCTTACGCTACAGGTTCACGCTTCCGCTTCCCAGTTGGCGGGGCAGGTTTCGCCGTGCTCCTCGTAGTGCTGCAAGGCATCGACCATGCGTAGGGCGTCGGAGATGCGGCGGCCCAGAAAACGGTCGTTGATGAGCTGGTGGCGCACGATGCCATCGCGGTCGATGAGAAACAGGCCCCGGTAGGCCTGCGGCGTGCCGATAAACGTCATTTCGCCGCCCTCAGTGTAGTCGTAGTGCCCGGCCAGCACGTCATAGTTGGCCGCGATGGTGTGCGACGTATCGGCCACCAGCGGGTAGGTAACGCCCTCCACGCCACCTTGGTCGCGCGGGGTGCGCAGCCAGGCTTTGTGCGTCTGGTGCGAGTCGGTGCTGCACCCGATGACGGCCACGCCCCGGCGCTCAAACTCGGGCAGCATTTCCTGGAAAGCGTAGAGCTCGGTAGGGCAGAGGCCCGAAAAATCGGCCGGGTAAAAGAAAAACAGCACGTAGCGCTTGCCTAGGTAGCGGTCGAGCGAAAACTCTTCTTCGACCTGCTGGCCCACAACGGCGAATGCTTTAAAGGAAGGGGCGCGCTTGCCCACGAGAACGGCCATGAGGAGAGAAAATGTGATTGTAGAGAATGCGCCTGCTTACTCCAAATTTGCGCGGCCGGTTGCTTGCGGCTGGCAATGCGCGTGCGCTGCTGGCAAATGGTACCGTCTCTTATATGTCTTAATGGCTAAAAAGTGCCTGTCATTGCGAGCGCAGCGAAGCAATCGCACCTGTTCGGCTTGCTCGCCGGGCACCGTTTGGGCGGCTGTCATTGCGAGCGTAGCGAAGCAATGACAGCCGCCCAACAACCAGCTTATTACTGCTATGAAACAACTAATTTTCACCGACGCCGCGCGGGCGTTGCAGCTCACCGTCAGCCCCGTAGCCAGTGCGGCTACGGTGGCCCTGCTTCAGCAAACCACCTACGGCACCCACGGCCCGCAGTACCGCCACACCGGGCAGGCCGAAAAGGTAGCGCGCATCACGGGGCCGCACTTCTTTGAGCTGTGGAAGGGAGAGGAGCTGGCCGGTACCTATTGCCTGTCGAGGCGGCTGGTGCCCACGCCGACGGGCCCGGTGCCCGGCTACTACGGGCGCTACCTGGCCGTGGCCGCCGCGCACCAGGGCCACGGCTACGGCCACCTGCTCAAGCAGGAAGCCGTGCGCTACATCGAGCGCACGCAGGCCGGCCCGCACCTGTTTTATTCCTACGTGGAAGGGGCCAACGCCCGCTCGCTCCAGATTGCGGCGCAGGCGGGCTTTCACGCGCTGGCGCAGTTGGAGGCGCTGGCTTTCGGGCGGTTATACCCGAAGCTTGACCCGCGTTTCGGCCAATTGCCCGCCGCTGAGCAGCCCGCCATGCGGGCGTGGCTGGCAGCCGCCTACCAAGGTCATGCGCTGGTGCAGCTCGACCACCTGTTTGACGAAGGAAACTACTTCGTGCTGCGCGAAAACGGCGAAATTATCGCCGGTGTGCAGGCCAACCCCGTGCGCTGGCGCATCGTAGCCATGCCCGGCATCAGCGGCAAGTTCATGCTGCGCGTGCTGCCGCACGTGCCCGTGCTCAAGCGGCTCATCAACCCCGCCCGCCACGAGTTTGCCGCGCTTGAAGCGCTCTACGTGCTGCCCGGCCGCGAGCCCGCCCTGCTGGCGCTGCTCGAAAGCGTGCTGGCGCACTTCGGCTACACCTCGGCGCTGGTGATGCTCGATACCACTTCGCCGCTGCACGGCTACCTGAAAAACAGCGGGAAGCTGGGCTTGCTGCAAGCCTTGAAACAGCCCACGTACAGCCAGGTGCTGGTGAAGCTCAATGGCTTGGCGCAAGCGCCCGCGCCGCCTCTCTACGCCTCGGCGTTCGATTATACGTAGGGCCACCAGTAGCTTGGGCTTTGTAGTTCGAGCGCGAACGTAGCTCGCATCTACGGCCGTAAACGGCTGGTTACGTATTCCCGCGAGCTACCCAAGCGCCGGGTGCGAGTAGCGCTCGGACTCGCAAAACCCAGGTTGCGGCCTAGCCCCAGCGGGGCGACCCGTCGGTGGCAATCGGGGAGCACTGCCTGTCCAAAGCCCCGTAGGGGCGACCCAACAAGTGAAAGGGTCGCCCCTACGGGGCTTTGGTTCTTTGTTGGTGACTGGTTACTACCGACGGGTCGCCCCGCTGGG
>NZ_DASTEP010000118.1:0-12211 GCF_035709525.1 Hymenobacter sp. | reverse complement strand
GGTGTAGAGACGCAATATTTTGCGTCTCTACACCGCTCAGCGATTTGCCTACTCGCAAGTACTAACGCTCTTTTAAAAAAGCACCACCTTTCCTTGAAATAAAGCTAACTGCCTTACCCGCTGGCTTTCAACTAAAGATGAAAATACCGTGAAGCTTAAAAAGTGGCATTATTTAACGGTAAACCAGGGATAAACTAAGGGACACATTGAATTCCGAGCTTGCGGCCTCATTCAGTTGGAATTCATTTTATGAAACCCATTTCTACTCTCTTTTTCCTGGCTGCGCTGGGCTTGGCGCTGCCCGCCGCCGCCCAAACCACAACCCCGCTGGTGGCCGCCACCAGCACCTGGAAATACCTCGATAATGGCACCGACCAGGGCACGGCCTGGCGCGCCGCCGCTTTCAACGACGCCGCCTGGGCCAGTGGCGCGGCCGAGCTGGGCTACGGTGACAACGACGAAACCACGGTAGTGGGCTTTGGCTCGAATTCTTCTAATAAGTACGTGACGACGTACTTCCGGCAGCAGTTTCAGGTGAGCAGCCTGGCGGGCTTTGCCCAATTGAAGCTGCGCCTCATCCGCGACGATGGCGCGGTGGTGTACCTCAATGGCGTGGAGATTTTCCGCGATAACCTGCCCACCGGCGCGATTGCCTATAATACCTACGCCGTGAGCACCGTCAGCGGCAGCGACGAAAGCACCTACCTCGAAGCCATCGTGCCCAAGTCGGCGCTGGTGGCGGGCACCAATACCATCGCCGTCGAGATTCACCAGGACCGCGCCAATAGCTCCGACATCAGCTTCAAGCTGGAACTGCTCAAAGACCAGGCTACCAGCGTCACGACCTGCGCCATGCCCACGGCGGCGCTCAGCAATTTCATGTCGGTGCAGCCCTCGGCCCAGACCCAGACGCTCGTGATACCGAGCACGCACGTATACCAGGTGCTGACCCAGACCGGCGATGCCTACACCACGGGCACCGGCGCGGTGAAGGCCGCCAACGACTTTACGGGCTACGTGCCCATCGCGGGCAGCAGCACCAACGGCTACCTGTCCATCAACCACGAAGGCTCGTCGGCGGCCAGCTCAGGGGTGAGCATTCTTGATTTGCAGTACAACACCACCAGCAAGCTCTGGAACGTATCGGCTAAGAACGGCGTCGATTTCGGGCCGGTAGTGGGCACGTATAACAACTGCTCGGGCGGTACCACGCCCTGGGGCACGGTCATCACCTGCGAAGAAAATACGCCCACCGCGCCCACCGACAGCAACAACGACGGCTACCTCGACTTTGGCTGGAACGTGGAATTGAACCCTGCCACCCGCGCCGTGAAAGACCAGAACGCCGACGGCACCCCCGACAAGCTCTGGCGCATGGGCCGCATGAAGCACGAAAATGTGGTAGTGGCCGCCGACAACAAAACCGTGTATGAAGGGGCTGACGACGGCGGCACCAGCTACGTGTATAAGTACGTGGCCAACACGGCTGGCAACCTCGCCAACGGCACGCTCTACGTGCTACAACTGAGCGGGGCCATCGGCACGGCCACTACCGGCACTTGGATAGTGGTACCCAACAGCACGCCTACCGAGTGCAACAACACGACTACCACCGCTACGGCGCTGGGTGCCACCAGCTTTGCGGGCGTGGAGGACGTAGAAATCGGCCCGCACGACGGCAAAATCTACTTCACATCGAAGGGTACGGGCCGAGTGTACCGCTTTGCCGATGCCACGGCGGGCGTCAGCGATTTCGAGATTTTCGTGGGCCAGCCGGTGGGCGTTACCAACCAGACTTACCCCATCAACTACGGCGCGGGCACCGTGCAGGAAGCCTGGGGCACCGGCAACGACAACCTGACCTTCGACGCCTACGGCAACCTCTACGTGCTGCAAGACGGTGGCCGCGACCACATTTGGCTCGTGAAGCCCTGCCACACCCAAGCCGCCCCGGCCGTGGAGCTGTTCGCTACCACCCCGGCCGGCTCCGAGCCCACGGGCATGACGCTCTCGCCCGATGGCCGGTTTATGTTCCTCTCCATCCAGGGCCCGAGCTCCAGCAATACGCTGGCTACCAACGATGCCGCCGGCCAGTCGGTGGTCTTCAACAAGGCCACCACGCTGGTTATCGCCCGCAAGGAAAACCTGGGTAACGTGACTACCGCTACCGCCGTGGCCAAAAACGCCGCCGCCCTCACGCTCTACCCCAACCCCGCCACCAGCGAGCTGAACCTGACCCTGACCCACGACCGCCGCGAGCAAGCCACCGTGCAGGTGATGAGCATCTTGGGCAGCCGTGTGCTAGCCACCCAAACCGTGGAGCTGACCGCCGGTGCCAACAGCCTGCGCCTGCCGGTGCAGGGCCTCAGCAGCGGCCAGTACCTGCTGGTGCTGCGCACGCCGAGCGCCACGCTCACGCGGCAGTTTGTGAAGCAGTAGGGGAGGGCTATCCGTCATGCTGAGCGGAGCGCAGCGGAGTCGAAGCATCTCTACCGCTTCGTTGCTTATAGTTAGAAGTTACTCTGCTAAAGAGATGCTTCGACTCCGCTGTGCTCCGCTCAGCATGACGGTTGGTATCCCACTGCAAGCTGCACAAGTCCTTAATCAAGAACCAAAAAATTGAACACGACCCTAGCTTTTTTACTAAGCTTTTGCCTCTGGATTGCCCCGCTGCTGCGGGGCAATCTTGGCGTTTATAGCGAGCAATGCCCGGCCGCCGCCTTCACCGTGGCCGACGCCCTGCGCCGCCCCGACTGCACGCAAGAGCTGAACCTACGCTTCCAGGACCTCGAAACGCTGCCCGCCAGCGTGGGCCAGCTGCCGCGCCTGCGCCGCCTGCACGTGCAAGACAACCACCTGCGCCAACTACCCGACGAAATCACGCGCCTCGACAGCCTGCGTGAGTTGTTTGCCCAAAAAAACGCCCTGCGGCGCCTGCCCGCCGCCCTCGGTCAGTTGCGCCGCCTGCGCCAACTGCAAGTCAATGAAAACGCGCTCACCGAGCTGCCGCCCAGCGTGGGCCAGCTCGACAGCCTGCGCTACCTCGTCACGGCCTGGAACCAGTTTACCTCGCTGCCCGAGCAGCTGGGGCAGCTACGCCAGCTCGATTATTTCGACTGCTCGCACAACCGCCTGCTGTTCTTGCCCGCCAACGTGGGCGGGCTGCGTCAGTTGCGGTTTTTGTATTTGAATGATAACCAATTGCAGCAGCTGCCGGCGCAGCTCGGCGGCCTCACGAAGCTGCGCGAGCTGAACCTGGCTAACAACCAGCTCACCGCGCTGCCCGCCAGCCTCGGCGGCTGCCGCGAACTGCGTGCGCTCATCTTGAGCGGCAATAAGCTCGCGGCGCTGCCCGCCAGCCTGGGGCAGTTGGAGAATCTGGAGATGCTGATTGTCAACGATAATCCGCTGGCTGAGCTGCCGCGTACTTTGCGCCGGCTACCCCGGCTGCGCACTGTTATTCTGCGCCACACGGCGCTTTCGGCGGCGGCCCAGGCGCGGGCGCGGGCATTGCTGCCGCAGGCTAAGCTTTATTTTGAATGAGATTTTTTGCTAAAAAGGTCAGTCCAAGCGCGGTTACCCCGGCCCCTCCCCTCCGGGAGAGGGGAGCCGACCGCGAGCAGACGTTAGCGAACGTCCGGCTCCCCTCTCCCGGAGGGGAGGGGCCGGGGGTGGGGTCTCACGCCAGAGCGGCTAGTAAAATACCCCACCGCTACACCGCCCTCACGATGCTTTTGAGTCTGCTATTCCTGCTTGCCTTCAAAGCCCTGCCGCCGCCCCCAGCCGAGCAAGTCAAAACCTACTACACCCAGCACCTGACCCAGCTGCAAACAGCCCTCACGCATTTCCAGGCGGTAGTGGATAAGGCCGATGAGGCCGCGCTGCGCACCGAGTTTATCGCGTGCCGGGCGGCTTACAAGCCCCTGGAATTTGCAATCGAGTATTACTATCCCGGCACCGCCCAGCGCCTCAACGGCGCGGCCCTGCCCGAGGCCGAGCCCAGCGAGCCCGAGCAGGTGCAACTACCCGGCGGCTTGCAGGCCCTCGAAGAAATGGTGTACGCCGAGCCCACCGAGCCCGGCCGCCGCGACTACCTGCGCCAGGAGCTGGATAATATGCTTTACCAAGTGCGCTACCTCGAAGGTCAGTTGCCGGCCCTTATCCCCACTGATAGCGAGGTGCTCGACGCGCTGCGCCTGAACCTCTACCGGCTGGCTTCCAAAGGAATATCCGGCTTTGATACGCCCACCGTAGGCACCGCGCTGCCCGAGGCGGCCATCACCCTGCAAGCCACCGGCGAGGTGCTGGCGAGCTACGACGCGCCCGCGCCGCTGCTCGCTCAGCTCCGGCGCTGTGTGGCGGCTGTGCAGGCGCCTGGCCCCACGGCGGCCGGCTTCGAGCACTTCGACCGGATGGCGTTTTTCACGCGGGCGTTCAATCCGTTTTTGACTAGCCTGAAGGTGTGGCAGATGCAGCGCGGCATTGCGCTGGTGGGCGGGCGGCGGGCCATCCGGCCGGGAGCGGCCACGTTTTTCGAGGCCGATGCCTTCGACCCCGCCTTTTTTGCCCCGGCCGATGCGGCCGCGCCCACCCCAGCAGTGCTGGCGCTGGGCGCGGCGCTGTTTGCCGAGCCGGCTTTGTCGGGGCGGGCGGGGCGCTCGTGCCAAAGCTGCCATTTACCTGAAAAAGCCTACGCCGATGGGCTGAAAGTGAATAGCTCGCTGCTCGATGGCCGCAGCCTGGCCCGCAACACGCCCACGCTGCTCAACGCGGCCTTGCAGCCGGCCTTGTTCTACGACAGCCGCGTGCATTTTCTCGAAGACCAGGTGCACGAGGTCGTGTCGAACCGCGCCGAGATGGGCGGGCAGCTCAGCGCCGTGGCCGTGGCCCTGCGCCGCAAGGGCTACGGGCCGCAGTTTGCCCGCGCCTTTGCCGACGAAAAAGCGCCCCTCACCGAGCGCAACCTGCGCCGGGCGCTGGCCGCCTACGTCCGCACCTTGGGCGGGCTCAATAGCCGCTTCGACCGCCACCTGCGCGGCGATACGCTGGCTATGAATAAGCAGGAAATACAGGGCTTTAATCTCTTTATGGGCAAGGCCAAGTGCGGCACCTGCCACTACGCGCCGCTGTTTAGCGGGGCGGTGGGGCCGCTCTACGAGCAGGCCGAAAGCGAGGTGCTGGGCGTGCCCGCCACTGCCGACACCCTACACCCCACGCTCGACCCTGACCAGGGCAAGTACCTGCTGCACGGCATCGCGCACCAGCGCTACGCCTTCAAAACACCCACCGTGCGCAACGCCGCCCACACCGCGCCCTATATGCACAACGGCGTGTACCAGACGCTGGCTGAAGTAGTTGACTTCTACGACCGGGGCGGTGGCCAGGGCCTGGGTTTCGCCGTGCCCACCCAAACGCTCAGCCCCGACCGCCTGCACCTCACGCCCGCCGAAAAGGCCGCCCTCATCGCCTTCATCGGGGCGCTGAACGACGAGCCGGGTACAAAGGCGGTGGGGTATCGGTAGGCTGGGGGCGTTGGGCTCGCCTTGCGTGCACCTCACCCCCTAGCCCCCTCTCCAAAAAAGAGGGGGGACTAGCTCTAGTTCTAAAAGCCTAGTTTCTAGAGACTAAAACTAAAGACTAGTTCCCCCTCTTTTTTGGAGAGGGGGCTAGGGGGTGAGGTGCACGCAAGGCGAGCCCAACGCCCCATTACCGGCCGAAAAGCTGAACCACGGCAACGAGCGGCCGGGCTTTGCCGTTGGCACAAGCTACCACTCGTTTTGCCCGCGTTTATGCGCCTGATTCGCTTTTTGTTGCTGCTGTTACTGTTGGCCCCGGCGGCCCCGGCGGCGGCGTATTCGGTGCTCACCCACCAGTCTATCATCGACTCGACCTGGGAAAAGTGTGTGCTGCCGCTGCTGCAACAGCGATACCCCGGCGCCACCGAGAAGGAGCAGAAGCGAGCCAAAAGCTACGCTTACGGCGGGGCTATTTTGCAGGACATGGGCTACTACCCGCTGGGGGCCAGCTTGTTTACCAACCTCACGCACTACGTGCGCTCGGGCGACTTTGTGCGCAACCTGCTGCGCGAGGCCGGCGACCGCAACGAGTACGCCTTCGCGCTGGGCGCGCTGGCGCACTACGCCTCCGACAACGTGGGCCACCCCGACGCCACCAACCTGGTGCTGCCCAACCTGTACCCCGAGCGGGCGGCGGGCCTCGGCCCGGTCGTTACCTACGAGCAGGCCCCGCTCAACCACACGGAGGTCGAGTTTGCCTTCGACGTGATGCAGATTGCCAACGGCCGCTACCGCTCGCAGGCGTATCATAAGCACATCGGCTTTCGGGTAAGTAAGAAGCTGCTGGAAAGTGCCTTTCGCCAAACCTATGGGGTAGAGCTGGGGCGAATTTTCCTGAACGTAGATGCCAGCATCGCGGCCTTCCGGCTGGCCGTAAACCAGGTGCTGCCGGTGGCCGTGCGGGCCGCCTGGTACAGCCAGCGCAAGCAAATCTGGCGGGCCAGCCCCACGCTGCGCCAGCGCTACCGCGCGTATAGGAAGAACCCCAGCGAGTTTAAGCAGGAAAACGGCGAGCACTTCGAGCGGCCGGGTTTTGGGGCGCGGGTGTTGGCTAGCCTCATTAATATTTTGCCTAAGGTGGGGGCGCTGCGCACCTATTCGTTCCGGGTGCCGACGCCCGAGGACAGCAAACGCTTTCACCAGAGCTACACCGCCGCACTGGGCCGCTACTGCGCCCTCACCAGCGCCCAGCCCGCCGACACCGCCGCGATGGCCGCCCGCCTGCCCAACCTCAACCTCGATACCGGCCGCCCCACCCGCCCCACCGACTACGTGCTGGCCGACGAAACCTACGCCGAGCTGCTGCGCACGCTGCGCAAGCACAAGTTTGAATATCTCACACCCGCTCTGAAGGGTAATATCCTGGCCTTCTACGCCGCCGGCCCGCCGCCCAGCGCGCCGCCCGTGCGCTACACCAAAGCCACGGAAGACGGGCAGGAAGACACGCGCAAAAACCGCAAGCGCCGCCAGAAAGCGCAGGATGCGCTGACCGAGATGCAACAGCGGCAGCCGAGGTAGCTGGCGGTGTGCCAAGCGTAGAGGCGCATACTTGCGTCTCGGCGTTGTTAAGGCTCGTTTGGTGTGAGCGTGCAGCCCTTTTCTCAGCTTACCAGAGGTTCGCCTGGCGTATAGACGCGCAGCCTAGCGTCCCGTCGTTGTCAGGGCTCGCCTGGCGTGAGACGCAAGTATGCGTCTCTACATTCACCGTGGCGCAAATTGCTATGAAAAAGGCTCGCCAGCTTTTTCATAGCAATTTGCGCCTCCGACAAACGCTCCTTGCTGCATGGCCGTATTTTCTACTATAATTCGTTCACTACTTCTTGCTGGCGGCTTGCTCGCCGCTGGCCCCGCCCGCGCCCAAAGCCCGGCCGCCGACGCGGCCGGGCCGCTGCTTACGCCGGCGCAGTTCTTGGGCTACGCGCTGGGCAGCCGCTTCACGCCGCAGGCCGATGTGAACCGCTACGCCGCCCACGTAGTAGCCCACGCGCCCGGCCAGATGAAGCTCGTGCGCTACGGCCAAACCTACGAGCACCGCCCGCTGCTGGTAGTAGAAGTGGCCAGCCGAGAGAATTTTGCGAAGCTCGACGACATCGCGCACAACAACCGCCGCCTCGCCGGCCTCGACCCCGGCGCGGCCAGCCGTCAGCTGCCCGCCGTGGCCTGGCTTAGCTATAACGTGCACGGCAACGAGGCCGTGAGTTCGGAGGCCGTGCTCCAAATACTGTATGACCTGGCTAACCCGCAGGATGCGGAGATGCAGCGCTACTTGCAAAACACGGTGGTGCTGCTTGACCCCTGCGTGAACCCCGACGGCCACGACCGCTACGTGAACTGGTACAACCGCGTGCAAAACCAGCAGCCCAACGCCTCGCCCTACGCCTGGGAACACCGCGAGCCCTGGCCCGGCGGCCGCTACAACCACTACTACTTCGACCTAAACCGCGACTGGGCCTGGCAAACCCAGCAGGAAAGCCGCCAGCGCATTGCCCTCTACAACCAGTGGCTGCCGGCCGTGCACGCCGATTTTCACGAGATGGGGCCGAACAACTCGTACTACTTTTCGCCCGCCGCCCGGCCGTTTCACGCCGACATTACGCCGTTTCAGCGCCAGTTTCAGAACGTGATTGGCGAGTATAATGAGAAGACGTTTGACAAGAACAACTGGCTGTATTTCACCCGCGAAGTCTACGATTTGTTTGCCCCGACCTACGGCGACACCTGGCCCACCTTCAACGGGGCCATCGGCATGACCTACGAGCAGGGTGGGGGCGGGGCCGCTGGCCTGCGCTACGCCCGCCCCGACGGCGACACGCTGACTTTGGCGCAGCGCATCGCGCACCATGCGGCTGCCAGCCGGGCCACCATTCAGGCCACCGCCGAGCACCACGACGAGCTGCTGCGCGAGTTTGAAACCTACTACACCACCGCCCGCACCCAGCCCAAGGGCGAGTACAAAACCTACGTCATCGCGGCGGGCAACGACCCCGGCCAGCTGCGCAATTTTACGCAATACCTCGACCGCCAGGAAATCAAATACGGCTTCGCGCCCAGGCAGGTCAAGGCGAAAGGCTACAACTACTTATCGGGCAAAACCGAGACCGTGCAAGTCGAGCCGCGCGACCTGGTAGTGAGCATGTACCAGCCCAAATCGACGCTCGTAAAGGTGCTGTTTGAGCCTAAGCCGCAGCTCGAAGACTCGCTGACTTACGACATTACGGCCTGGGCTTTGCCGTATTCATTTGGGGTGAAAGCCTACGCGCTGCCCACCCGCCTGGCCGCCGACGCTACCGCGCCCGCCGCCCCGATGGTGAAGGGTAGCGTCGCCCTCGCCGACAAACCCTACGCCTACCTGGCCCGCTGGAACAGCCTGCAAGATGTGCGCCTGCTCAGCCGCCTGCTCCAGCAAAAAGTAAAAGTGCGCTTTGCCGAAAAAGCCTTCGCGGCCGAAGGCCAGCAGTACGCGCCCGGCTCGCTCATCATCACCCGCGCCGGCAACGAGGGGTTGGGCGCAAAATTCGACCAGCTGGTGCGGGCGCAAACCGACTCGGCGGGCACGGTGCTGCACGCCGTGAAATCGGGCTTCTCAACCACCGGTGGGGACCTGGGCTCGGGCTCGGTGCGGGCCGTGAAAGCGCCCACTGTGGCCGTGGTAGCCGGCCCCGGCGTCAATGCGTCGGCGTTTGGCGAGGTGTGGCATTTCTTTGAGCAGCAGCTCGGCTACCCGCTCACGGTGCTGGGCACCGAGTACCTCAGCACCGTGCCGCTCAGCAAGTTCGACGTGCTCATTTTGCCCGATGGCAACTACGCCGACGTGTACCCCACGGCGGCCCTCGACAACCTCAAAACCTGGGTGCGCGCCGGCGGCAAGCTCATCGCGCTGGAAGGCGCTAGCCGCTTTCTGGCCGATAAGCGCGATTTCCTGCTCAAAGCCAAGCCCGCCGCTACCAGCGACAGCAGCAAAGCCGCCCGCGCCAACCCCTACCGCGCCCTGCGCCGCTACGGCGACGAGCAGCGCCGCGACCTCGAAACCCAGGCCCAGGGCAGCATCTACCGCGTGGCCCTCGACAACTCGCACCCGCTGGCCTTCGGCTACGGCGATACGTACTACGCGCTGGTGCGCAATCCGCTAGGCTACAAATTTTTGCCGCAGGGCGGCTGGAACGTGGGCGTCATCAAGAAGAACAGCTACGCGGCGGGCTTTACGGGGAGCCTGGCTCGCCCGCAGCTTGCCGACACGTTTGTGCTCGGCACGCAGGACCTTGGGCGCGGCCAGGTGGTGTATCTGGGCGACAACCCGCTGTTTCGGGCGTTTTGGCAGAGCGGCAAGCTGCTTTTTGGCAACGCCGTGTTTCTGGTGGGCCAGTGAGGTCGGGCGCTTGGTTGATTTGCGCTGGGTCTTGGAAGCCAATGTTTTGGCTGCTGCGCGGCGCGGTTGAGCTTTGCGGTGCGTAGCCTTCGCTACCACCTTTTCAGCCGCACGTTGGCGCGGCCGGCGGGCCTGGGTAGCACCCGAAAGGCGCTGCAATTTCACGCCCGGCTGGTTGAGGCTGATGCGCTCGCGGGGGTGCGCCAGCACGTCGAGGCGGCGGCGGTAGCGCCGGTTCATGGTGTCGTGGATGGTGTACACGCCATCGAGCGCGGGCGAAATGCCGGTTACGCGCACTTTGTCGCCGAAGGCAAACGGCCCGCCCCAGGGCGTCAGCAAATCGCGCGACAGCGCCAGCCAGCGCGTGTGGCTGCCGTAGTGGCGCGGAATGCGCGAATTGTCGGCCGTGAGGAAGGGTTTGCTATCGGTTTGGCCCACCACGGCCCCGTAGGCGGTGGCCGTTACGGTATATATCGTGCTGGTGCGGGCAGCTTTGCGGCTGGCGGTGCGGGCCGCCACGGTGCCGAGCAATAACACCAGTAGCGCCAGCAATCCGAGCGCCTTGAGCGGTAGTGTCTGGCGGCGGTTGCTGATTGTCAATTGCTTGAAAGCAAGCAAGCGGGCACGCAGCAGGTTTGAATTAATCAACTATTCTTAAGCTAAGTTTCACAAACCGCCCAAAACGCGGGCAGCGCGCCAGAAGCGAGCAGTTATACAAAGCCAAACTGTGCGCGATACGTTCAACCAAGCCAGCCCGCGCAGCGGGCGTATCCGTTAAATCCTAAAAATCCGTTTGAATCTGCGGTCTAAAGGGACGCCAGCTGAATCTTGGTACCCTTTTGAAACAAGTCGATGTGCTCGCGCGGATGCACCAGCACGTCGAGGCAGCGACGGTGGCGGCGCGCCATCGTGTCGTGGACGATGTACGTGCCATCGAGGCTGGGCGAGATACCGCGCACGCGCACCGTATCGCCGAAGGCAAAGGGGCCGCCCCAGGGCCGCAGCAAATCGCGGGAGAGGGCCAGCCAGCGGGTGCGGCTGCTGTATTTTTTGGGAATGCGCGAGTTGTCGGCCGTCACGAAGGGTTCGGCGTCGGTTTGGCCCGCCACGGCCTCGTAGGCAGTGGCCGTCACGGTGTAAACGGGGGGCGTTTTCGGAGGTTTTGGGGGCCGCGCTACAGCTTGGCGCACGGCGCGCAGCGGGGCAAAAAAGCGGGCAAACGTGGTCGCTTTTGTGGTGGGCTCGGGGGGCGGTAGGGTGGCGGTCCAGCCGGTAAGGGCCAGGAGGCCGCAGCTAAATAATCGGATTTTATCCATCAATTTTTTAGTAATTGAGTTGCCTTTTTAGCCTGGCAATATAGGCTTGTTGCGCTATAAGAAGCGGCCAGGAATCAAACCTGGCTCTGTACAACATGCTTCACTTCAAGAATGTTATAACTTATGATAATGTGGCTTTGTGGCCCGTTTAGCCACGTTTAGACCATTTTTGCCATTTCGCAGCTATTTTGGTGATGCCAAAAAATTGAGCTTTTCTTAACCATTTCTTATTGCCTGCCCAATCCAGATGACACCCGATAACTTCCCGGCCAACCCGCCCGCCGCGTCCGATTTGCTCCGCATCGCGCAACGCCTGCAAGCCCTGGCGCAAGCCGGCCTCATGTATTCCCAAAGTGTGTTTGATACCGAGCGCTACACCGAAATTCAGGCCCTGAGCCTGGAGGTGATGGCCGGCCTAACGGGCCAGCCGGTGGCGCTGCTGGAGTCGCTTTTTTCGACTGAAACCGCCTACCCCACGCCCAAAGTCGATATTCGCGCCGTGCTGTTTCGGGGCACCGACGAGGTGCTGCTGGTGCAGGAAAAGCTGGATGGTGGCCGCTGGTCGCTACCCGGCGGCTGGGCCGAGGTGGGCCTCACGCCCTTCGAGGTAGCGGTGAAGGAAGTGCGCGAAGAAACTGGCCTCGAAACCGAAGCTGTGCGCCTGCTCGCCCTACTCGATAAAAAGCAGCACCCGCACCCGCCGCAGCCGTGGTACGTGTACAAGGCCTTCGTGCTGTGCCGCGTGGTGGGCGGCGCGCTACTCACCGATACCGTGGAAACGGCCGGCGTGCGCTGGGTGCACCGCGACGAACTGGCGGCGCTGGAATTGTCGGCAGACCGGGTGACGCTTTCGCAGTTAGAAACGATGCTGGCGTTTGCGCGGCAGCCGGAATTGCCGACGCTTTGCGATTAGGGGCGCGCCCTAACGGGGGAACCTCACCCCCCGGCCCCCT
>NZ_DASTEP010000117.1:0-66675 GCF_035709525.1 Hymenobacter sp. | reverse complement strand
GAGATGCTTCGGCAAGCTCAGCATGACGGACGTTTTTATTATGTGCTTGCTCAAATGCTACGCACCACGCCGCCATCCACGCGCACTGAGGCGCCGTTGGTGGCCGCCGCCAGCGGGCTGCTGAGGTAGGCTACCATGCTGGCAATCTCATCGGTGGTGATGAAGCGCTGCAGCAGCGACGACGGCCGCGCATCGCGGAAAAACTCGTGCTCGGCTTCTTCGCGGGTTTTGCCTTCGCCGGCCAGCTTTTTCAGGAATTCCTCCACGCCCTCCGAGGCCGTAGGGCCGGGCAGCACCGAATTCACCGTTACGCCGGTGCCCTTGGTGAGCTCGGCTAGGCCGCGCGCCACGGCCAGCTGGGCGGTTTTGGTGGTGCCGTAGTGCACCATTTCAGCCGGTATTTGCAGGCCCGACTCACTCGAAATGAATAGAATGCGGCCCCAGTCTTCCTCTAGCATTAGGGGAAAGTACTGGCGCGAAAGCCGCACCCCGCTCAGCACGTTTACCTCGAAAAAGCGCAGCCAGTCGGCATCACTAATTTCGGCAAAGGGCTTGGGCTCAAAGATGCCCACGTTGTTGACCAGAATATCGACCCTAGGTACTCCGCGCAGTAGGTTATCGACCTGCGCCGCGTCGCCAAAATCGACGGCCACGCCGCGCACATTGGCTTCCGGCGTCTGGGCCACGATAGCCGCCTGGGCTTCCTGAATGCGCGCCTCGGTGCGCCCGGTGATGATGACGTGCGCACCCTCGGCGGCCAGCCGCTGCGCGATGGCCAGCCCAATGCCAGCCGTAGAGCCCGTGACAAGGGCAGTTTTATTTGCGATTTGGAGGTCCATGAACTTCAGATTTAGGAAAAAATAGTCCAGTCCTAAACCGAAGGTAGGCCAGTTTTGATTTTGCCAAACGCCTGCCGGGCCAGCCTAGGCCAGCCACAGCGCCGCCAGGGCCAGCGCGGCGGGCAGCGTTTGCACCAGCAAAATGCGCCCGCCTGCCGTGGCCGCCCCGTAGAGCCCCGCCACCGCCACGCACCCCAAAAAGAACGTGCCTACGCTACGGTGCCACTGCGGGTCGGCGATGAGCAGCGCCCATGCTAGCCCCGCCACCAGAAAGCCATTGTAGAGCCCTTGGTTGCCGGCCAGCGTCTTGGTAGCTGGAAACAGCTCGGCCG
Source organism: Hymenobacter sp. (assembly GCF_035709525.1). Taxonomy (GTDB): domain Bacteria; phylum Bacteroidota; class Bacteroidia; order Cytophagales; family Hymenobacteraceae; genus Hymenobacter. The sequence goes on along the minus strand of NZ_DASTEP010000117.1, from coordinate 65,504 downwards.
GCAGCGACTGGAATACCTTCGGCCCCCGCGAAACCCAGGCAAACATTTCCAACCACACGATATACACGTGAATGAGCGCCACAAGGCCGATGAGGAGTTGGCTGAGCAAGTGCATCCTAGGTTGCTGGAAAGGTTGAGTGCTCAAAGAAAAGCGTTGCTACTAAAAAGCTCACTAAACCGGGAGGTCTAGTGAGCTTTTTAGTAGCAACGCTTTATGTTAGTTCTTGCGGTCCTTCAGCAACCTAGGTACGCTCCGCAGCAGTAGCCACGCAATGGCCCCGCTCACCGCTACCAGCGGCACCACCGACGACCTGATGGGCCGGAAGCGGCTGTGGCCCTCCCGCAGCTCAATGTAGCCCACGGGCGTGAGCGACACGCCCGCCCCGGCCCCCAGGCCCGAGCCGGCTGCTTCGCCCGCCTCGGTGCCGCCACCCCCGCCACCGCCGAAGCCGTAGCGCGCCCGTGCTACCGGAATGACCGTGATGCCGTCGCGCTCGACGGGGGTACCGTACACGGCCTGAGCCGTAGCGGTGGTGCTGAGTTGCTGGCCGAGGCGCTCAAGCAGCGATTGGGCCGGAGTGGCGGCGGTAGCAGGGTTTTCCATAAAAGGCAGAAGGAAAAAGATTGATAGATTAATTATTCTGTCATGCTGAGCTTGCGAAGCATCTTATCACGCTAGGTTATTTCAACCGTGATAAGATGCTTCGCAAGCTCAGCATGACAGACGTTTTTGTACGCAAGCAAAGCTACTCGCCTAGCTCCTCCAGAATCTCCAGCGCTGCCTTGGCTATCACCGTGCCCGGCCCGTAGATGCCGGCCACGCCCGCGTCGTAGAGAAACTGGTAGTCCTGGGGCGGAATGACGCCGCCCGCGATAACCAGGATATCTGGCCGGCCTTCCTGCTCCAGCTCGCGGATGAGCTGGGGCAGCAGCGTGTTGTGGCCGGCGGCTAGGCTGCTCACGCCCACCACGTGCACGTCGTTGTCGACGGCCTGGCGGGCTACTTCGGCGGGGGTTTGAAAGAGGGGCGCGAGGTCCACGTCGAAGCCCACGTCGGCGAAGCTGGTGGCGATGATTTTGGCGCCGCGGTCGTGGCCGTCCTGGCCCATTTTGGCGACGAGCATGCGCGGGCGGCGGCCTTCGCGGGCGGCGAAGTCCTGGGCCGCCTGCCGGGCCTGGGCAAAATCGGCGTTGTCGGCCATGCCCTGCTGGTACACGCCCTGGATGGTGCGCGTGGTGGCCTGGTGGCGGCCCCAGGCAGCTTCGAGGGCGTCGGAGATTTCGCCGAGGGTAGCGCGGGCGCGGGCAGCGGTGACGGCGAGAGCCAGTAAGTTTTGAGTGTTGAGTTCTGAGTTTTGAGTTGACTCGGAGGCTTCATTGGTTGCCTCAGTTTTGCCTTTTGCCGCCTCGGTCAATGCCGCTAGCGCCGCCTGCACGGCCGCCTCATCGCGCTCTGCCCGAATCTTTTGCAGCCGCGCTACCTGGCTTTCGCGCACCGCGTCGTTATCGATTTGCAGCACTTCCAGCGGGGCTTCGCCCTCGGGCGCGGGGTATTTATTGACGCCCACTATCACCTCTTGGCCCGCGTCGATGCGCGCCTGCTTGCGGGCGGCGGCCTCCTCGATGCGGAGCTTGGGCAGACCGGTTTCGATGGCGGCGGCCATGCCCCCTAGGGCTTCTACCTCCTCGATGAGCGCCCAGGCCTGGTTGGCGAGGTCGGCAGTAAGGCTCTCCACGTAGTACGAGCCGCCCCAGGGGTCCACCACTTTGGTAATGTCGGTTTCGTGCTGGAGGTAGAGCTGCGTGTTGCGGGCGATGCGGGCCGAGAAGTCGGTGGGTAGGGCCAGGGCCTCATCCAGCGCGTTGGTGTGTAGGCTCTGGGTGCCACCTAGGGCAGCGGCGAGGGCTTCCACAGTGGTGCGCGTCACGTTGTTGAAGGGGTCCTGGGCCGTGAGCGAGTAGCCCGACGTCTGGCAGTGCGTGCGCAGGGCTAGGCTCTTGGGGCTCTGCGGGTTGAATTGTTGAATGAGCTTGGCCCACAGCAGGCGGCCGGCGCGCAGCTTCGCAATTTCCAGAAAGTGATTCATGCCGATGCCCCAAAAAAAGGACAGGCGCGGCGCAAACTCGTCAATCTTCAGCCCCGCCGCCAAACCGGCGCGCACGTACTGCACGCCATCGGCCAGGGTGTAGGCCAGCTCGATATCGGCGGTGGCGCCGGCCTCGTGCATGTGGTAGCCCGAGATGGAAATCGAGTTGAACTTGGGCATCTTCTCGGCTGTGTAGGCGAAGATGTCGGCAATGAGCCGCATGCTCGGCGCGGGCGGGTAGATGTAGGTATTGCGCACCATAAACTCCTTCAGAATGTCGTTCTGAATGGTGCCCGTCAGCTTTTCGGGCGGCACGCCCTGCTCCTCGGCCGCCACGATGTAGAAGGCCAGCACCGGCAGCACGGCCCCGTTCATGGTCATGCTCACCGACATCTCGCCCAGCGGAATCTGGTCGAAGAGAATCTTAATATCCTCCACCGAGTCGATGGCTACGCCGGCCTTGCCCACGTCGCCCACCACGCGGGGGTGGTCCGAGTCGTAGCCCCGGTGCGTAGCCAGGTCGAAGGCCACGCTCAGGCCCTTCTGGCCCCCGGCCAGGTTGCGGCGATAAAAAGCATTCGACTCCTCGGCCGTGCTAAAACCTGCGTACTGCCGCACCGTCCAGGGGCTTACGGTGTACATGCTGGCATACGGCCCGCGCAGATAAGGCGCAATGCCCGCCCCGAACCCTAGGTGCGGCAGGTGCGCCGCATCGGCGGCCGTGTACACGGCGGGGCCGGTGGCGGGGTAGTCGGTGGGCTTGGCGGCGGGTGGGAGCGAGGCCGCGTCGTAGGCGATAGAGGAGAAGTCGGGGCGCATAGTAAATACAGGTTATTTGCTAATAACCAGCTCAGTTAATGATGCTTTTCAAGCAAAGTAATGGGGCTTAAATCCTCAGCTATCCACTTGCTAGCAAAGTATAGGTACTCGTCAGGATAGTCTTCCAGGCGAGCGGGTTTTGAGGGGTCTGCTAAATGCTTTTCAACCTCAGCTTTCCAAAATTTAAAGCATTGGTCAGTCTCAATTACTTCTAATTCGTGGCCAACGTCAGCAATAGCGAAGAGAATAGGCTCAGCTTGAAGAATAACTTTTAGCTCCTCTTTAGTTAGCTGTTTTTCCCTCCGATAGCTGCCTAGGCCATCTCCAAGCTGGAAGTCCTTGATAGGCATTCTCATTATTATTTGCTTGGACACAATGCTAATAGCTAAAAGTTGGGACTATTCTGGAATCAGAGAAAAGATTAATAGTCGTCATGCTCAGCATGACGACCGTTTTCAAACCTTCTGCTGATTTACCGCCCTTGCAGCCGCGCCAACACCTCTTCCGTGTGGTGCCCCTCCACCACAAACTCCTTGAAGCCAAAGACCCGCACGGCTTCCAGCAGGGTAGCTAGGTCGGAATTTACCAGCGAGGGCACCTCAAAGACGTGGCCCACCGGCACCTGCTGCACTACCCGCGCCAGGTGGTCGAACTGCGCGGGCGTGGCGTACATGAGGGTAGCCTCGTCGGGCTTGGAAAAGAGCACCGAGTAGGAGTCGGGCGCAATGTCGGGCATGGGTGGCTGGCCTTGCTCGCCAGGGTGCAGCAAGTGCCAGAAGGCCTCGGCAATTTCTTCATTCACGCGGGCGCCGCCGAGCAGCACCAGCGTGGCCTGCTTGTCCTGGTTGGCGCGGCGTTCGAAGTGCAGGGCCGTAGCCAGGCGCAGCACCTCGCTGGGGTAGGTGGCGCGGGTGGTGTCGAAGTCGCGCGAGCGCAAAAGCTGCTTGGGCTGAAAATCGAACTTCTCCTGGGCGTTCTGGAAGCGGTTGGTGCCCACCACTACATCCTGGCCGGTGGCGATGCGCTTAAATTTTTCCAGCCCGACCTTGCTGATGGCCTCCATGGCCTGGCTGCGGGCTTCGAGCATGCCGCCTTTGGCTTCGAGGGCCTGAAACTCGGCCCACGCAGCGCGGGCCAACTCGTCGGTCAAAGTTTCGAGGAAGTAGGAGCCCGCCGCCGGGTCGGCTACCCAGTCGAGGTGCGCCTCTTCGAGCAGGATAAGCGGCTGGTTGCGCGCCAGGCGGGCGCTAAATTCATTAGGCGCCTGGTAGAGGCAGTCGAAGGCCGCCACCTGCACCGAATCGGCCCCGCCGAGCACGGCGCTCATGGCCTCGGTGGTGTGGCGCAGTAGGTTCGTGTGCGGGTCGAGGGTAGTCTGGTTCCAGGTCGAGGTCGAGGCGTGGATGAGCAGCTTGGCCGCGCCCTGCGGCGGTAGGCCGTAGGCGTGCAGCAGGGTGGCCCACAGGCGGCGGGTGGCCCGCAGGCGGGCTATCTCAGGGAAATAGCTGGTGCCAATGGCAAAATCGAGGTGAAAATTGGCGGCCACGTCGGCCGCCGTGATGCCGCACGCCTCATCGGGCAGGTAGGCCAGCATGGTGGCCGCCGTGCTCAAGCTATAGGCCACCTGCTGGGTCAGCGTCGCGCCCCGATTACCGAAAAAAGCCCCGTTCACGGCCAGTACCGGGAATTCGGCCCAGCCCCTTGCTAGCTCTACGCAGCGGCGCAGCGCCGTGCGAAACATCGCCAGCTCGGCTCCTTCTGGCACCGTCACGGGCGCAAATCGTAGGAACCCCCGCAACGGCTCACCTAGGCCAACTTCACGCAGGCGCTCCAGCAGCTGGTCGGGCTGATGCAGTACCGTGTAGCCTATCCAGGTAGTGGCCAGTGGCAGGCGGTCGGCCAGTTCAGAAAGGGCGAAGTTGGCGACCTCCTTATTCAGTATAAAGTGCACGCCGCCCGCACCGCGCGCCAAGGCATCGGCGGCCTGCTCTATCTGGAGGCGGCCATCGGTGCCGGCGGGCACGGTAAGGCACACCACATTGCGGCAGGGGGCGGGGCGGGGCGGCAGGGGCGCGGGGGCACCCCCTAGGGCCGTGAGCGCCTCGCGGTGGTAAAAAGGCTCGGCCACTAGCCCATCGGGCAGGGTCCAGCGCAGGCGGGCGGGGTCGGTGCCCTTGAGCTCGCGGGCCAATTGGGCCTGCCACTGCGTCGTGGTTACGGGCGAAAATTCGGGGAACGAAACCGGTGTAACCGGAGGCGTATCAGACATAGAGAAAGCGCTAAAAGCCGGGCCACCCACCCGTGCCAAAGATACCGCCCCGGCTTAAAGCGGCTGGGGCCCGGTGGTTGTTTAGGCTTGGCAAGGGCCACGCCCGGCGAGAACGAAGGCACTAAAAGCCGTAATTTTGTGGTTTCGGCGATAGCCTGCTTTTAGTTACGTATGATGCGTCTACTTCGTCCCGCTGCGGCGGGTTTATTTACCCTGCTGCTGGCCACCGCCTGCCAGCGCGGCCCACTCACAGCCACGGCCCACCTGCCGGCCACGTCGACAAGCCAGCCCGTGGGCAGCGCCGTGGTGCCTAACGCCGGAGCCGAGGCTTTTATCAAGCCCTACCACGATAAAGTGCTGGCCCAGATGCAGGAAGTGCTAGGCGTGGCCCCAGTGGCGCTGGGCAAAAACCCCGGCGAAAACCTTATCGTCAACTTCGTGGCCGACTTGCAGCGCACTGCCGCCGCCCAGGCCTTGCACCAGCCCATCGCGCTGGGCGTAATGACCAACGGCGGCATGCGCTCGCCGCTGCCCGCCGGCCCCATCACCCTTGGTAATGTGTTCGAGCTCATGCCCTTCGAGAATGAGTTGGTGGTAGTCGATGCCCCCGGCCCCGTGGTGCAGCAGCTGTTTGACTATGCTGCGCCCGTGCGGATGGCCATCTCGGGCGCTACCTACACCGTCGGCCCCGACAAGCGCCCGCAGAATATCCTCATTGGCGGCCAGCCCTTCGACCCTGCCAAAACCTATCCCATTGCCATTTCCGACTACCTGGCGGGCGGTGGCGACAACATGCCCTTTCTGCGCGGCGTGCCCGCGCGCGACACTGGCCTGCTGCTACGCGCGGCCATCTCCGACCACATTCGGGCGCTGACCAAGGCCGGCCAGCCGGTAACAGCTAAGATTGAAGGGCGAGTACGGTAATAAAGGTCATGCTGAGCGGAGCGCAGCGGAGTCGAAGCATCTCTACCGCTTCGTTGCTGGCGTTAGAAGTTACTCTGCCAAAGAGATGCTTCGACTCCGCTACGCTGCGCTCAGCATGACGATAATATTGATTTTAACGAAATTATACCTATGCACTCACGCCGTTCCTTCCTCCAAAAAACCGCCCTTGGCACCGCTGGCCTCAGCCTGCTCGGCCCGAGCCTCGTAGCTGAGGCTGCTGCCCGCCCGGCCCGGCTCACCATTCTGCACACCAACGATATGCACTCGCGCATCGAGCCGTTCCCCGAGAGTGCGCCGCAGTGGGCCGGCCTCGGGGGCATGGCCCGGCGCGAGGCGCTCATCGACAGCATCCGGCAGCAAGAGCCTAACGTGCTGCTGCTCGACTCGGGCGATATCTGGCAGGGCACGCCTTATTTCAACTTTTTTCAGGGCGAGCTGGAGTACAAGCTGATGTCGCGGATGAAGTACGATGCCAGCACCTTCGGCAACCACGATTTCGACAACGGCCTTGAGGGCCTGCAAAAGCAGCTGCCCAACGCCGGCTTCCCGTTTCTCATTGCCAACTACGACTTTGGCGGCACGCCGCTAGCCGGTCGCTTTCAGCCCTATAAGGTGTTCGAGAAGGCCGGCGCGCGCATCGGCGTGTTTGGCCTAGGTATCGAATTAAAGGGCTTAGTGGCTGATAAAAACTTCGGTGCTACCCAGTACCTCGACCCCGTGACGGTAGCCAAAGCCCAGGTGCAGCAGCTGCGTCAACACGAGCGTTGCGACATGGTGATTTGCCTGTCGCACCTCGGGTATAAGTACGAAAGCGAAAAGCTCGACGACCGCAAACTCGCCGCCCAAGTCGGCGGTATCGACCTCATTCTGGGCGGGCACACGCATACCTTCATGCCTGCGCCCGAGCCTATTACGGGGCCTCAAGGCCACATCACGCTCATTAACCAAGTAGGCTGGTCGGGCATCAACCTAGGGCGCATCGACTATGAGTTGCAACGCGGGGCGCGGCCCATGCGTGCCGTAGGCTCGCTGGTGCTGCCCGTGGGCGCTACCTGCTAAAAACGCGACATAAGCAAGCTTTTGGCGGCTTTTTTGTCTGCGCGTTTATGCGCAAATTTGTACCCCCCAAGCCCGAGCGGTTGCGTATCAGGCAGGGTTCGTTCGCTTTTTTTCGCCGCTAAGGGCTGGTTCTTTTGCCCCGTTTTCCGCTTCTATGTCGCAGGATTTTCGCATTGTTTGGGCTAATTGCCTGCGCGTTATCCGCACCGAAGTGGGGGAACAAAGCTTCCGTACCTGGTTCGAGCCCATCGCGCCCGTCGAATTGCAAGGCAAGGTGCTCACCATCCAGGTGCCGAGCGTGTATTTCTACGAATTTCTCGAAGAGCACTACGTAGAGGAGCTAAAGCGTGCGATTTTTCAAGAATTAGGCCCCGAAGGTCGCCTCGAATACAGCGTGGTAGTAGACCAGGGCAACGCCCAGGCGCCGCCCCGCGCCATGCACCTGCCCCCGGCCCGCAAAGCTGCCCCCGGCACCCCCGCCGCCGAAAACCGCGCCCCCGCCAACGGCCGCCCTTACAATAGCAACGGCTCGTCGTCTCAAACCAACGGCTTCGGCCGCAACGCTGGCGCCCCGCCCGCCCGCCACCTCGTGCCCGGGGCCAACCCGGCCACCGCCGCCCAGGCCCAGGCTGCCAGCACCCTGCGCAACCCCTTCGACGCGGCCAAAACGATGGACCGCAACATCGTGCCGTCGCAGCTCAACACGACGTACACCTTCGAGAACTACGTAGAAGGCGACTGCAACCGCCTCGCGCGCTCGGCCGGCCTCGCCGTGGCCAACAAGCCCGGTACCACCGCCTTTAACCCCCTGATGGTGTACGGCGGCGTAGGCCTCGGCAAAACGCACCTCGTGCAAGCCATCGGCAACCACATCAAGGCCACGAATACCGAGAAATTCGTGCTTTACGTCTCGGCCGAGAAGTTTACCAATCAGTTTATCGAAAGCCTGCAACGCAATGCTGTGCAGGACTTCGCCAACTTCTACCTGCTCGTCGATGTGCTCATCCTCGACGACGTGCAGTTCTTAGCCAACAAGGGCAAGACGCAGGAGATGTTCTTCCACATCTTCAATCACTTGCACCAGGGCGGCCGGCAGATTGTGATGACCAGCGACCGCCCCCCGCGCGAGCTCAGCGGCCTCGAAGACCGCCTGCTCTCACGATTCAAGTGGGGCCTCACCGCCGACGTGCAAAGCCCCGACTTCGAGACGCGCATCGCTATCATCCAGAACAAGGCCCAGCAGGACGGCATGGAAATCGCCCCGCAAGTGGTCGAGTACCTGGCCCACTCGGTGCCTACCAACGTGCGCGAGCTCGAAGGCGTGCTCACGACTCTACTGGCCCAAAGCGTGCTCACGCGCCGCGACATCGACCTAGACATGGCCAAGGGTGCCCTGCGCCACATCATCGAAGAGGTCGAGGCCGAAGTAAACGTAGATTTCATCCAGAAGACGGTGGCCGACTACTTTAGCATTCCGGTAGCGCTGTTGAAAGAGAAAACCCGTAAGAAAGAAGTAGTTACGGCCCGGCAGGTGGCCATGTACTTCACCAAGGAGCACACCACGCACTCGCTCAAAACCATCGGCTACCACTTCGGCGGCCGCGACCACGCCACGGTCATCCACTCGGTGCAAACGGTGTCGGACTTGATAGATTCCGACAAGAAATTCAAGGAGCAGATAGGCGAACTGCGTAAGAAGTTCGTGCAGAAATAAAAAAGGCCCGGTTTCAAACCGGGCCTTTTACTTATAGAATCTCCTTCGGGTAGCAGATATAATACTTCTGCACCTTCTGGCTCAACGCCCGAATATTCGGCAAATCCGACGCCTCCGTCACGTTCACAACCTTGCCGAGCTTGGTCAGGATATCAATGGTTTCCTGGCTGTTGGGGTCGTAAGCAGTGTTGCTAAGCTTACCGGTTATCATCAGTTGCCGGGCATCATCCAGCGGCAATTGGAAGGTTTCGGCAATCAGCTCCACGATGCCGAGCTGAAAATCCTCGTCGTAGGGCTCGGGGCGAATGACGATTTTGAATAGCTGCCGGTTGAGCAGGCTTTGGGCCAGGAAGCGGAGCACCTTGTCTTCGTGATTGACCCACGATTTGATGGCGCCCCAAATATCAATGTCATCGAGCTGCACGAAGCGGTTCAGAATATCCGAATCTGCTTGAAACTCGGCGAGCGTGACGGCGCGACCTAGGAAGTAAGTGAGGCAGCTGCTGCCCGGCACCGGCACCCCGGCGCGGGCCAGGTCGCGGGCGCGCTGCATCACGCGAATGACCATCTGCTCGGCGCTCGTAACGGCCTTGTGCAGATAGACTTGCCAGTACATCAGGCGGCGGCTCACTAGGAAGTTTTCGACCGAGTACACGGCTTTTTCTTCCAGTACCAGGCGCTCGTTCACTACTTGCAACATCTTGATGAGGCGGTCGGCGCCCGGCCGGCCTTCCTCTACACCCGTGTAAAACGAGTCACGGTTGAGGTAGTCGAGCCGGTCCATATCCAATTGGGAGCTAACCAATTGGTGAAAAAACTCGCGCCCGTAGCTGCCCTGAAACATCTCCATTGCCAGCGTGAGCCGGCCCGGAAACACCTCGTTGAGCCGCTCCATCAAGTAAAGCGACAGCTGCTCGTGCGGCACATCCTGGAAAATGCTGGTTTCCAGCGCGTGCGACAGCGGGCCGTGCCCGATGTCGTGCAGCAAAATGGCCACTTGCGCCGCCTCGCCTTCGGCCGCCGAGATTTTCACGCCCTTGTCCTTGAGCGTGCGCAGCGCCAGCTGCATGAGGTGCATGGCCCCCAGCGCGTGGTGAAAGCGCGTGTGCAACGCGCCAGGATACACGAGGTTGGTGAGTCCCAGCTGCTGAATGCGCCGCAAGCGTTGAAAGTACGGATGCTCAATTAAATCAAACAACAGCTCCGTGGGCACGGTTACGAACCCGTACACGGGGTCGTTAAATATCTTCTTTTTGTTCATGTTAGTAGCGCCAAGCTCCAGCTTGGCGAAGGCGTTGGCCGATGAGTGCCGCCCGTTGGCCGACTAAGAGGCTCTTCTAAGAACCTAAACGTGCGTTTTCCGGTAAAGCTACGGCGAGCTTAGCATCCGGGATACTACCGGCGCGGTTCGGGCCGTTAGCTTCGCTACCACTACCAAATTACCATTTCCCCTGCGCGACGCCCCTGCGGCGCGCTTCTGCTTATGCAACGATACTCCATTCTCTGGGCCGACGACGAAATTGACCTGCTCAAGCCGCACATCCTGTTTCTCAAGGAGAAAGGCTACGACGTAACGCCCGTCAACTCCGGGGCCGATGCGCTCGAAGAGGTGCAGGAAAACTCCTACGACCTGGTTTTTCTGGACGAAAACATGCCCGGCCTCACCGGCCTCGAAACGCTGACCGAAATCAAGGTGGTGCGCCCCACAGTGCCCGTCGTGATGATTACGAAGAGCGAGGAGGAGCACATTATGGAAGGTGCCATCGGCGCCAAAATTGCCGACTACCTCATCAAGCCGGTTAACCCGAACCAGATTCTGCTGTCGGTGAAGAAAGTGCTGGACAACAAGCGCTTGGTAACCGAAGCAACCAACTCGGGCTACCAGCGCGATTTCCGCCAACTCGGTATGCAGCTTTCCGACCGCCTCTCGCCCTCTGAGTGGGTTGATGTATATAAGAAGCTCGTGTATTGGGAGTTGGAAATCAACGAGACCGAGGGCAAAAGTATGGCTGAGGTGTTCAACATGCAGAAGGACGAGGCGAATACTTACTTCGGCCGCTTTATCATCGAGAACTACGAGGATTGGGTAAACGGGCGCGATAAGAACGCCCCCATGATGTCGCACCAGCTATTCAAGGAAAAAGTATTTCCCTTGATGAAGCAGACGGGCGACACGCCGGTGTACTTCGTGCTCATCGACAACTTGCGCTACGACCAGTGGAAAATCCTGGAGCCGATTATCGCGGAGCTGTTTACGGTGGACTCGGAAGAGCTGTATTACAGCATCTTGCCCACTACCACGGCCTATGCTCGCAATGCCATTTTTGCGGGGATGATGCCGGGCGACATCCAAAAGAAATACCCCAATCTGTGGGTGTGGGACGAGGACGAGGAAGGTAAAAACCTGCACGAGGCCGAGTTCATGGAAATCAACTTCCAGCGCAACAACCAAAAGGCCAAGCACAGCTACCACAAGGTGACTAACTTGCAGGCTGGCAAGGACTTGCTCGGCAAGATGAGCAACCTGCACAACAACTACAAGCTCAACGTCATCGTCTACAACTTCGTGGACATGCTCTCGCACGCCCGCACCGACATGGCGATGATACGCGAGCTGGCGGCCGACGAAAGCGCCTACCGCAGCATCACGCGCTCGTGGTTTTTGCACTCGCCGCTGTATGAGATGCTCCAAACCATAGCCGAGAAAAAGGGCAAGCTGGTCATTACCACCGACCACGGCACCATCCGCGTGAAGCGCCCGTACAAGATTGTGGGCGACCGCAACACGAACACCAACCTGCGCTACAAGCACGGCAAAAACCTAGGATTTGATGAGAGCCGCGACGTGTACGTGGTGCGCAAGCCGGAAAGCATTTTCCTGCCCCGCGAAAACGTGAGCACGGCCTACGTCTTCACGCTCGGCGACTATTTCTTCGCCTACCCCAACAACTACAACTACTACGTGAACTACTACAAGGACACGTTCCAGCACGGCGGCGTGTCGTTGGAGGAGTGCATCATTCCGTACATTACGCTGACGCCTAAAGGGTAAGCGCAAGGTTTCGCGAAGTAAACAGAGGTTTCGCCAGGTTTGAGCAGTCGTAAAAAGAGGTTTCGCCAAGTTTGAACAATCGTTGTTCTACCCAGCGAAACCTCTGTTTACTTCGCGAAACCTTGCGCTTAGGTCAGCTTATCCAGCGCCGCCTTGAGCCGCGGCAGCGCTGCTTCAATGGAAGCCTGCGACTCGGCCCCGACCGACAGCCGGAACCACGGCGCGGAAGCCGGCGCACCAAAGGCGCTGAACGGTACAATGGCCAGCTTAGCCTCGGTGAGCAGGTAGGACGTCACTTCCTTGGTCGTAGCCAGTACCTCGCCGGAGGGCGCAGTGCGGCCCAGCACGTCGATTTTGGCAGTGAGGTAGATGGCCCCGGCCGGCGCGATGGCATCGACGGGGTAGCCCTGCTCGCGCAGGCTTTTCAGGCCGTGGTAGGCCGCGTCGAGGCTGGCTTGCAGCTTGCCCTTAAACTCGGTGAGGAATGTGTCAACCTCGTGCGTGCGGGGCAAAAAGGCGGCCGTGGCCACCTGCTCGGCCTTGGGTGCCCAGGCGCCCATGTGGCCCACCAGGCCCTTCATCTTGTCAATCACCAGCTTGGGCCCGAAGCCGTAGCCCACGCGCACGCCGGTGGCAGCAAAGCACTTGGAGGTGCCATCGATGTACACCACGTAGTCGCGCAGGGCGGGGCGCAAGCTCACGGGGTCGAAATGCTGGGTTTCGCCGAAGGTGAGCAGCCAGTAAATCTGGTCATAGAGGATGTAGAGCGGCTTTTCGTCGGGGCCGCGGCGCTGGTTTTCGGCCAGCACGAGGTCGCAGATTTCCTCAAGCGCCTCCTTGGTGAATACCGTGCCGGTGGGGTTGAGCGGCGAGCACAGCGCCAGCAGCGTGGCCCCGGCCAGATGCGGGGCCAGCTCGGCCGCCGTGGGCATGAAGTTGTTTTCGGGCTGGGTGGCCACCGCTACCTGCTCGGCCCCGGTGAGGTGGCAGTAGTGGTTGTTGTTCCACGACGGGGCGGGGTACACTACGCGGTCGCCGGGGTCTACGAGGGCCAGGTAGGCGGCGTAGATGAGCGGGCGCGAGCCACCAGCTACCATCAATTCATCGGCGGGCGAGTAGCTGAGGCCCAAACGTTTCTTCAAGAAGTCGGCAGCGGCCTGGCGCAAATCTACGGTGCCGGGCGCGGGCGGGTAGTTGGTGTGGCCGGCCTGGTAGGCGGCGATGATATCGTCGCGCAGCTCGGTCGGAATGGGGAACAGCTTGGGGTCGAAGTCGCCAATCGTGAGGTTGCAAATCGTCGCGCCCTGGCGAATCTGCTCGCTCACGGCGTTGCCGATTTTGATAATTTCGGAGCCGCTCATCTGGTCGGCCAGCCGGGAAATACGCATGGGGTAGGAGGGGTAGGGGAAAAGACAGAACAGCCCCAAAGATACCGCCGCCGCAGGGGGTAACGGTGGTGTAAAACCGCTGCTACTAGTGCCGGCGCGGCTTGCCTTACGGGGTGGTGGGCTGCGCCGCCGCGCCGGCCGGGGTCGCCACGGCGTTTTTGGGCAAGGGCCGGGCCAGGTGCGCTTCGGCCAGCGCCACGTGCTGGGCGCGCAGGTCATTGACTACGAGCTGGGCCATCTTGCGGGCACCCAGCTCGTTGAAGTGGGTGTTGTCGGCGCGGCCCAGCGGGTAGTTGGGGTGGTCGCCGGGGGCTAGCTGCATGAACAATAGCTTGGAATTTTCCTCACCCAGTTGCTGAAGCAACTCGCGGCTCAGGCGGTCGAGGTCTACCAGCAGCGTTTTTTGTTTCTGGGCTACTGCCGCCGTGGCCGCCGAGTACAGCACGTGCGTTTCCTTGATGTGGCCATTTTGGTCGAAATACCGGCGCGTAACCGGCGTCAGCAGCACCGGAATGGCTTGCTTGGCGCGGGTTTCGGTTACGAATTTGGTGAGGTTGCGGCGGTAGTCTTCGGGCGAAGTATAGCGGTCGGGATAGTTTTGCGACTCGTCGTTGTGCCCGAACTGAATGAACACGTAATCACCCGGTTGCAATGCCTCTACAACTGGCTGCCAGCGATTTTCAGCCAGAAACGTGCGGGTGCTGCGGCCGTTCTGCGCGCGGTTGTCCACGACCACCGTCGTGTCGAAAAACGTGCCCAGCGGCATCCCCCAGCCCGTTTCCGGAAACGTCGCCCGCACTTTGTTCGCCATCGTGGAGTCGCCGATAAGGTAGAGTTTCGTCTTGCGTGGCGGAGTTGGGGCGGCGGCAAAAGCCAGTAGGGCCAGCGTCGCCAGTGGGGCAGTTCTGCGGAGGAAAGCGGTTAGCATCATAAAAAACTAGCGAGCCTGCGCATCTACCGTCTTCTTTACCGCGCCTTGCCGCAGGTGGTCAACCAGACCTAGTTTGAGCGCCCGCATATCGGCCAGTACCAGCTCGGCCATACGTCTGGCCCCCAGCTCGTTGAAGTGGGTGTTGTCCTCGCGGCCGTCGGGGTAGTTGGGGTGCTCGCCGGGCGCGAGGTGGTTGAAGAGCAGCTTCGAGTTTTCGACGCCGAACTGCTGGAGCAGCGCTTGGCTGCTGCGGTCGAGGTCGATGAGCGGCGTATTGGTTTCGCGGGCTACGGCGCGCACCAGCTCGGCGTAGGCGGCGTGGGTTTCCTCTATTTTGCCGGCGTCGTCAAACTTGCGGCGGGCTACCGGCGTCAGTAGCACCGGCTGGGCCTGGTGGCTACGCGTTTCGCTCACAAAGCGCTTGAGGTTGGCCGTGAATTCAGCCTCGGGCGTGTAGCTGCGCTTGGTGGGCACCTCGTCGTTGTGCCCAAACTGGATGAAGACGTAATCGCCCACGTGCAGTTCGCTGGCTACCGGCTGCCAGCGGTTCTCGGCCAAGAAGCTCTTGGTACTGCGGCCGTTCTGCGCCCGGTTGTCCACCGCCACCGTCTCATCAAAAAACGCGGCAAAGGGCATCCCCCAGCCCGTTTCGGGGTAGGCTTTTATCTCCTTGATGGACATGGTGGAGTCGCCAATCAGATACACCTTGAGGGGCGCGGGCGCGGCCGGCCGAAAAGCCAGCAGCGCCACCAAACTCAGCGCGGCCGTGGCCGACAAAAGGCGGGAAAGCATAGGGGTGGGAGGGAAATAATCAGTGCAGGCTGGCAACAACCGCCAGCCCATCCGCAAACCTACTGGCCGCGCGGCTGCATTTTAACGAACTGGCCGGCAACAACCGCCAGCCCATCCGCAAACCTACTGGCCGCGCGGCCCGCTAGCTACACTTTTCTGCGCAATTGTTGCCGACAACGTTGCCAGTGTACCTAGGATGCGGACGCAAAAAAGCCGGCCTTCCTGGAAACAGGAAGGCCGGCTTGCTAGGCTTGCGGAAAGCGGAGCTTAGGCTGCTACTTCGGCTTTTACCACGTCGCGGCGACGCTCTTTGATACGAGCAGCTTTGCCCGAGAGGCCGCGCAGGTAGAACAGACGAGCGCGACGCACTTTACCGCGGCGAATCAGCTCGATTTTGTCGATGTTGGGCGACAGCAGCGGGAAAATCCGCTCGGTGCCGATTTGGTTCGAGATTTTGCGAACGGTGAAGGTTTCGCCGTTGCTGCTGGGGTTGCGGCGCTGCAGCACCACGCCCTGGAACTGCTGAATGCGCTCCTTGTTGCCCTCGCGGATTTTTACGTGGACATTGATGGTGTCACCGGCAGCAAACTTGGGAAAGCTGGCGCGGCGCTCCTGGCCTTCGGCATTGATGAAATCGAGTAGTACGCTCATGGCGAAAAAAAGAATTACAAAGCAGGCAGCGCCGCTGCCCACAGGTTGGTATTTTGCGAAACGGAGCGCAAAGATAGAAAATTATGACTGAAAAAGCAAATGGGGTGAGAAGGTAAGTAGGTGATTAAGTGAAGAAGTGTCAGGAAGCCCAAGTTCAAGTCGTTCGCTCACCCAATCACCTTCTTACCTATTTACCTACTCACCTGTTTACTTATTCACCTACTAAATCAGGGCGTTTGGCCTGCGTGCGAGCCAGCGCCTGCTCGTGCCGCCACTCCTCAATCTTGGGCGTGTTGCCCGAGAGCAGGATGTCGGGCACGACCCGGCCGCGCCATTCGGCCGGGCGGGTGTACACGGGCGGGGCCAGCAGGTTGTCCTGGAAGGAGTCGGACAAGGCCGATTCCTCATTGCCGAGCACGCCGGGCAGCAGCCGCACCACGGCATCGACCAGGATAGCGGCGGCCAGCTCGCCGCCGCTCAGTACATAGTCACCCACGCTGATTTCGTGCGTAACGTAGTGGTCTCGAATGCGTTGGTCGATGCCCTTGTAATGCCCGCAGAGGATGATGACGTTGCCCAGCAGCGAGAGCTTATTGGCCAGCGGCTGGCGCAGGGTTTCGCCATCGGGCGTTACGTAAATGATGGCGTCATACGGGCGCTGGGCTTGCAGCTCATCAATCCAAGCCGCGATGGGCTCGACGCGCAGCACCATGCCCGCCCCGCCGCCAAACACGTAGTCGTCAATCTGCCCGTGTTTGTTGATGGCGTGGTCGCGCAGCTGGTGCAGGTGGATTTCGGCCAAGCCCTTTTCCTGCGCCCGCTTCACGATGGAATGGGCGAAAGGGCTTTCGAGCAGCTCGGGCTGGCAGGTGAGGATGTCGATACGCATCGAGGGGAAATGTAGGGTAAGCTTTAGCTTGCCAAGCATGGAAAAGGCAAGCTAAAGCTTACCCTACAACTTAGTCCGCGTTGGGATTTTTGTGGGCGTTCGGGTTCATGTAGATGTCGAGCAGGCCTTCGGGCATGTTGACAAATAGCTGCTTTTTCTCCATGTCGGCGTGGCTCACCAGCTCGTCTACCACGGGCAGCAGCACTTCCTGGCCCTGGTAGCGCATGGCCAGCACGTCTTGCTGCGGCAGCTCGTAGAAGTTTTCGACTACGCCCAGGGCACCTTCTTTCTCGTCAATAACCTGGAAGCCAATAACGTCGTGGAAATAGAATTGCGCGTCGCCCAGTTCGGGTAGCTCGCTCAGCGGCAGCCACAGCTTGGCCCCGCGCAGCGGCTCGGCCTCCTCAATACGGTCGATGCCGCGCAGCTTGAGCAGCACGCGCAGGCCGGTTTGTGGGTTCACGCGCTCGACCTGGTAGGGCAGGAGCTTGGTGGGCGCGGCGGGCAAAGCCAGGTACACTGTCTTCAGTTTGTCGTAAGTCGCCGCGTCGTCCACATCCAGCTGGGCAGCCATCTGGCCTTTCAGGGCGTGGGGCTTCACGATGAAGCCGAGCTCAAAGCATTCGTCAAGAGTCATAACCTAGGGGTGATGAGGTGAGAAGGTAGAGGGTGAAGAGGTAAGCGGGCAATAGCCACGCGAAAAAAGAAGAAGGTGATTAAGCGGAATTCGACGGGGCAACCCGTCCATTTCCTACTTAATCACCTCCTTACCTGTTACCTAATCACCAGCAACCTAGGCGGCAGCTTCGGCCGAAGTTTCGGCAGTTTCCGTCGAGCCTTCGGTAGCTTCTTCAGCAGTCGGGGCGGGCGTAGCAGCAGCCAGGGCGTCAGCCTGCTTTTTGGCCAGGGCAGCGGCGCGGGCTTCTTTCACCTTGGTTTCGGCGGCCAGGGCAGCAGCGCGGCTCTCCGCCTTGGTGTCTACGAGGCCGGTTTTCTTGGCTTCGATTTTAGCGTCTTTCTCGCTCAGCCACTGCTGGAAACGCTGGTCGGCCACTTCCTGGGTCAGCGCGCCTTTGGTTACGCCGAGCTGGAGATGACGACGTAGCAATACGCCGCGGTAAGCCAGCATAGCGCGCACCGTTTCGGTGGGCTGCGCACCGTTCATCACCCAGTAGAAAGCGCGGTCGCCGTCGTAGTTGATGGTAGCGGGGTTGGTGTTGGGGTTGTAGGTACCGAGCTTCTCGATGAAGCGGCCATCGCGGGGAGCGCGGGCGTCGGCTACTACGATGTCGTAAGTCGCGGCCTTTTTACGGCCACGGCGGGCGAGGCGGATTTTAACTGCCATAAACCTTGGGGGTTGTGCGACGCAGCTCGTGCGTCTGGGTGAAATTAATTTCCCGGTTTGGGGCCGCAAAGGTACGGAGAACCAAGCCAATAAAAAAGGCCGAAGTTCAACTTCGGCCTTTTTGTGTAGGGTAAGCTTTAGCTTGCCAGTCTCTGGAAAAGGCAAGCTAAAGCTTACCCTACATGCACCTAGGCAGCCTTTGCCATTTTTCGCACGCGCTGCTTAGGCTGCACGTTTTTGCGCTTAATCTTGATAATACGGGCCTTGTCCAGCGTCCAGATGGCCACGTAGGTCGGGTCAAACTCCCACCACTTCACGCCGAAGTTCACGCGCATCGGCAGCTTGTGGTGGTTGTTCTGAAACAGCTCGCCAAAGGCCAGAAAGTCCAGCGCCAGCGTGTTCTTGCTCTTGTCGTGGTTGTCGAAGTTCTGGTAGCCGTACTTGTGGCCGCCCCAGTTCACGATAGCCCCGTGAATCGGGCCCATCAAGAAGTGAATCGGCAGCAGCAGAAACTGCCACCACGCCGTAGCGAAGTTGATGTAAAACAGCACGTAGAGCGTGCCCCAGCCCAGGCGCGAATACGCGGTAGCCCCAAAGTTTTCCAGCGCCTTCCACTCCGGAATGTCGCCCTCGAAGCGCAGCGCCAGCTCGTTACGCTCGTTCACCACGTCGTTGTAGATGTTTTTGGTCTTCCACATCATGTCGAACGCATTGTTGGAGAAGTGTGGCGAGTGCGGGTCCAGCTCCGTGTCGGAGTAGGCGTGGTGCATGCGGTGCAGCAGCGCGTAGGCCCGCGGCGACAAAAACGAGCTGCCTTGGCAGATGTACGTGAACAGGAAGAAGAATTTCTCCCAGAACTTGTTCATCGTAAACATTTTATGCGCCGCGTAGCGGTGCAGGTAAAACGTCTGCGTAAACAGCGACAAGTAGTAATGAGCTACGAAGAAAACCAGAATAGCCATTCAGTAAGGTTGTAAGCGTGAAAGAAGCGCCGCCCGCAGAAGCTATTCGCTCGGGGCTTAGTTCATCAGGGCTACAAAATTACGGCCCCTGGGTAGGCTAATTGGCCCCGGAAAGACACAATGCCATAATGTTACACGGGAGGCAAATGTGTCCGATAGGAATACTGAAAAGTGTTTGTGCCGGATTAAGAAAGTACAGCGCCATCATGCAGAGAACATACCAATTACCTGGT
Source organism: Hymenobacter sp. (assembly GCF_035709525.1). GTDB lineage: Bacteria > Bacteroidota > Bacteroidia > Cytophagales > Hymenobacteraceae > Hymenobacter. Next base: position 46,368 of record NZ_DASTEP010000117.1, on the reverse strand, counting down.
TTGCTGCGTTGCTTTACACCATGAAAAACGTGTTAGTAACCATGCTGGTGCTGCTGTGGGCGGCAGCAGCCTAGGCGCAGGCCACCTTCCCGGCGCTCCGGGCGCAGGCCTTGGCAGCTTACAAAGGGAAGCGGTACCAGGAATCGGGGCAGTGCTACGAGCAGAGTTTCCGGCAGCCGGGGGTGCAGCCGGCGGCCGGCGATTTTTATAATGCGGCCTGTAGCTGGGCGCTGGCGGGCGAGTCGGCCAAGGCGTTTCAAAACCTAAACCGCGCTATAAAGGCTGGGTGGGATAATGCGGAGCACCTCAAAACCGACAGCGACCTCGACTCCCTGCACGCCGACAAGCGCTGGGCACCCATGCTGAACAAGCTGCAAGCCGCCGCGGCGCGGGCCGAGGCCAAGCTAAACCAACCACTAAAGCGCGAATTGACCAGTATTCTGGAATCGGACCAAAGCCTGCGCCGCCAGATAGCGCCCACGCAACAGAAATACGGCCCCAAATCGCCCCAAATGGACTCGCTGTGGAAGCAGATGCAGCGCGCCGACGCCCGCAACCTACCCCGCGTCACGGACATTATCGACCAGTATGGCTGGCCCGGCAAAAGATTAGTAGGCCGCTCGGGCAGCTTGGCGGCATTCTTTGTGATTCAGCATTCCAACCTGGCCACCATGCAGAAATACCTGCCCCTGATGCGGGTGGCGGCTGCCAAAGGCGAACTGGAAAAGCAGAACCTGGTGCTGCTGGAAGACCGGGTACTGACCTCTCAGGATAAGCCACAACTATATGGTAGCCAGTACCGCTACAACGCCAGTACTGGCAAGCCCGAGTTCTTTCCCATTGCTGACGAAGCGCACGTGGATGAGCGCCGGGCCAGTATGGGCCTAGAGCCACTAGCCGACTACGCCAAAAATTTCGGTTTGGACTACCACCCGGCCGCTAAGCAGCCCTAGTTGTAAAACGCCCGCGCCGCGTCCCAGTGCGGAGCGTCGGGCAGCGGGGCCACGAATTTCAACGCCTCCTTGGTCACGGGGTGCTGAATCTCCAGCTGGCGGGCGTGCAGCGCGATGCTCACGTCGGGCAGCGGGTTGAGGAAGCCGTACTTCACGTCGCCCACGATGGGGGTGCCCAGGCCGGTCGAGAGCTGCACCCGAATCTGGTGCGGGCGGCCCGTTACGGGGTTCACTTGCAGCAGGTAGCGGTTGGCGGCAGGGCCCAGCAGTTCGTAGCTGAGCTCCGAGCGCTGGCCCTGGGTGTGGCGCTCGGGATAGGCCTTGGTTACGTTGCGGATGGTGTCCTTTACCAGCCAGTGCACCAGCGTGCCGTGCTCGGGCACGGGTGGCTTGCCGGTGAGCGCCCAGTAGGTTTTCTTCACCTGGTTGTCGCGAAACATCTCGTTGAGGCGGCTCAGCGCCTTGCTGGTTTTGGCCAGAATGACGATGCCCGACACCGGCCTATCGATGCGGTGGCACACGCCCACAAAGGCCGCGCCGGGCTTTTTGTACTTGAACTTCAAGTACTCTTCGGCCTTCTTAGAAAGCGGCTCGTCGCCGGTTTCGTCGCCTTGCACCAAGATGCCGGCGGGCTTATTAATGACCAGTAAGTGGTTGTCTTCAAACAGAATTTCGTTCTGCTCGGACCAGAGATTGGGGCGATTCACGTCGGGGGGCGGCGGGCTAAGCGGAGGCGGCAGGGGCAACGCCGGGGCCCGCGGGGCCGCTCGCGCGTCATTCGGGCCACTCTTACTACCTAGTCAGCTAGTCGGGGCCCCTGCTACTGTGGGCAAAGGTAAGTAGAGCGGCCGAATGCCAAAGCGGCGCGCCTACTTACCCGGTGGGCGGTGCTGTAGCCTCGGCCGGGCTGTACCAGTTGCTGGCGCGCGACAAAAACACCATCGCCGCCAGCCACACCCCTTTCGCTACCGCCACAGCTATGAAAAAGGCATTTCGTGTACATTTCTAAAAGAGCTAAAGGCCAGCGAGTGCCAACTTGAAATTCAAAGCCCTATGTCGCTTTTGAAGCTGCTGATGCTTGATTTGCCCGCCGCACTGAACCCAGCAGCAGCTTGAGGGATTTGCAGCGACGAATGAGCGTAGTTACATTCCAGACAGATGCTTACGTGCGCTTTTGGTACACTGCCTTTATAGAATACGATGCCAAGCCGAGGGATGAAGCACATCATAACCGGCCCGCCGTAGGATGCCTTATCGCACAGAATATTCGTAATCCGGGCTGCTTGCGGGCCTGTCAGCTGAACCTGCTTATTGATGCTTAACGCAAGCTTTCCTTCGGCGCTTATAATTTCCTCTTCCTCTCCGTTGTAATCGTAAGCCACGGCCCTATCAAAATCAAGCCGCGAAAACACGTTGCCGGGGCTCATCCGAACGTGGGCTACCTCGCTGTGCGAACAGGAACCAACCATCAGCAGCAAGACTAAGGAGCAAAGCCTCACTGGCCCGCTTTTTTCGCATTTCATGCTGAAGCTGGAAAGCTGGCGATGAAAAGCCTCTAATACCCTTCCTCCGCCGTCGGGAAGTCGCGGCTCTTTACGTCGGCCACGTAGCGCTGCACAGCGTCGGTCATGATGTCGTGCAGCTCGGCGTAGCGGCGCAAAAAGCGCGGCTTAAACTCCTTGGTGATGCCCAGCACGTCGTGCACTACCAGCACCTGCCCGTCTACGTCGGGGCCGGCCCCGATGCCGATAACCGGAATGGTCAGCTCCTCGGCCACGCGCTTGGCCAGGGCAGCCGGTATCTTTTCGAGCACTAGCCCAAAGCAGCCGATTTCCTGCAACAAGTGCGCGTCTTCAATAAGCTTCTGCGCCTCAGCTTCTTCCTTGGCGCGCACGCTGTAGGTGCCGAATTTATAGATGCTCTGGGGCGTGAGGCCCAGGTGGCCCATCACCGGAATGCCAGCCGTGAGAATGCGCGTGATGCTTTCCTTTATCTCGGCCCCGCCTTCGAGCTTGAGGCCGTGGCCGCCGCTTTCTTTCATGATGCGGATGGCTGAGCGCAGGGCCTCGCTGCTGTTGCCCTGGTACGAGCCAAAGGGCATATCCACTACCACAAAGGCGCGCTTCACGGCGCGCACCACGCTTTGGGCGTGGTATATCATTTGGTCGAGGGTGATGGGCAGGGTCGTTTCGTGGCCCGCCATCACGTTGGAGGCCGAGTCGCCCACCAGCAGCACATCCACCCCGGCGCCGTCCAGGATTTGGGCCATCGAGTAGTCGTAGGCCGTGAGCATCGAGATTTTTTCGCCCCGCTGCTTCATGGCCAGCATCTGGTGGGTGGTAACTAGCTTGACTTCTTTGTGCTGCGACATAACCGGAAAATTGCGGAGGAGGTGCGGGGTAAAAAGGCCGCAAAGCTGGCGACAATTTTTGACTTGCGCCGGCCTAGCGCAAACAAGCCCGGCGGCTTTTTGTATGATAAACCACTGAGTAGTGCAGGTATATGAGCGGAAAGTACTATTTTAGCCGCTTGCTAGTCGTATTATTTACCCTATGTCTTATTTGAAAACGCTGTGGTGGCTCGTGGTGGTGGTGCTGGCGCGCGCGGCCCAGGCGCAGAGCCCGGGCGGGGCCGAGCTGCGCGGGCACGTCGACAACGACATCGGCAGCACGATTAATATCAGCTGGCTGGCCCAGCCTTTTGACACGCGCGAGCACGTGGCGCGCGCCCACACCAATGCCCAGGGCGATTTTCAGATTCGCCTGCCCATCAGTGGCCCTACCCTGCTACAGCTGAGCTACGAAGGCGAGGAAGCGCCCCTGTTTCTGGAGCCCGGCCAGGCCGTCGCCATTCGCTTTAATGCCGACAACGTGGCGGCCTCGCGGCACTTTACGCCCCTGCCTGGCAGCCCCGACAAGCACGCCGCCAACGCCAACAACTACCTGCGCGAAGCGGAAACCAAGTACACCGACAACGAGGCCTACCAGGTGCTGCCCGACAACATCAACCTGCTGGAAAAAGCCTTTTTGTCGTTTCTGGATTACCGCCGTAGCCACGAGCTTAATTTATTTCGGCAGGCCGACCGGCGCGGGGCGCTCACGCCCGCCTTCGTGGCCTTTGCCCAGGGCGAAATCAACTACGCCTACGCCAACGACCGCCTCACCTACGTGGACCTGCGCGAGCAAACGGCCGGCGATTTGCAACGCCTCACGCTATCGGCCGGCTACTACGATTTCTTGGCCGATAACACTCTGGTGCCGGGCAATGAGAGCGTGGTGAGCAGCCCGCACTACGAAGAGTTTTTGCTGAACTACGTGCACCACCAGGTGCGCAGCCAGGGCCGCCAGCCCACCGACCCCGACTACTACCCGGCCTGCTACCAGCTGGCCGACCAGCTATTGAAGGGCCCCGTGCGCCCCGTGGTGCTGGGGCGGGTGCTGCTCGAAACCTTCCGGCTGGGGCACGTGGCCCACGCCCAGGCCCTGCTGGCCGAGTACGAGGCCACCGGCCGGGCTCCGCGCCGCTGGGCCGAGCAACTGCGGGCCGCCCAGGTGGCCAGCGCCACGCTCGCTATCGGCAGCCCCGCGCCGCCGCTGCCGCTACGCACTACCACCGGCGACTCGCTCAGCCTGGCCACTTACCGGGGCAAGCTAGTGTACCTCATGTTCTGGGACTCGCGCTTTCCGGCCAGCCAGCACGAGCAGCCCTACCTCAAGGAACTGGTGCAGGTGCTGAGCGGGCAGCCCATCGTCGTCGTGAGCGTGGCCCTCGATGAGCAGCTCGGCAACTGGAACAAGACCGTGGTGCAGGCCACGCCGCCTCCGCCCGGCGTGCAGGCCTACGTGCCTGCCGCCCAGCAGGCCGCCGTGCGCCAAGCCTACGGCATCAATAAGCTGCCCGCCGCCGTGCTGCTGGCCGAAGACGGCACCATCCTCGACCCGCACCCCAAGCGGGTGAGCAGCCGGGCGCTGCAAGACGACCTGAAGCGCGCCATCGGGCGGGCGGCGGCCTACCGCGCCGTGGTCGTAACTCGATTGTAGCGCAAAAAAAGCGCTGGCCAGGCTCAGGTGTTAATTGCTTGTTGATTAGCCCGTAGTAGCAGGCTGTGCGCATCGGCAGCCGATGCTCCTAGCGCCTTAAAAGTTGAGGTTAGCGTATGCCCCTGCATTCGTTTAGGCTACCTCACTTTTTCCGCCCGCTTCTGTGCCAGCTTCCCGCAACGACGACATCACCATTATCGTGGAGCCCAGCTCCGGTATTTTGCGGGCCGTGTGGGCCCGCCCCCTGCTCACGGCCGGTCTTATCGACTCTTACTACCACCTGCTAAGCGAGGCGGTGCGGGCGGGCTGCCGGTTTTGGCAGGTCGATTTGCGCCTGCGCATCTGGCCGGCCGCCACCTTCGGGCACTGGCTAATGAGCACTTTCGCGCCGCTGGCCACGCAGCACCTCGGGGGCCCGGTATACGTGGCCGGGTGGGTAGGCGACCAGCACAAAAGCCACCTAGCCGAGCCGCTTACCTTGCACATGCGGCAGCAAATAGCCGAGATAGGCTTGCACGTGGCATTCTTTGAAAAGGAGCCCGATGCCCGCGCCTGGCTAGTGCGCCAGCAGCAGGCCGAGCTGGGTGCACCTGGTTGGCTTTAAGTGGTTAATTATCAATTATCAAATGTCAGCTAGCCCGCCCCGCGCTGCCTAGTGGATAGGTACGCGCAGTACTTCGCCCACGCGCAGGCTCGGCTCGGCTCGGCCGTTGCTGGCTTGCAGCTCAGCTACCGAGCAGCCGTAGCGCCGTGAGATGTTGAAGAAGGTGTCGCCTACGGCCACGGTATGGGCATAATAGGTATCGGCCTGGGCCTGGGCCACCGGCGGCGTGCTACTGCCAGAACCCACGCGCAACACTTGCCCCACCTGGAGGGCCGCCGTGGGCGAGAGGTTGTTCCAAGCGGCCAACTCGGCGGGGCGCACGCCTAGGCGGCGGGCCACGCCGTACAGGGTTTCGCGCGGGGCTACGGTGTAAGCCGTGCCGCTGGCAGCAACTGGGCGAGCGGGGGCGGGCGTGTTTACGGCTACCGGCACCGCAGTAGGCAAGGCCACCGGCCGCGCCGGGCGAACCACCGGCCGGGGAGCCGGGACTACTACCGCCGGGGTGGCCACCGCTACCGGCCGCGCCGGGGCGTTCGGCAAGCTTAGTACCGGCGCGCCGGGCACCTCGGTGGGCAGCTCGTTGATGGCGGCTATTTCCTCGGCCTGCTCGGCTTCTGCGGTTTCCTCTATTTCTGCGGGCTCTGGGGCCGGCGCTACCGGGCGCTGGGCCACTACCACCGGCGCGGGGCGGCTGCCCGGCAGGGCGCGGTACTCGGCCGCCACGTTGCGGGGGCGCACGTGGGCCATCCACAGCACCAGGCCCGGCTGCACGGCCTCGCCCACGTGCAAGTGGTTGTAAGCCATCAGGGCGTGGCGCAGTACGCCAAAATGCTGGGCAATGGCCGTCAAACTTTGGCCGGGGCGCACGATGTGGTATTCCTGCTCGGCCGCGTCGCGCTTGCGCTCGAAGAAATAGGGCGAGCCCGGAATCAATAATTCATTGCGCGACAGCTCGTTTACTTTCATAAAAAAGCCCTCGCTGGCCCCGCCCCGCGCCGCCAGCGAAGCTGGCGTGTCGCCGGGCTGCGCGATGAGCGCGCGCAGGCCATTGATAGTTAAATAACTGGTAGCCACTGCCACCGTAGGCGCGGCGGCCGGGCGCTGGCCCCGGCGCGGGGCTGAGCTGCTGGTAGCCAGCAGGGGCGGGGGAGTGGCCGTGCCGCCCAGCGGCACAAGCAACGTGTAGGTGCGGCCGTTGGTGGGCACCTTCGAGGCGAGCAGCCAAGGGTTGAGACGGGCCACGGCGGTGGGGTCTACCGAGAAGGCAGCGGCTTGCTGGCTGAGGCTGAGGCCGGGCGTGGCGGGCACCTCGCGCCACGGCGTGAAGGGCACCGTGTGTTGCGCGCAGGCTGGCTCAAACACCACCTTCTGGGCAATAAAATCGAGGATGTAAATGCTGCTGCCGGCCGTGATGCTCATGCGCGACGCATCGGCGTCGGAGGGGCGGGTGTAGGGCTGCACGCCGCTGATACCCAGGTTGTAGCTGAGTAGCGTGTTGACCCAGTTGTGCAGGCTACCGTTGCTGCGCGTGAGGTAGCGGGCGGCGGCGCGGGTGCTGGCCGTAAGGTGGCGGCGCTCGTCTACCTGGCGGTCTACTACCAGGCCGTAGTCCAGCGCGGTCTCGCGCTTAAACTGCCAGTAGCCCACCGCGCCGTGCTTGCTTTCGGCGTTGCCGTTCAGGGCGCTTTCCTGCAATACCAAGTATCGAAAATCGGCCGGCACGCCCTCCTCGGCCAGCACCTTGTCCACGAGCGGAAAGGCCGACTCGGCCAGCGCGATGCGCGCTTCGAGCGAGGCCTGGTGCCGGCACAGGCTGTTTACCTTGGCCTGTACCAGCTGGCGGGCTTCGTAGTCGAGCGTCAGGCGCAGGCCCATCACGTCGATGGTCGCGGGTACGGTAGGTGGGGCCACCGCGAGCGCCGAGCGGCTCGCCAGCCCCAGCAGCAGTGCCGGGAAAATTTTTTTCATACCAAGAAGCCAGCCAGTGATTTCCCTCGCGGGAATTGGCAAGATACTATTAAAAAATGGGCCGGTGCAGCGTAGCCGTCCGCCCCGACAACCCAGCCATACGCAAAACCGGGCGGCTGGGTGGCCGCCGCCATCGGGGCCGCCCCGGCCCTGGTTTGTCGTGGCTTTGGCATCTTGCTCGCCTCCCGAGGCCGCCGAACCTACTGTTGCCCAGCTCAAACCGCCGGTACCGACGTAGCCAGTCGCTCCGTTTTGTTAGGCGGTTTCGGTGTTGGGCGCCACCTGCTCGATGTCCATTTGCTTGAGTAAGCCATCTTGCAGGGTATAGAGGTGCCTTACGGGGCCATCGAACAGCAACTGCCCTTGCTTATCGTGCACCACCTGATGCACGGCTACCTCCAGCCGGCCATCTTCCCGCTCCCGGATAGCCGTGGGCTCCACGTGTGGGTCCAACTCCTGCCACTGGCGCTGCCAGTAGGCGCGCACCTCGTCGTGGCCCGTGGCGTAGTCGCCCTCCCAGGCCCGCGACCAGCGCACCTGCGGGTGAAAAGTAGCCAGTACCGCCGGGATGTCGCGGGCGTTAAAACCGGCGTAAGCAGTGTGAATGAGGTCTTGCGGTGTCATGCGTAGTTAGGAAAAAAGGAAAAGGAAGTAAACCAAAAGACGTTGGCCCCGAGGCCTGAGATGCTCCAGCAAGGTAAAGCTGTTTCTCAGGCCTCGGGGCCAACGTCTCGTATTTAACAGATTAAAAGCCGCCTAGCCGCCGGGAGGGCCGCCAAAGCCACCACCGGGAGGCCCACCACCGCCCGGCCTACCGCCGCCACCTGGCCCGTCGAAGCCGCCGCGCCCGCGCCGGCCGCCTTCGGGGCCGCCTTCCTGGTTGGTGGGCAGCGTCATATTGGCCGAGCGAATGTTGTAGGTGAACATCAGCATGAAATAGCGCTGTAGCACCGTGGTTTGCACATCTTCCACGTAGGCGGCCGTCACGTTGCGCTGGATGGCGCGGTTCTGGCCGAGCAGGTCGAAGGCGTAGAGCTTGATTTCGCCGCGCTGACCGGGAAATACCTTCTTGCCAATTGAGGCGTTCCAGAGCGCGTAGTTTTGGTTGTAGGCGCTGCTCAGGCCGCGATAAATCTGGTGCGCTACGTCGGATTGTATTGAGATACCCGGCCCTACTATCCAGCTCAGGCGCAGGCGCGTAATCTGGCTGAAGTAGTTGCTGTTCAGACGCGTATTCAGCGTGTTGCGCACGAAGCTCTTGGTCGAGTTCGACGACAGCGTGAAGTCGAGCCGCTCGCTGATATTGCTGCTCAGCGTGAGGCCGCCCGTCAAGGCCGGGTTGCGGGCGTAGTTGAGGCGGCCGTTGACCTCGCCCGGCGTCTGGCTGTAGCTACCACCCAGGCTGGCGTTGGCGTTCAGTTTCTTATTAAAAAACGGCTGCCCGTAGTTGGCCAGCGCGCGCAGCGAGTACTGCCCTTGCAGGTTGATGGACTGCGTGAGCTGCCCGGCGGCCGGCAGCGTGATGGCCTCGGGCGCATTCTGAGGCACAAACGTGGTGTCGCGGGCCGCCACGATGGTGCGCGTCGAAATCGGGTTTTGGGTAAAAGACCCGGACAGCAAGCTGAAAAAGCTGCTCGACCGCTCGGGGTTCGACGCCGTGTAGCGCGCCACCAGGCTGTGCTGGTACTCCTGCTCCAGCTGCGGGTTGCCGATAGTCAGCTGCAAGGGGTTGGAGTTGTTAACTACCGCCTGCAACTGGTTGATGCTCGGCGCGCTGGTGTTGGTGCGGTAGAACACGCGCACGTTGTGCGTGCGGTCGGGCCGGAACATGAGCATGGCCTGCGGCAAAATGTTCCAGAACGTGTAGTTCACCGGCCCATTCACCGGGAAAGTCTGGTCGCCGCGCAGCTGGGCCACCTGCCCGGTGAGGCCCACCGAGGCCTGCACCTTGCGGTTGTTGTAGCGGTAGCTCAGCCCGCCGCCCTGCGTGAGGTAGTGGTTGTTAAAAACGTTGCTCAGCGCCGTGTCGAGGCGCGAGTAGCGCTGGTCGGCCGCTTCAAAATTGTAGGTGCGCTTGTCTGAGTTATTGGGCGCGTAGTTGAGCGAATAGTTGGCTTGCAACTGCGACTGCTGGCTCAGCGGCTCGGTATAAGCCAGGTTGCCGCCGATGTTGCCGCTGTTCTGCGTCAGCTGCGACTGCTGGTTGAGATTAGTAGTCGTGCTGGCCGTGCGCAGCAGCGTCGAGCCCTCGCGGTCGGTGTACGAGCCGTTGAGGTTGAGCGAGATAGTGCGGCCGGGGCGCTTGCCCAGGCGGCGGCGCAGCAGCAGGTCGCCACCGGGGTTAAGGCCCCGGTTATTCGAGTTATACAGCGTGTTGATGTTGCTCAGCACGGTGCCCGCGCTCGACGTTACCCCGTCGAGCGAGCGGCCAGACTCATTCTGCTGCCACGACAAACGCGGCCGAAACAGCAGCGACGTGGCCGAGTCAATCTGCTGCTCAAAGCGGAAGTTGGCCCGGTGGTTATAGTTGATGCTATTCGAGAGCGAGCCCTCGCGGTAGAGCGTGCCGTTGGCGTTGGTAAACTGCCGGTTGGTGCTGCTGCTGAGCGCGTTGTTGGAGCGGTTGAAGAAGTAACTGCCCGTGAGCTCGGTTTTTTTCTTGTTCCACGAGTTTGAGTAGTTGAGGCCCGCCGCATTGGTGTTGCTGATGCCGCCGTTCTGGCTCACCAGGAAGTCGCCGCCGTTGCCCCCGCCGCCCCGGCCGCCGCCCCCGCCCACCACGCCCAGCAGGTCGTCGGTGCCGAAGTTCTGCTCGTTCACGTTGTTGCTTTGGGCCAGCACCGTCACGCGGCGGTTTTCGTGAAAGTCGTTGAGGTTCAGGCTAGCGCGGTAGCGCGTGCCCTTCACGCTCTCGCCGCCATTGGGCCCCACGCCGCCCACGAAGCGCCCAAACTGCCCGTTGCGAAAGGCGGGTTTGGTAATGATGTTCAGCGTCTTCTGCGTGTTGCCGTCGTTGAAGCCCGAAAAGCGGCTTTGCTCGCTCATCTGGTCAAAAATCTCGACCTTATCGATGGCGTCGGCGGGCAGGTTTTTGAGTACCGCGTCGGGGTCAGTGCCGAAGAAGGGCTTGCCATCGACCAGCACCTGCTGCACCTGCTCGCCCTGGGCCTGGGTTTTGCCCTGCGCATCAACCTGGATGCCCGGCATCTTGTTGATGAGGTCGCCGGCCGAGGCGTCGGGATTGACCTTGAATGACTTGGCGTTGATGCTGGTAGTGTCGCCGCGCTGCACCTGCACCACCTGGCCGGTTACTTCCACGGTTTTCAGCACCGTGCCGCCTACTTGCAAAGCCAGGTTGCCCACGGCTACTGGCTGCCCGCCGGCGGGCACCGTGAGGGCCTGCTGCTGGTCTTTGTAGCCGATAAACGAGGCCGTGAGCAGGTAGCGCCCCGGGGCCACGTTGTCGAGCTGAAATGAGCCATCCTGGCCCACGGCGGTACCCGTTTTCACCGAGTCGGGCAGGTGCGTGAGCACGATATTGGCCCCGATGAGCGGGCTCTGGTCTTTGCCATCGAGCACCTTGCCGCGCACCGGGCTTTGGGCCTGCGCCGCCACGGCCACCAGCGAGGCCGCCCCCGTGAAAAGTAAAAATCGCATAGAAACAGAAAGAAGAGTAGGGTAGGGGTTTGGGAGTGTTGGGGTTTAGGTACTGGGTTTTAGGTGTTGGGTATTGGGTTTTAGGTGTTGGGTATGTAATTAATGAAAAGGCTAGCGATTAATCCCAAACATCCGACACCCAGTACCTAACACCTAATACCCAACACCTGACTACACCCGGCGCAGCAGCAGCAGCCCGTCGCGCACGGGCAGCAGCAGCGGCACCACGCGCGGGTCGCGCTGCACCTGGTCATTAAAGGCGCGCACGGCCCGCGTATCGTGGTCGTTGGCCTTCAAGGGGTAGTCGGCCAGCGCTTTCCCACCCCAAAGAACGTTGTCCACGATGAGCAGCCCACCCGGCCTCACCTGGTTTATTACCAGCTCAAAATACTGGCCATTGTTAATCTTATCAGCGTCAATAAAGACCAAGTCCCACACTTCGCCGACCAACCTGCTCAAAACATCGCGCGCCGCGCCGATGTGCAGCGTCACGGCCGCCGCCAACCCCGCCGCCGCCACGTAGCGCCGGATGCGGCTTTCGCGCTCGGGGTTGATTTCGATGGTATGGATATGCCCACCTTCGGCCAGCCCCTCGGCCAGGCACAGCGTGGCGTAGCCCGTGAAGGTGCCGATTTCGAGCACCCGCCGTGGTTTTAGCAAATGCGAGAGCATACTCAGCAGCCGGCCCTGCCAGTGGCCGGTGGCCATGCGCGGCATCAAAAGCTGCAAGTGGGTTTCGCGCCAGAGCTGGTAGAGTAGCGGCGGCTCGGGCTCGGAGTGCTGCTCGGCGTAGGTTTGAATGGGGTCAGTCATGAAAAAAGCTAATGGCTATCAGCTGTTAGCTAATAGCTTAGATAAACGGCTCCAGCCGAAAGCGATACACCCGAAAGCCCGACCGCCCCGGCCCATATATGTGCGCTACCACCCGCCACAGCCCCTCGTAGCGAAACTGCCAGTCGCCGCCCGGCGCGATGCGCCGAAATACGCGCACTGGCCGCCCGGTTTGCTGGCTGCGCAGCAGGGCGCGGTTGCGGGGCGTAAGTGTCTGGTCGGCTATTTGGCGGCCGGTTTTGGCGTCGCGCCCGCCGTGGCCGGCGTACCAGAAATAGGCTTCGTGAATTTCGTCGTCCTCGTACTGGTCGGCCAGCACAATGCTTTCCGCGCCCTCGGCGGCCGTGGCGCACACGCCCGCCCGACGCGGCCGGTGCTGCTTTAATAGGGAGAGTTCAAGGCGTGAGTGAAAAAGGTCGCCCGGTCGGGCACTGCCGACGTGGCCGAAGGGCGGAATCGACTTGTTCACAGCGCGCTCTCTTCCGCCTGGGGCGCGTAGAAATGCGCCCGGTGATACGCCAGAAAATCAGCCCCGATAAGGTGCTTCTTGTGCTGCCGGAGCTGCCCCGGCAAGCCGAGTAGCGCCCCGTCATCGGCCACGCCAAAGCTGCCCAAGTCGAACAATACGTGGTGATTAGGACACAAGCACAGCACGTTGGCCAACACATCAGGCCCGTGGTGCGGCGCGCCCAGCGGTCGGATGTGCGCCGCCTCGGCATACGGCCCGGCCGCGCTGCCCAGGCGCACGCCGCATGCTTGGCAGCGGTAGTCGTGCAGCACCTTTACCTGGCGCGTTACGGCCGTATCGCGCACTAGGCGCAGGGTCGTGGTTTCGCGGCGCGGCGCGGGGCCGTAGGCTGCCGCCGGCTCTTGGACTTCATTTTCTGCCGCAAACAGGGTAGCCTTAGCACCCGCTGCCGCCGGGGCTGCCGCAGGTTCAGCGGTTCCGGACTGCTCAGGTATAGCTTCCAATCGGAAGCGCCACACGCGATGCCCCGACTTGCCCGGCTCGGCCCAGTGCCGCACGATGCGGTAGAGGCCCGCGTAGCGGTAAAACGTGCGGCCAGCTTCCGTCACCTTGCGCGTCACGCGCACGGGCAGGCCCAGCACGATGTTGCGGGCCAGCTCGCGGTTGGCCCCGGTCAGGATTTGGTCGGCTACCTGCTGGGTGGTTTCGGCGCTGCGCCCGCCCCGGCCGGTGTAGATAATGACCGCTCCCAGGTCTTCGTCGTCTTCGTAACCGCCTGATAGCACGATACTTTCGGCCCCCTCGCCCTGCCGGGCGCTGATGCCCGCCTGGGTTTGGCGGTGCACGCCCGCGCCCCACAGCTCCAGGCGGTTGCCAAACTCGTGGCCCGGCGCGATGCCCGGCATCGGGCCAAAATGAGGCGGCGACTTCGACATGGTAGCGCTATTTGCCCTCCGGCACGTATTGCAGCAAACTCAGATTATCCTCTGTCAAAATATCATTCGCCAGCTCGCGCAACTCGCTGGCCGTCACAGCTTCGATGCGACCAAAAATCTCGCTCAGCGGCTCGATGCGGCCCAGGTCGAGCGTGCTCTTGCCGAGCAGCTGCATCAGGCCCGAGTTGCTTTCCTCGCTCATGGCGAGCTGGCCCATTAGCTGGTTTTTGGCCACGTGCAGCTGGCTGAAAGTCAGCTCTTTCTCGCGCAGTAGCTTCAATTCTTTTTGCACTAGCCCAAGCGTGCGGTTCAGCTGCTTGCCTTCAGTGCCGAAGTAGATGCCAAACAAGCCCGTGTCGGTATAAGCCGAGTAGCTGCTGTCGATGGTGTACACCAGCCCGTATTTTTCACGCACCGCTAGGTTGAGGCGCGAGTTCATGCCCGGCCCACCCAAAATGTTATTCAGCATGAAAAACGGGATGCGCCGCCGGTCGGTAACGGCGTAGGCCGGGCCGCCCAGCAGGCAGTGCGCCTGCGAAATGGGCCGCGCCTCGACTTGGCTTTGTCGCACATAGCCGCCAAACGGCAGCCGCGGCCGCGCCCCCAGCCGCGCTGGAATAGGGGCCAGTAGCTTGTCGGCCAGCCGCTTTACTTCCTTGAATGGTAGATTACTCACCGAGCTGAAAATCAGCCGGTCCGTCCGCACATTCTCGTCGTAGAAGGTATGGAAATCGGCGCTTTGAAAGCCGCTCACGCTTTCGCGGGTGCCCAGAATATTGACGCCCAGCGGGTGCTTGCCAAACACGACGGTATCGAAGTCGTCGATGATGGCGTCCTCCGGCGCATCCTGGTACATGCTCATCTCTTCCAGAATCACGCCGCGCTCCTTCTCCAGTTCGCGGCCGGGGAATATAGAGTTGAACGTGAGGTCGGTAAGCAACTCAAATGCCCGCTCGAAGTGCGTGCTCAACAGCGTGGCGTAGAAGCAGATTTTTTCCTTCGTGGTATAGGCGTTGAGCTCGCCGCCCACGGTTTCGAGGCGGTTCAGGATGTGAAACGACTTGCGCTTGTGCGTGCCCTTGAAGGCCATGTGCTCCCAGAAGTGCGCCAGGCCCTGCTGGTGGTCTTTCTCATCACGCGAGCCGATGTCGAGTAGAAAGCCGCAGTGCGCGATTTTGGTGTGTAAAACCTGCTTGTGCAGCAGGCGAATACCGTTAGGATACTCGTGAATTTCGTAGTCTAGCATTACTACCTATAAGCAAAATAAAGCCGCAAAGTTCGGGCCTGTAGCGCGGACTTTTAGTCCGCGAATAAGTACAGAAGGTAGGCCGCGATAACATCGCCCAATTCGCGGGCGGACTGAAAGTCCGCGCTACATCTTCTGCGCCCGCATCAGGTCATCGGCCGCCTGCAACAGCTTGAGCCGCAGCTGCGGATTGTAGCTACTCGCCGGGTGCGCCGCCAAAAACGCTTGCACCGTGCGCGCCGCCGTGGCCGAGCGGTACGCACCCAGCGTGCCCGAGAGCCACGCCGCCGGAAAAAAGATGTCGCCCGTAGCTTGAATTTCAGTCAGTAAATCCAGGCTGGCGGGCAAGTATTTCTCCGACGTGGCCTGCCGCAGCGGGTGGTGCAGGTAGCCGAGGGCCGAGGCTACCCAGGCTTCCTTTTCGCGGTTTTTCTCGTCTTTGAGCGAAGCGAAGAACTGGTCGCGCACGGCCACCTCGGGCGAGAGCGCGGGCATCAAAAACTCCAGCCGCTGGCGGCGGTCCACGTTCTTGATGCGCGCTAATTGCTCGGGTAGAATGGGTTGCGGGGCGCGGTAGTCGCGCACGGCCAGCGCCAAAGCCAGGCTGGTGTAGTCATCTTCGGTCAGCTTGACCTGGGCCGGGGGCTGCTGGGTTTGCCATATTTTATAAAGCTGCGCCTGCGCGGCCGGGCTCAGGGCAATGCTCTGGTAGGCCTTGAAATACAGCTTTTGCGCGCCCGGCGTGCGCTGCGCCAGCATGGCTTGCCACAGGGCGTCTTCGAGGCCGGGGGCGCGGGTAGCGCGGGTGGTCGCGGGCGTGAATTTCCAGAAAATATCGCTCAGCTGATTGGTCAGGAGCTTGATGTTGAGCTCGTTGGTTTCGTGAGCGAGCTGCTGTTGGTAAATGTCAAGTAGCTCGCGGCTCGCGCCGCGCGGGCTGCTGAGCATGTTTTCATACAGCGTGATGTAGAGTGCCGCCCGCACGCTGGGCTGCTCGTGCAGCAAGCCCTTGTCGGTGAGCGCACCCAGGCGGCTGGTGAGGCTGCCCGACACCGGAAACACGCCGTAGCCCAGGCCGTGGTAGTTGAGCAGCGCCACGGCGGGCAGCGGCTGGCCCACGGCCCAGGGCACCGCCACGGTGGCCTGGTCGGAGCTCACGTCGCCGAGCTTGAGCAGCTGGCCGGTGGGCGACACCAGCGCCACATCGAACCGCTGCGGCCAGATGCGGGCTGACCCGTCTTCAGCGTGCTGGTGAATAAGAAGTTCCGTGATTTTGCCGGCCTCGCCCCGCACTTCGTAGGTGAATACCGGCCGGCCCGGCTCGTTCACCCATACCTGGTTCCAGGCAGCGAGGTCGGCGGGCGTGTGGGCGTCCAGGATGGCGATGAGGTCGGGCCAGGTAGCGTTGCCGTGGGCATATTTCTGCAAGTACTCGCGCACGCCGGCCCGGAAGTTTTCCTCGCCCATCAGCCCCTCCAGCTGCCGCATCATGATGGGCGCTTTGTGGTAGATGATGCTGCCGTAGAGCGAGCCCGCATCCTGCAAATTGGGTAGCGCCTGCCGGATGGCATTGGCCCCCGGCGTGCGGTCGACGGCGTAGGCGGCGGGGTAGTGGTCGGTCAGAAACTTGAGCAGCTGGTCGTCGCTCTGGGCGCTGCCGCTCATTTTATCGGCCATAAAATTGGCAAATACCTCCTTCATCCACACGTCGTTGAACCAGCGCATGGTCACCAGGTCGCCAAACCACATGTGGGCCGTTTCGTGGCCGATGAGGTTCTGGCGGGCCACCAGCTGGTCCTTGGTCGCGCCATCATCGAGAAAAAGGCTGGCCGCCTTGTAGTCGATGTTGCCCACGTGCTCCATGCCGCCGTACTGAAAGTCGGGGATGCTCGTGAAGTCGAACTTCTGAAACGGGTAGGGCAGGCCCGTGTACTGTTCCATAAAAGCCAGCGCCTCGCCGTGCAGCCGAAAAATGGCCGGCACGCTCAGCCGGATTTTGGTCGAGTCCGTTTCGCGGTGGTAGAAATTCATGGGCCGCCCGCCTACTACCTGGCGCAAGGGCGTGAACTTGCCCGCCGCGAAGGAAAACAGGTAGGTGCTAATGGAATCGGAAGGCGCGAAGCGGTGGGTTTTGCCAGCGCCCGTGCGCAACGAGTCGCGCAGCGGCCCGTTGGCTACCGCCTGCCACGTGGCGGGCGTGGTGATGCTGAGCGTAAAAACCGCCTTCAAATCGGGTTGGTCGAAGACCGGAAACACCGTGCGCGCGCGGTCGGGCACGAGCAGCGTGTAGAGGTAGTCGGCGTTGCGGTTTAGCGACTGGTCGCCGGCCGTAAAGGTGATTCTGACCTCGTTGCGCCCCATGCGCAACGCGCTGGCGGGTAGCACGAGGTGCTCGTTGCGGTAGTCGATGGCCACCGGCTGGCCATTCACGGCCAGGCTGTGCAGGTGGTCGGCCGGGGCTTTAAAGTCGAGTTGCAGCGGCTGGCGGTTGTCGCGCAGCGCGAACGTAATCGTTTCCTCCGCCCCAATGGGCTGGGTTTTCTCGCTCGGAATGTTGAGGCTGAGCGCGTAATTCAACTGGCTCAGCAATTGCTTGCGCGCCTCGGCCAGCGCCTGCGACACGCCGGCTTCGACGGGTAGGGCTGTTATAGCTGGCAACGCGGGCGTGGTAGCGGCTGTGGGTACGGCGTGGCGCTGGCAGCCAGCGGCGAGCAGCAGCCCACCCAGCAGCCAGCCGGAAGTACGAGTAAGAGTCATCGAAAGCAAAAGGTACTGCCAAAAATAGCCCGCATCCGGCCGGTGCTACGGTCGGCTGGCGCGCCACGCCCGCGCGTCGGCCAGCGCGGCCAGTAGCTGGCCGGTTTCGATTTCATGCGCGCAGCGGAAGTGCCCGAGTGGGCAGCGCGCGTGCCCGTGCAGCCCGCACGGCCGGCACGCCAGCGGCCCCGGATGCTCCGCGATGCGCGAAAACGAACTCAGTGGCCCAAACCCAAACGCGGGCACCGTGGAGCAAAAAATGGCGCACACTGGCGCATTCACCGCCGAGCACAAATGCATGGGGGCCGAGTCATTCACGTAGTTCAGCACCGCCCCGCGCAGGAGCGCCGCCGACGCCAGCAGCGAGAGCTTGCCCGATAAATTGACCAGCCCCGGCCGGCCGGCCGCCTGGGCCAGCCGCTCGCAGGCAGCCGTGTCGGGCGGGCCGCCGAGCAGGTACACGGGCAGCGCGGGCGGCAGAGCAGCCAGTAGCTCCAGCCACTTCTCTTCGGGGTACTGCTTGGTAAGCCACACCGAGGTAGGAGCCAGGCAGATATACTCGCCCACGGCGGCGTAGGGCGCGGCGGCAGCCTCATCGGCCGGGGTGGGGTAGAGGCGGGGAGTGAAGAGTTGAGAGTGAAGAGTTAACTCGTGTGGGGAGCTCTTCATGCTCAACTCTTCACTCTTAACTAACCGCAGATTACGGGTTACCTCATGCGTGCCATCGCCAATAACGTGCGGCACGCGCCGCGTGAAAAATCGGCTAAACGGATTCTCAGTAAAGCCCACGCGCTCGGCCGCCCCCGAAAACGCCGTGAGAACCCCCGTGCTGGCGAAGCGTTGCAGCGTCACGACGCGGCTGTACTCGGCTTGCCGGATTTGGCGCAGCAGGCGCAGCAGGTTGGGGTATTTTTGGGTCTTCTTATCCCAGATAAGTACCTGCCGCACGTGTGGATTACTGGCCAAAAGGCCTTCGTTGCCGCGCCGCACCAGCACGTCGAGCGGCCGGCCGGGCTCGTGTTGCGCCAGGTATTCGACCAGCGCCGTGGCCAGGATTACGTCGCCGATAAAGGCGGTTTGGATGAGCAGCGTGGCGGGGGCGGAAGCGGGCATAGGCAGGCTTCAAAGGTAGCTTAGACCGGAAAAAGGCGCATGCCCGGCATAAACGTTTTACCAGCCCGGTGCCGTAAATTCGCTTTATTAACAGCTTCTCAACTACTTGCTACGGCTATGACATCTTTGCTCGTTTCTCCTTCCTCGCCAGCTGAGCTTAAGCTGGTAACGGCGCTACTCAAAAAAATGAATACCGCCACCAAAACCTTATCCGACGAAGAAAAGGAGGATTTGGGGCTGGCAATGCTCCTGCGTGAGGCCGCCGATGCGCCCAAAGTTTCGCGGGCTGCCGTGATGCGTAAGCTGGGGCGAGTGTGAAAACAGCGTTTAATCGACACTTTCTTAAAGACATTGGCAAGTTGCCAACGGCCGAGCTAAAGGACGAAGTAGCTGATATTATTCTGGCGGTAGAAGCGGTCGTTAGCTTCTCTGAAATCCAAAATGTAAAGAAGTTGAAAGGTTTCAAAAATGCGTATTGAATTCGGGTTGGCGATTTCAGAATTGGCCTGTTGGTGACTCAGCAAACCGTGGAATTTGTGCGCGTGGTAAACCGTAAGGATATTTATAAGCTGTTTCCCTAAATAAAAAAACCTCCGCCCAAATAAACGAGGCGGAGGTTTTTCTACTAAAAAGGAGGCTTAAACTATTCGGCCGCCGGGTTGGCGCTCATCTTGTCGAGGGCGTCCATTACCTCTTTCACGTGGCCGCGCGAGGTTTCGAGCAGAGCTTTTTCCTCGTCGTTGAGCTGTAATTCAATCACGCGCTCCACGCCGTTTTTGCCCAGAATAACCGGCGCCCCGAGGTACACGCCGTTGATGCCGTACTCGCCTTGCAGCTCCAGGCACACCGGGAACACGCGGCGCTGGTCGCGCACGATGGCCTCCACCATTTGGGCGGCCGCCGCGCCGGGCGCGTACCAGGCGCTGGTGCCCATGAGCTTCACGAGCTCGCCGCCGCCCACGGCGGTGCGCTGCACGATGGCATCAAGCTCGGCTTTGCCAATAAGCTCCGTTACGGGGATGCCGCCCACGGTGGTGTAGCGGGGCAGCGGCACCATCGTGTCGCCGTGGCCGCCCATGAGTACGGCCTGAATGTCTTTGGGGCTCACGTTCAGGGCCTCGGCCAAAAAGGCGCGGTAGCGGGCCGTATCCAGAATGCCGGCCATGCCGAATACCTTTTCGCGGGGCAGCTTGGCGGTGAGGTGCGCCTGATAGGTCATCACGTCGAGCGGGTTCGACACGACGATGATGATGGCGTTGGGCGAGTGGGCCACCACCTGCTCGGTTACCGATTTCACGATGCCAGCGTTGGTCGCGATAAGGTCGTCGCGGCTCATGCCGGGCTTGCGGGGCAGGCCTGAGGTAATCACTACTACCTCCGAGCCGGCGGTGCGGCTGTAGTCGTTGGTGACGCCCACGGTGCGCGAGTCGTAGCCGATAATGGGTGCTTTCTGCCAGATATCGAGCGCTTTGCCTTCGGCAATGCCTTCCTTGATATCAACCAGCACTACTTCGTTGGCAATTTCACGGGTAGCGAGCACGTCGGCGCAGGTAGCGCCCACGTTGCCAGCCCCAACTACGGTAACTTTCATGGGGTAACGGTGAGGGTGGGAAATAACAACGCCAGCACGTGCCGGCGCGGTAAAAGTACACCCAAAAACCAGGCTAATGTAGCATAAGCTTTAGCTTGTGATGCGTTTAGCGGGTTAGCCCTGCACGTCCACAAGCTAAAGCTTATACTACACGGAGTTACCCTGCAAAGCTGGCATCGACGTGCAGCCGGATTTCCTCCCGAATCTGCTCGGCCGACAGCCACTCGGTATTATTGGCCGAGTCGTAGTGGAAGTTTTCGGGCACGCGCCGGCCGTCGAAATGCTGGATGAACTTATCGACATCCCACAGCGGCGTGGCGGGCACAATAACGTAGTAGCGAGCGAGTTCCACCGTGCTCAGGGCGTCGGTCTGGGTTATCATTTCCTCGTGCAGCTTTTCGCCGGGGCGGATGCCGACTATCTTCTGCTCGCAGTCGGGGCCGATAGCGCGGGCTACTTCGGTGATTTTGTAAGACGGGATTTTGGGCACGAAAATCTCGCCGCCCCAGGCGTGTTCCAGCGCGTAGAGCACGAGGTCCACGCCTTCTTCGAGCGAGATGTTGAAGCGCGTCATGTCGGGGTGCGTGATGGGGAGCACGCCCGTGCTGCGCTGTTGCAAAAAGAACGGCACTACCGAGCCGCGCGAGCCGATGACGTTGCCGTAGCGCACTACCGAGAGGCGCAAATCCCTAGAACCCTTCATGTTGTTGGCCGCCACGAAGAGCTTGTCAGAGCACAGCTTGGTGGCGCCGTAGAGGTTGATGGGGGCAGCGGCCTTGTCGGTACTCAGGGCTACTACGTCTTTCACGCCGCAGTCGAGGGCGGCGTTTATCACGTTTTCGGCCCCGAAAATGTTGGTTTTGATGCACTCCATCGGGTTGTACTCGGCGGCGGGCACCTGCTTGAGGGCGGCGGCGTGGACGATGATGTCCACGCCCTCGCAGGCGCGTTGCAGGCGCTGGGCGTCGCGCACATCACCGATAAAAAACCGGATGGCCGGGTACTGGCTGTGCGGAAACTCCTGGCTCATCTCGTACTGTTTCAGCTCATCGCGCGAGAACACGATAACCCGCCGCACCTGCGGAAATTGCTTGAAAACGGTGCGTACAAACTGCTTGCCGAAGGAGCCGGTGCCGCCCGTAATGAGCAGCGACTTGCCGTTGAGGTCGAGGGCCATTGAGATAGTCTAAGGGGAAACCACAAAAATACAGTGTAGCGTAAGCTTTAGCGAGCGAGCGCAGCGAGCATCTACGCTAGCTGACGTTCGCCAGCGCGGCTGCTCGCTGCGCTCGCTCGCAAGCTAAAGCTTACGCTACACCCGGCTCAGCGCCCGCACCAGCTCAGCCAGCTGAGCCGCCTGCCCGCGCCGCGAGTAGTGCGCGGGCGTGGTATCAGTCAGGTCAAGGTTGGGGCTTTGTTGCCACTGCTGCGCCAGTTGCGCCAGGCTGCTCAGCATCAGGGCATAGTCATCATAAGGCAGCGTCTGGCCGGCCCCGGCTTCGCGCAGCACATTATCAGCATCCGAGCCAGCCGGGCCTACGCACAGCACGGGCTTGCGGGCGGCAAGGTACTCGAAAACCTTACCCGGCAAAATGCCCCGGTTCAGCGCCACGTCGGGAATGGCCATCAGCAACGCGCTGCTGGTTAGGAGATAAGCCACCGACTGCTGGTGCGGCACGAAGGGCAGAAATTCGGTAGCCTCGCCCAGCCCGGCCGCCGCTACCTGCGCCCGCACGCCCGCATCGACCTGCCCCACGAAGCGCAGCCGCCACGGCACCTGCGGGTAGCGCTGCTGCGTCTCGGCAATGGCTTTTAACAAGTTCTCAATGCGATAGCGCGCCGAGATGGTGCCCGCGTGCGTAACGCGCAGGCAGTCGGCCGGTGGGGCCGAGGGTTGCTGAAAATCAGGCTCGTCGTAGCCATTGGGCAGCACTACTATCTTGCCCTTGGCGAGGTCGGGTAGCTTGCGGCGGAAGAGGCGCTCGGTTTCGGGGCTGGTGACGAGCACGGCGTCGGCTTTCGTTAACACCTGGCGCTCGTAGCGCGCGTCGAGCCAGGCGGCGGGCGGCGTGCGGTGCAGGTCTTTGGTGTAGTAAATGTCGGTCCAGGGGTCGCGCAGGTCGGCGAGCCAGCGCAGGCCGTACTTCTTTTGAATCTCCAGGCCAATGAGTTGGGTGGAGTGCGGCGGCGATGACGTGAGCACGGCGTCGAACTTCTCGCCGGCCGCCAGCAGCTTGTCTACCGCCGCCAGCGCGTAGCGGTTCCAGCCCCGGCGCGGGTCGGGCAAAAAGAAATTGCCCCGCACAAAGCGCATGGCCTGCTGCACAGCGCTGGGCTTGCCCTCGTTGGCAAAGCCGCCGTGCGGCACGGCGCGGCCGGTCAGCTTCTGGTACGACTCGAACGGCTCCAGCGTGGCCGTGCGGATGACGCGCACGCCGGGCGGCACCTCGCGCAGCAGGCTTTCATCGCGCACGGGGTAGCTGGCCTGGTCGGGGTCCACGGTTATCACGGTGGGCTCTACGCCCAGCTCGGGCAGGTATTTCACCCATTTCAGGCAGCGCTGCACGCCGGCCCCGCCCGAGGGCGGCCAGTAGTAGGTGAGGACGAGCAGGCGGAGCGGAGCGGAATGGGGCACGTTGGATAGCTGGTTTTTGTTGGCAAAACTACGCGCCCGGCACGGCTAGGCTTGTCGTAACTTTGGCGCTTCCCACACGCGTACTTCTCCCATGACTAACGAGCAAGCCACCGAATTGCTAGCGCTGATGGCTGACCAGATAAAGGCCACTGACCGTCTGAGCGAAACCTTTGAAAAACGGTTTACGCAGCTAAACGAAACCATGCTGAATGGCTTCGTGCGTATGGAAGACAAGTTTGACGCGCTCACTGGGCGCGTTGACCACTTGACGGAAGAAGTGCGCGAGGTGAAAGAAGATATTCGCGACATCAAAGCGGAAGCGCAGGTGACTAACCGCCGCCTCAGTGCCACCTTCGACCAAACCGGCCGGCTTACCGAAGAAAATACCAGCCAGCAGACGCGCCTGCGCCAGCTCGAAGCCGAAGAGCCGACCAATGCCGAGCTGCACCGCCGCGTGTTGGCGCTTGAAGAGCAAATGCGCCGCGCTTCCTAAACTTGCTACTACTCTCTACTTATGTTCGATAACCTCTCCTCCAAGCTCGACAAAGCCTTCAAGACCCTCAAAGGGCAGGGCTCCATTTCCGAAATCAACGTAGCCGCCACCATCAAGGAAATCCGGCGGGCGCTCGTTGATGCCGACGTTAACTACAAGGTCGCCAAAGAAGTAACCGATAAGATTAAGGATGAGGCCATGGGCCGCGACGTGCTCACGACGGTGTCGCCGGGCCAGCTCATGGTC
The DNA here is from genome assembly GCF_035709525.1 of Hymenobacter sp. GTDB lineage: Bacteria > Bacteroidota > Bacteroidia > Cytophagales > Hymenobacteraceae > Hymenobacter. The sequence goes on along the minus strand of NZ_DASTEP010000117.1, from coordinate 22,830 downwards.
AAAATCGTGTACGATGAGCTGACCCTGCTCATGGGCGGCGAAAAGAAGGACATCACCATCAAGGGCGACCCGGCCGTGGTGCTGCTCTCAGGCCTGCAAGGCTCGGGCAAAACGACCTTTGCCGGCAAGCTCGCCAGCTTCATTAAGAAGCAGAACCGCAACGTGTTGCTGGTAGCTTGCGACGTGTACCGCCCGGCCGCTATCGACCAGCTGAAGGTGCTGGGCGAGCAAATCGGGGTAGAGGTGTACTCGGAGCCGGAAAACAAGAATCCGGTCGAGATTTCGCAGAAGGCCATCGCCTACGCCAAGCAAAACAACAAGAAAGTAGTCATCATCGACACCGCCGGCCGCCTGGCCGTGGACGAGCAGATGATGCGCGAAATCGAAGCCGTGAAACGCGCCATCAACCCCAGCGAAACGCTGTTTGTGGTGGACTCGATGACCGGCCAGGACGCGGTGAATACGGCGAAAACCTTCAACGACCGCCTCAACTTCGACGGTGTGGTGCTCACCAAGCTCGACGGCGACAGCCGCGGCGGGGCGGCCCTCTCGATTCGGGCGGTGGTGGAGAAGCCCATCAAGTTCATCTCGACGGGCGAGAAAATGGAGGCGCTCGACCTCTTCTACCCCGACCGCATGGCCCAGCGCATCCTGGGCATGGGCGACGTGATTTCGCTGGTAGAGCGCGCCCAGCAGCAGTTCGACGAGGACGAGGCCAAGCGCATCAACGCCAAGATTCGCAAAAACCAGTTCGACTTCAACGATTTCCTGGGCCAGCTCGAGCAAATCAAGAAGATGGGCAACCTGAAAGACCTGGTGGGCATGATTCCCGGCGCGTCGAAGATGATGAAGGATGTGGAGATTGACGACGACGCCTTCAAGCCCGTGGAAAGCATCATCCGCTCGATGACCAAGCAGGAGCGCGCCCAGCCCGACATCATCAACGGCTCGCGCCGCCGCCGCCTCGCGGCGGGCTCGGGTACTGATATTCAGCAGGTAAACGCGCTGATGAAGCAGTTTGAGGACATGCGCAAAATGATGCGCACCATGAACAAGATGAGCCAGACCAAAGGCGGCATGGCCCAGATGGCCAAGATGATGGGCGGCATGAAGGGCGGCGGAATGCCCGGCATGGGCCGCCGCTAGGCGTTAATTCACAGGCAATTCTCATGGAAGTCATCACCGATATCTCGCAGCTTGACCTGAGCAAGTCGTACACCTACGCCGATTACCTGAGTTGGAAATTCACCGATTTGGTGGAATTGGTGCGCGGGCATGTCGTTCGCAAAATGTCGGGGCCAGTGACCGTACATCAGCGGTGCTCCATGAATTTTAGTCGCCTGATAGACAATTTCTTGGTCGGTAAAACCTGCCAGGTATTTGCCGCGCCTTTTGATGTACGGCTCTGGCGCAGTACGGGTAATGGCGACGACCAGATACGCACGGTGGTGCAGCCTGACTTATGTGTTATCTGCGACCCAACCAAAATTGATAAGCGTGGCTGCCTGGGGGCACCCGAATGGGTTATTGAAATTATCTCGCCCCGCACGGCGGTGTACGATACCAAAACCAAGTTTGAACTCTATGCCGAGAACGGCGTGGCGGAGTATTGGATTGTATTTCCCGGCGAGCAGAGTATAACCACGTTTGTATTGCATAATGGCGAATACCAGCCTACTGGCGTATACGACGAGATAGGCCCGATACGCAGCCACACGCTACCCGAGTTGCAACTGGAATGGGCCAACGTATTTCAAGGTGTAGCATAGCTCGCTAGTTTTGCATAAAACAAGAAACCCCAGCCGCTCAAGCGGCTGGGGTTTCTTGTTTTACGGCGCTACGGACTATAAGGCCCCCGCCTCGGCGTGCTGCCCTTGCAGCCAGTCGCGCAGGGTGGGCGGGGCCAGCACGGCCACCTCGGGGCCGTAGCTGAGGAGCTCCATGCGCAGGTCGTGGGTGTCGAATACGGTGAGGGTGAGCACGATTTCATCGGCGTTTTGCCGCACCAGCCGCTGGGAGGCGTGCAGCGGGTAGCTCAGCGCGTAGCGCCCCTGCTCGGGCCGGAAGCGCAGCACTACCTCCTGGGGCACCGCCGCTGCCTCGGGCCGGATGATGCCGAAGGCGTGCGCGTAGTAGGTGGCCGCATCGAAGCCGAGCGGCGGGATGAACGCCCGCTCCGACACCACGAGGCCGCTGATGCGGTCGAGGCCGAAGCAGGTGAGCTTCCCGCGCCGCCGGCCCACGGCCATCGCGCCCAGCACGTACCAGCGCCCCCGAAACTCCTTGAGCAGCAGCGGCTCCACGGTGCGATGCCCCGGTGCGTCGTCCCAAAACTTCTGGTACGTGAAATCGACCACGCGCCGGGCCTGCACCGCCCGCAGCAGTGGCCGCAGGTGCTCAAGGCCCAATGGCCGCCGCGTTTCGGGCTGCACAAACGGGGCCAGCGCCGCCGGCAGCCGCAGAAACGCCTGTAGTTCAACGGCTGCGAACAGCTGCGGTCAGCCGGGCGGCAGCTGTTCGGTTTCGGCGATGTAGTAGCCCTGCCCCCGGCGGCTCTTGATGCTGATGCCGAACAGGTCGACCACCTCGCGCACGTCGCGCTGAAACGTGCGCAGCTCGTAGCCGCCGCCGTAGTCGCCCAGGCTGGGGTGTTCGAGCAGGTAGCGCCGCAGCTCGGCAAACGGCAAGGCCCGCCCCCGCACCGCTTGCAGCCGCTGCACCAAGTGAAACTGGCGAAGAAGGTGAAGGTGGGCGGGCATGGGGTTAACTAAACAACTTTAAACAACAACTGCGTTTTACTCAAAAGCTTTGTCGATTCCGGTCATGCCAGCCTCTAGTAACATCTTGGTAAATGTTTGACCGTCGAAAAGCTTTATCTTTTTCTCTTTGGAAATAATAAGACTATCGGCCGAGTAATTATCACAAGTAGAAATTACCCAACTGATATGCGAATACCCGTTATCAGTATCTGCTAATTCACGGTCTTTAGCGTAGTTATCTATTTGCTCTAAAGCCCAATCACATGTTTCATCCCTGTGAAATTTTACTTGCACATAAATAATGGTCTTGATAGCCTCAAAAGTGGCTATGACATCAGCGTCACCTACTTTCCCAGAAGCGTTTTTAGCAGGGATAGCTACCTGTGCAGCCCCGATTCGTTGAAAGTACCACTTTACTAGCCGCTCCATTTTGTCGGGATTCAACTCCTGACGTAGTGTAGCTAGTACCTGGGGCACCATTGACTCCATGAGTTGCAGGTGTAAGTTCAGGGGGCTGTTTGCGGCAAAGCTGTCGAGTGCTTTCTGAACATTTTCGCGCAAATCAGAAATATTAGCATTAGTGCTATATATTTTCATGCGCGCTGTAAGTGCTGCATCTGCATAGTCGTAGCGTGCAAGATTGGTGGCAATCGGTTTTACTTGCCAAAAAAATCCTAAATCAATCAGCTCGCCATTTTCTCGGTGAAGAAATCCATTACGCATACTAACTGGGTTATTGTGCCAATCGGTGAGGTTATCATGCGGAAGACTTCCGATTGGTTGAGAAGATTCACCAATGATTTTATAGATTGAAAATTCTTCCCATTGCGGTACTACTACCCAATCGCCTTGCTTCATCTCCTGTACAAAACGCCAGAGATTATATCTAATACGAGCTTTTCTGCTGTCTTCCCCCCACTCTGAAGCAAAAGCATCTTCCAGCGCTTCCCATCCGCTAGAATCTAGTTCACGAAGAAACTCCTCGTTGGCAAAATCAGAAAAGCCAATAGTGAGTTGGCCTTGTTTGAGAAGTCCTAATGAAACTTCAAGATGATGTTTGATGCGGTGTAGCCAGATTGTTCTCATGCTTTTTGATGAAATAAGTAAGGGTGAGGTGCAATATATTTAGAAACGTTTGAGCGTGCGGGCTGTCGGCTGTCCGCTTGTCGTGCAACGAGCTTTGCAACGATGAGCGGACAGCCGGCGAAAAGCCGGCAGCCCGCACTTACGCGAGTTTGGGGAAACGTCATGCTGCATACCCCAGCAGCAGCCAGAGCTGCACGGCAGCCTGCGGCAGCACCGCCTCGCCGCCGTGCCAGAAGGTGATTTCCACGTCGGGGCCGAGGGTGGCTTGCAGGGTTTCCACGATTTTGGAGAGCTCGTCCATTTCCAGCTCGGCGGCGGGGTGGCTGGCCAGGGCGAGTAGCGCCACCACGGGCGGCCCGGCGGGGGGCGGGCCGAGGTGCGCCCGCTGGCATGCCGCCACGGCGGCGGGCACCAGGCGCGTGGCCCGGCCGGGGCCCGCATCGGTGGCGCAGCCGAGGCCGAAGCTGCGCGCCCGCCGCAGGGTAGCGCGGATGTCTTCGAGGTCGAGGGCCAGGTCGCCGGGGCGGCGGTAGGCTACCTGGCTTAGCGCCGCCGCGAGCGCTGCCACGGCCAGCGGCCGGGCCGCCGCGTAGGCGGCCGTGTGGGGCGGAAACGTGTAGTCTTCCCACTCGTGGAGCAGGATGTCGGCCAGCAGGGGCGGGGAGAAGGCGGGGGCGCGCATGGCAAAGCAAGAGGAGCGGGCCAAAGGTGGCAACCCACCGCGCCAAACTGTGTCGTTTTGGCGTCCGTAGCGTATTTAATAATATAAAAGCCCTAGCCCGGCGCCCGCCTGCCCGTTACTTTGCAGGCGCAAGCCGGTGTTATGCCAAATCGGAGCTTAGCGCTGCGTTTGCTCGCCTGACGTAGCGCCAAGCTGGAGCTTAGCGTTACAGACTCGCCAAGCGCCGCACCAAGCTGGAACTTGGCTGTATAGCCAGCCCGCGCAGCGGGCGTATCCGTTAAATCCTACAAATCCGTTTGAATCTGCGGTCATGAAATTATTTAAATCTGCCGACCTTATCCGCAAAAGCAAGTACATCAGCCGCGACCTCAGCTGGCTGCGCTTCAACTACCGGGTGCTCGACCAGGCCAAGGACACCAGCCGCTCGCTGTTCGATAGGCTGCGGTTTATGAGCATCACGAGCTCGAACCTCGACGAGTTTTTCATGATTCGGGTGGGCTCGCTCTACAACTACCTCGACTACGGCAAGGAGCGCATCGACTACTCGGGGCTGCGCGAGCTGCCGTTTCGGCGCAAGCTGCTCGACTTCGCGCACCGCTTCGTCAACGACCAGTCGCTGATGTATTTGAACGAGCTGAAGCCGCAGTTTGAGAAGCAGGGCTTCAGCATCCGGCGCATGCCCGAGCTGACGGAGGTAGAGCTGAAAAAGGTGGAAGGCTACTTCAAAAACACGGTTTTTCCGCTGCTCACGCCGATGGTCTACGACTCGTACCACGGCTTTCCGCTCATCATGAACCAGGTGCTGACCTTCGGCGTCGTGACGCGGGGCCTGAGTACGGCCGAGGTTGGCAGCATGGCCCCCGCCTCGGTGCCCGACATGGAAAAAGGGCAAGAGCGTCTCACCTTCGTGCAGATTCCGCAAAACCTGACGCGCTTCTTCGAAATCACGCGCAAAGACCGGGTAGTGTTCGTGCCCATCGAGGAAATCGTGCGCGAAAACCTGCACAAGCTGTTTCGCAACGTGGAGATAGTATCGGCTGATTTGTTGCGCATTACGCGCAACGGCGACTTCACGCTGGAAGAATCGGAGGATATCGACACCAACTTCATCAAGGAGATTCAGGCGGGCCTGAAAACCCGCAAGCGCGGCCGCGTGGTGCGCGTGGAGGTCGAGCCCGACGCCTCGCCCTACCTCATGAACATCCTGCGCGAGCGCTGGAACATCGACAACGGTAACATCTTCGTGATTCCGGGGCTGCTTGATTTAAAGGGGCTTAACCAGATTCTGCGCTACCCGAGCTTCCGGGGCAAGGGGGCCAAGCAGCCCTCGCCGGTAGCGCCGCTGAGTTTGCCCGACGGGGCCGACGAAAACCTGTTTGAGTACCTCAAGCACCACGACGTGCTGCTGCACCACCCCTACAACAGCATCGAGCCAGTGGTACGTCTGCTCGAGCGCGCCGCCGAAGACCCGCAGGTGCTGGGCATCAAGCAAACGATTTACCGTCTGGCCGAAGACTCGCGCGTGACCGCCGCGCTGCTCAAAGCCGCCGAAAACGGCAAGCACGTCTCGGTGCTGTTTGAGGTGAAGGCGCGCTTCGATGAGGAGCGTAACATCCGGGAGGGCGCGCGGCTCGAAAAGGCCGGCTGCTTCGTCATCTACGGCGTGGGTAAGTACAAGACTCACACCAAGATGATGATGATTATCCGGAAGGAAGGGGAGAAGGTGACGCGCTACGTGCACATCGGCTCGGGCAACTACAACGAGCAAACCTCGCGCCTCTACACCGACCTGAGCATGCTGACGACCAACGACACGTATGGCCACGACGTGTCGGAGTTCTTCAATGTAATCACCGGCCATTCGCAGCCCGACGACTACGAGTACCTCATCACCGCGCCCAAGGACATGCGGCAGCAGCTCATCCACTTGGTACGGGAGGAGGCCAAAAACGCCAAAAAAGGCCTGCCTAGCGGCATCGTGATGAAGATGAACTCGCTAGAGGACCGGGAGTTGATTGACGAGTTTTACAAGGCTAGCAAGGCTGGCGTGCCCATTCGGTGCATTGTGCGGGGCATTTGCTGCCTGCGGCCGGGCCGGCCGGGTTTGAGCGAGAACATCGAGGTGCGCAGCATCGTGGGCGAGTACCTGGAGCACGCCCGCCTGTTCTACTTCCACCACAACGGCGAGGCGCGCCTCTACGCCGGCTCGGCCGATGCGATGGTGCGTTCCTTCGACCGTCGCATCGAGGCTATCTTCCTGATTCAGAACCCCCAGCTGCGGCGCGAAGCCATCCACATCTTGCAGCTCAACCTGCTCGACAACCAGAACAGCTACGTGATGCGCGAGGATGGGGCTTACATCCGGCAGCAGCCCGCGGCCGGCGAGGCAGCCGTGAATATCCACCGCGATTTCTACCGCCGCCCCGACGACGCGCAGCTCGCCAACGCCACGCCCGAGGGCCTGCTGGCGCTGCTGCACGAGCAAGCCGCCCAGCGCCAGCGCTTGGCCGCCGCCGAGGCCACGGCGGCAGCAGCGGCTACCATGCCAACGCTGGTCGAAGAAGGAGCCGATTCCTTCGGCCAGGGCGACGTGATTATGGACGAGGAAATAGAGCAGGAAAACGACATCGCCGCTACCGTAGTAGATTAAACGGCCGTAGCGCCCGCGCCCGAAAAAGCCCCTCCCACTTTGCAAGAAAGCAACGTGGGAGGGGCTTTTTCGGGCGCGGGCGCTACGACTACTCGACCGCCACGCTGCGGCGGCGCAGCCGGAAGAATCCCGCCAGCGAAGGCCCGTCGAGGATTTGCAGCGAGGTGCGCATGACGAAGATTAGCATAAAGCTTTCGGCGACGAACATGGTGCACAGCACGCCCTGCAAGCCAAACGGCCGGCTGGTGAAGGTGATGCCCAGCAGCAGAATAGCCAGGCTGCACAGGTTGTAAATGGCAAATTTGCGGGTGTTGTTGGTGGCGTTTTGCACCATGCCGAAGATGCTCCACAGCGCGCTGATGGAGGTGACGATGGCAAACGGGTAGAAAAACGCGCTGTTGAACTCCAGCTTGTGCTTGGTCCAGAACAAGTAGATGGGCTTGCCGATAAGCCACATCGAAACGTTGAAGCTGAGCACGATAAGCGCTACCGCCTGCACGGCCCGGATAAAGATATTCTGAAACTTAGCCGAATCGTTCTGGCCGAAGGCCGTCGTCATTTCGGGCCAGATGGAGGAGTTTACCACGGCCACTACCTGCTTAATCACGTTCATAAACGTGCGGGTGGTAGTCAGAATTACGACCGCGGCGGGGTTGAGCAGGTAGCCGACCAGAATAACGGTGCCCTGGATGGAAAACGCCTGCGTGATGGGGAACGACAAAAAGGACAGCGCCACCGGCGTCTGCGCCTTGATGATGTCCATCGAGAAGTGCCGGGTGCCGTGCTTAATCCAGGGGCTGCGGGTGCGCACCAGTATCCAGTTGGTGAGCGTGGTCAGGATGCCGGTGATGGTGAGCGTGATAACCAGCGTGAGCGGGGCGGCGTGGTAGGCAAAGAGCAGCACGGCCACCAGCACCAGCTCGACCAGCCGGCCAATATTGCCCACCAGCAGGCCCGCCACGTAGTTGCCGTCGCAGCGGAGCGCCGCCATCAGCAGCACGTTTTGCTGCGAAAGCAGGATGGTAAACAAAAACAGGGCAATGATGAGCTTGGCATCCTGGTCAGCTATCAGGTGCAGGTTCAGGCTGGTGCTGACGGGCAGCACGGCCAGCCCGATGCCGGCCACTACGAGAAACAGCAGTGAGAAGGCACTAATGACCAGCCAGTTGTTTTGAAAGACTTTCAGCGCGTAATCCTGGTCGTTGCGGGCCACGGCGATGTTCATCTCGTTGGCGGCCACCGTGCCAAAGCCAAAGTCGCCCGCCATGGCAATCACCGACGGTGCCGCGCTCAGTATCAGCCACTCGCCGTAGAGCGGTGGCCCCCAGACCTTGATATACAAGGGCACCAGCGCCAGCTGGTTGAGGATGTTTAGAATCTGGCCCAGCGAAGCTGCTCCCGATGCCTTAAAGATGTTTTTAAACGAAGCATTCATCAGCAAAACTGGAACTGGCAGGAAAAGCCCGGGCAGGCAAGCGCCGGCCGCGCATGGGCGGCCGGCGGCCTGGGCTACCCCCTTGATAATTTAAGCTCAAAAGTACGCGCGCCCCACTGGGCGGTAGGTGAAGCCCGGCCGGCTGGCCGGCCCGCTAGCGCGGCTTGTTGCGCAGCAGCTCGTCGGTTTTCAAGACGATAAAGTACTCGTAGATAGCCTGAAGCGTGGCATATGTGAACCCCGCGTAGCCATCCAGGAAGGCGCGCCGGCCCACTACCATGTACAGCCACTTGATGAGGGGGCGGCCGGGTAGCTTGTAAAACAAGCCCTTCTGGTGGTAGCGCCGGTGACTGAAATCCTTGTGAAACAGCGCGTCGCGCAAGCTAAAGTCGATGTTCTGCTGGTGCTCTTCCAGCCAGCGCTGGGCCTCCATCGTGGAGTACTGGTTGTGCTTGGCAACCCAGTGCGTGATGCCCTTGGAAAATGGGTAGTGATTGAACAGCACTTTCGAGTCGGCGATTTCACCGTCCACGAGCAGCACCTCGTTGATTTCGCGGTGGTAGTGGGCTTTGCCCTGCCGCACCAGCCGGATGTAGAACGGCGAAATCTGCGCGTGCTTGAGCCAGGTGTCGTAGAGGTAGTCGCGGCGGCGCAGGCGCAGGGCGCTCACGGCGGCGGGGGCCTGGTTTATCTCGGCCAGCAGCTGCACTTCGGCCCCGGCCGGTATCTGCTCATCGGCGTCCAGAATCAATATCCACGGGTTTTTGTAGGCTACCTCGCGCAGGCCGGCGTTGCGCTGCGAGGCGTAGCCATCGAAGCGCCGCTGCGTGACGTGGGCCCCGGCCGCCCGGGCCAGCTCGACGGTTTTATCCGTGCTAAACGAGTCGAATACGTGAACGTCATCCGACCATTTTACCGACGCCAGGCAGGAGGGCAAGTCTTGTTCCTCGTTTTTGGTAAGAATTAAAACCGATATCATAAAGTAAGAAAGTGGGCCGCCGTGCGGGCTCTCGGAAGGAAATGAACGAATCAGCGGCCGCCTACTACCACCGCGTAAAGCCTGGGAACCAGTTTTCTGAGGTAGATGCCCACCACGGTAGCCAGCGCCATAAACAGCCAGGGCGACAGCAGGTAGGAGAGCAGGTAGCCCGGCGAGTTTTTGCCGGTAGCCACTACCAGCAGCTTGCGCACCACGTTTAGCGCGGGCTCGTGAAACAAGTAAACGAAGAAGGTGAAATTGCACGCGGCATCCAGCCAGGCGTGCCGCCGCAGCGAAAACCCGGCGGGCACCAAGGCATCGTAGGCCAGCCAGATGGCGCTGACCCCGAGCAGAATAATCGGAATCCGGGCCGGCTTCCAGAGCGCTAGCTCGGGCGTGAGCAATTGAGCGGCTGACACCAGCAGGAACGCGCCCAGCAGGGCGAGCCCCAGCCGGGGGTGCGCCACGGCCACCGGGTACTTGGTGAGGGCGCCGCCCAGGCTAAACCAAAATAAGGCGACGACTGGCAGGTAGGGCAGCTCGGCGAAGGCCGCTACGAAAGCCAGCAGCACCCATCCCCAGCCCAGGTACCGCAGCAGCACGTACAACAGCGGCGAAAGCAGCACCACGAAAAGCAGGTCGCGTACAAACCACAGGTGAAAGGCCAGCGGCGAGCCGTTGCCCGCATCGTAGAAAATAGCGGCCAGCACCCGGGGCCAGCTTTGGTGCAGGGTAGGCAAAATGCTGCTGTTGATGAACTTACTGAGCGCCGGAATGCTGTTGACAACAACCAGAAAGGCCACGTAGAACAGCGCCGTAAGCACGTATGGAATCAGCAGCGTGTGCAGGCGCTTCTGAATTTTTTCGGGGATGGAGGCCAGGCCCCGGGGCGTTTTAAGAAAAAACAGGTACCCCGACATCGCGTAGAAAAGCGGCACGGCGCACCGGCCCAGCAGCGTAGACACCACCTCCTGCGTGTAGTGGTTGGCCGCCATGCCAGCTATCTCATCGTCGTGAAAGCCAGAGTGGATATACAATACTAATAGAATGGCTACCGCTGAAAGGAGCTTTAGCTTTTCGCTTAGATGCTGTGTCATAGGTCCGTACTCCCGCTGCGCGTGGGCGGGATAGGTGGGGGAGGAGCTGGCTGATAGTGAAAGAAGTTCCCGGCCGGGGGCTAGGCTTTGCTGAATTGCTCGCGGGGCTTGAGGGGCCGGCAGGGGTGCCCGGCGCAAACGGTCCAGGCGGGCATGCTTTTGGTCACGACCGAGCGTGCCCCGATAATGCACCCTTCCTCGATGGTAACGCCGGGGTGAATGAAGGCCTCGGCCGTAATCCAGACGTGGTCGCCGATAACGATGGGGCTGGTAACCAGCGGAAAGCCGGGGTGCGTGTAGTCGTGCGTGCCCGTGACTAGGTGCGAGCCCTGCGAAATAACGGCGCGCTTGCCCACGATAATTTTTCCTTGCGAATACAGCGTTACGCCGTCGGCAATGCCGCACTCGTCGGCCAGCTCCAGGTTCCAGGGGGCCCATATCTTAACCCCGGGGTACACGTGCACGCCCTTGCCCACCTTGGCCCCAAAGCAGCGAAGCACCCACGAGCGCCAGCCGTGCAGCGGCCGGGGCGAAAACCGAAAAACCAGCAGCGACGCTACCCCCCACAGCAAGCGGCTCAGGCGGTTGCGCAGCGAAAAAGAAGGGCCTACGAAGGTATCCTCATTGTGCATAGATAAAGCAAAAACTAAAGCAGAAAAAAGCGACGTAAGGCCGCCGGGATAGGTTAAGCGGCGGCGGGCAGGCAGTGGTGGTGAACGTAGTCGGCCCACTTTTGCAGGGTCCAGAGCGAGGCCAGCTGCTGGCTGGTCGCGCGCATGGCGGCCAGCTGCTCGTCGGTGGCGGCGGCTACCAGGCGCATCGCGCGCAGCAGCGAAGCCTCGTCGGGGTTCACGATGTAGCCATTCTGGCCATCGCGCACATAGTAGGTAGTAGCGCCCACCTGGTGCGAGGCGATAACCGCCAGGCCGGCCGCCGTGGCCTCGTGCACCACCAGGCCCCAGGGCTCAAACGAGCTAGGCAGCACCAGGCAGGTAGCCTGCGCCAGATACGCCGGCAGCTGCTGCGGCTGGGCAAAGCCCAGCAAACGCACGCCGGGCTGGCTGGCGCAGTAGCTTTCCAGCTCGCCCTTGCCGCAGATGAGCAGGCCCCAGGGCTCGGCGGTAGTGGCGCGGTAGGCCGCGTAGGCGTGCAGCAGCGCCTGCACCCCCTTGTAGGCCACCAGCCGGCCGACAAAGATGAAGTTCTTTTCCGGGCTGGCCGGCAAGCCTTCGAAGCGGTCGGTATTGGCGCAGTTGTAGCCCATGTAGGGGTTGGGATAGCCGAGCCGCCGCGCAAAGGCCGCCTGCCGGTCGCCCGATACAAAGAAGTTATCAATGCAGGGTTTCAGATAGATAGCCGACGTAAACACGCCCAGCCACTGCTTGGGCGTGCTCAGCCACTGCCGGTCAAATACCGACACGACGTAGGTGCCCTGCTGGCGGCACTTGCGGCTGATGCGCATGTACAAGGCGTGGTTCCAGGAGGCCATGATGATGGTATCGGGCCGCAGCTGGTAGCAAAACTGCGCGATTTCCTCGCCGTTGTCGGCCGTTTGCACAAAGTTTCGGCGGCAGAAGGACACGTCCAAATCCTCGTAGGGAGCCAGCGCTTCCGCCGCCTGGTACACCAGGTAGAGTTCCAGGTCGGGCTTTTGCGCCAATTGCCGCAGGCAGGCCACCGAGTAGTCGGCCAGCGGTGACCATAGCAAGAGAATTTTCTTAGGCATACAATAGCGCTAGCGCGAAATAGGTAAGCGCGAAATATACCCGATGTGTCTTTAGCCAGCCAAAACTGGACCGGGCAAAGACAAGCTGGCCACAGCTATTGGCTAAGCCATACGAAGCAAAGAAGCCATTCGGAAAGAGCGGGTTAGTGCTTGGCGGCTACGGGCTGCCGGGCGGCGATTAATTCGGCTACCTGCGCCACCAGCTTGTCGGCGGCCTTGTCCCAGCTGCCGAGGCGGCGCGCCGTGGCAGTAGCCTCTACCGACATGCGGGCCAGCAGGGCCGGGTCGTCGGCCATTTGCTTGAGGCGGTCGTAGAGCGCATCCGTGTCGCAGGGCGCCACGATAAAGCCTTCCACGCCGTCCGTAATGAGGTCGGCCCCGCCGGTGTTGGTGGTAATGAGCAGGGGCAGGCCAAACGAGAGGGCCTCGCCCTGCACCAGCGCCAGGCCTTCTTCGAGGCTCGGCAAGATAAAGCAGCTGGCCTGGCGGTACTGGTTTTTGAGGTCTTCGCCCTTGAGCACGCCCGTAAACTTCACCTCGGCCGGAATCGTCGTTTTCTCAAGCCCCGTAACCACGGTGTGGGGGCCTACGATGATGAATTCCTTGTTGGGGTGGTCGAGGCGGTTGAAGGCATCGATGGCGTAGCGCAGGCCCTTGCGGTAGCTAATCTGGCCCACGTAGAGCACCCGGAACGGGGCCCCCGACTGGTACTTGTCGGCAGAAGTCGTTTCGACCTCAATCGGCGGGAAGCCGAAATTGACTTTGAGTAGCTTGTCGGCCGGAAAGCCTTTCTCGATAAATGAATTGACCACGAAGTCGGACGGGCAGAGAATATAATCGGCCTCCTTATAAGCCAGCAAGCGCTGGTCGAAGTCGATTTCGTCGTCGTACGAGCGGTCGAGGCCCAGGCGCTCGAACTCGGGCAAGAGAATTTCCTTGGCGTATTCGGCGTGGCTGTTCACTTCCTCCATGATGCACAGCGTGCGGCTGCCTTCGCGGTGCAGGCGCTTGGTGGTGTTGAAGCCCTGGGTGCGGTAGTACACGAAGGCGTCAGACTCGCGGGCGTACTTGTAAGACGCGGCATCGAGGCGGGCGCTGGCCAGGCTGTGCAGTACCCGCTGGATCGGCATCGGAAACTTCATCATCAGCGTGCCCACAAACAGGGTCTGGAAGAAGTCGTGGCGCTTGAGCTTGTCGCCCACGTTGATGAGCTTGGCGCGCGGGCTGAGCCGGCTAAAGCCCGAAACGAAAGCGTGCAGCGCCTTCACGTTGTAGAGGGCCTGCGCGTAAGCGTAGTTGCTTGAGCGAACGGGACCGGTATAGGTTATCTTCATATAACGTCTGATTTAGCGGAGCAGCTTACACTATGCGCAGCTTTTTGAGAATGAATAGCAGTCCTAGCAGCAGAATGAGTGGGTAGGTGAAGCCAATGAGCGCGAAAAAGGCGCGGTAGCCCCAGAAAGACAGAAACACCCCGATGCCCAGCACGCCCACCGACAGCACCTGGCGCTGCCCGGCGTAATACACCATGCCATCGAGGCCCAGCATAAAGAGGGCGTAGGCTACCGCGTACACAAACACGCCCCACATGCCGCCCGCCTGGTAGGCCTCGCCCACGATGGAGTAGGTGAGGCTGGTAGTGCCCATGAAGAGCGGCCCGTCGAGCACAAACGAAAACTGGTGCGAGAGGTCGGTGGCCCCGTTCAGCACGGGCTTGCCGGGCCAGATGGCGCGGGGAATGGGGTTGACCAGCACCGCGAAGAAGTCGTTGAAGCCTTCGTAGTGGTAGCGGTCGGGGTAGCCCTGCACCATGAGGCAAAACAGGTACATGTTGTTGTCGCGGTGCGACTCGCTGGGGTCGAAGGTGGTAGCCGAGGCCAGGCCGCGGTCGTGGGCCGCCTTTTCGGGGTCGGCGAGCACTTCGAGCAGGTTGCCGCGAAAGCGCACCTGCATCTCCATTACCCCGATGATGAAAAACAGCAGCAGGCCGGCAATAGTCCAGAATTTGACGCCCTTGTCCCAATTGTAGTAAAACAGAAAGAACAGCACCGGCGCGGCCACGAACATCATGGTCGAGCGGCTGCCCCCCAGGAAGAACACGAAAATAACCACCATGCCCGACGCCATGGCCAGGATGGGCAGCGGGCGCAGCTTGTTGCGGGCCGAGGTGAGGGTAATAGCCCCGAACAGCGGCGTAAGCTGCCACAACCAGTTGAAGGGCAGCATAAACGAGCTGGAGTTGCCGGTCGAGTCCTGCACCAGCAGGCCGCCCCCCGAGCCGCCCGTCGAGCGCCCGGCCGTCAGGGCCGTCCACAGGATGTCGAACGACTCGTAGTAGTAGTAAAAAGCCAGCAGCGGCACGGTAAACGCCAGAATAGCCGCTACCCCGTAGAAAGTGGCCGACAAGTTAATCTTGGCCAGAAACGCGAAGCTGCGAATCGAAAGCGCCGTGAGGGGCCGCCACAGCAGCACGTACACCAGGTTGGCGAAAACCTGGAAGGCGGCGGCCCAGAACAGGGCCTCCATCTTGTGCATGGGCCGGCTGTACACGTAGGCATCGTGGCCGGGCAGTATCACCTCCAGGTACAAAAACCAGATGGGAGCCAGGTTGAAGATGCTGACGCAGCTGAACAAGATGAAAAAGCGCTTCTTGAACAGGGCGTACAAAATGGGCACGAGGCACCCCGCGCAGGCCACTACCCCGCACAGCACCGAAAAGTCGTGCGAGTCGGCCAGCAGCTGCGAGCCACCCAGGCACAGCACGGCCACCCAAAACTGGCAGAAGGCACAAATCCAGGCCACCCGGCGCAGGTCGGCCAGCCCGCCGGGGTTGGCGGCGTCGGTCGACGTAGGCACCGAAAGAGCGGAAGGGAGCGTGAGCTGCTGCATAGGAAAGGGCCGGGCATTCACAGGAAATGCCCGGCTACCAGAAAGTTAAACTTCGACTTGTTGCTTGCGTTTGGCCTGGGCTTTGTCGTGCCCGTAGCCGTAATAGCTGCTCACGTTGGCGCGGCTGTCGTTGAGCACCAGCATCAGGCTATTGAATTTCTTGTTGGCGTAGAGGCTCTCGATGGCCTTCACGTGCTCACGCTGCGAGTAGTTGTAGCGCACCACGCAGATGGTCGAGTTGGCGAGCGGCGCGAGGCTGAACGCGTCGGCCACGAGCCCGATGGGCGGCGTATCGATGAAGATATGGTCGAATTGCTCGGCCAGCTCGTGCAGCAAAAACGCCAGCTTGGGCGAGGCCAGTAGCTCGGCCGGGTTGGGCGGCACCGAGCCCGCGCCAATGACAAACAGGCCAGGCGTGCTCGCCGAGGTTTGCAGAATGTCGCTGATGGCCAGCCGGTCCGATACCAGATAGTCGGTGATGCCGGGCTCGTTGCGCAGGGACAGCTCGTGCGCCAGCGAGGGCTTGCGCAGGTCGAGGTCCAGCAGCACTACTTTCTTGCCCATCACCACCAGGCTATTGCTCAGGTTGATGGAAATGAACGACTTGCCCTCGCCCGGTACGGTAGAGGTAATCAACGTGATTTTGTTTTCGCGGCCCGCCGTGGCAAAATTCAGGTTGGCGCGCACCAGCCCAAACATTTCGGCCAGCGCGCTGCGGTTGTCGCGCGCCACTACTACCGTGTTGCCCCCGCGCTTGCGCGCGATTTCCCCCAGAATAGGGGTAGTCGTCAGCTCTTCAACCTCGGCCTTGGTTTCAACCTTGGTGTTCATCTGCCCTTTGGCATACAGCAGCGACAGCGGCAAACCCATGCCCAGCAGCAGGCCCAGCAGGTAGGTCATTTTGCGGTTGGGGCTCACGGGCAGCTCGCTCGCGGTAGCCGGGTCGATAACGCGGGAGTTGGACACGGTGGCCGACAACGCCAGCGCCGCTTCTTCGCGCTTCTGCATCAGGTACAAGTAGATGTTCTGGCGCAGCGAGCGCTCGCGCTCCTTGGCTTGCAGGGTGCGCTGCACCACGGGCGCGCTGTTAATCTTGGCCCGCACCTGGCCCGACGAGTTTTGCAGGTTGCGGCTCGTGATGACGAGGCCGTTCTTGATGTTGCGCAGGTTTTCCAGAATCTTGGTGCGCATCGTGGCCAGCTGCTCGTTGGTGCTGAGCACGAGGGGGTTGTTTTCCTGGTTGGTGCGCAGCAGGCGCTCGCGCTCCACCTGGATGCCGTTGAACTGGTTAATCAGCCCCAGCAGCGTTTGGTCCTGAATGCCCAGGGTGCTGGGCACCAGGCGGTACTGGTTTGCCTGCGAGTTCAGGTAGTTTTCGATGGATTGCAGCACCTGAATCTGGTTGGCCCAGTCGGCCAGCTTGGTTTGCAACGCGCTCGCCTGCTCTACGTTGCTGGAAACCTGCACGCCCACGTCGGCGATATTCTGCGACTCCTTGTAGCTTTGAACGGCATCTTCCACGCCCGTCAGCTCGGTGCCCAGCGACTTGATGCGACGGTCCAAAAACGCCAGCTTGCTGGCCGACGCCTCGTTTTTGTCTTCTACCGCTTCCTTGCTGTACACTTGTAGCAGCTTGTTCATGATGTCGCGGCCTTTGGCCGGCACCGGGCTGATGAGCGAGAGGTTGAGCACGCTGGCATCTTTGTTGGCCGACGATACCGTGAGCAGCTGGTTGAAGTCTTCGGCTACCTCCTGCGGGTTGGCGAACACGATAACGTAGCCCTGCGGGTAAGCCGCCACCTGCGTCGAGTAGTAGAGCGTGGGCACCAGCATCAGCGTGCCGTAGGGGCGCGCTACCTGCTGCCCCAGGCGGAAGGGCCCCACCGTGGTGCTGCCCTCTTGCAGGGTAAAAGTGCTATCGGCCTTCGGCAGCAGCCGAACCTGCTGCTTGTAAGCCGTGGGCTGCAAAGTGCTGAGCGGCGACACGGCCACCGGCAAATCTCTGTCGTAGAGCTCGGTGCGCGGCTTATCGGGCTGCTGGTAGTAGCTGGCGTAGAGAGCCAGCTCGTTTACCACGCGCAGCATCAGGCTGCGCGAGCGCAGCAGCTGCGTCTCGTTGTCAACGCTTTGCTTGGGCTTGAGCAACTCTTCCGATGAGGTATTAGTCAGGCCCGACAGGGTGGGGGCCTGGCCCTCTTCCCGAATCAGTATGGAGCTGGTAATGCTGTACTTGGGAATGGCGACGTACCGCAGGTACAGGTAGGCTCCCGTGAGGCCTACCACGGCCCCCAGTACAATGAAATACCAGTATCTTATATAGTTGCGCATACCAGCGTAGGGTTTATAATGAAAGCTAAGTTTGAAGGCAGTAGCGGGCAGCCGCTAGCGCCGCAGCAGTAGGCTGCTGATAACGATGGCCACCACCGAGGCGATAGAAACATAAATGGGCAGGTTGACGGCACGGGCGCTGGCTTGCAGGCTGCGGGCCCGGTCGGGGGCCACGTACACTACGTCGTTTTGCTGGAGGTAGAAGTAGGGCGACGAGAGCACGTCTTTGCTGGTGAGGTCGAGCTGCTTAATCTGGCGCTTGCCGCCCTTCTCCCGAATCACCAGCACCTTTTCGCGCTGGCCGTAAGCCGTCATGTCGCCGGCCATGCCCAGGGCTTCGAGCAGCGTAATGTGCTCGTTGGTAACGGTAAAGGTCGACGGCTTCGTAACCTCGCCCAGCACCGTCACCCGAAAGTTGAGGTAGCTGATGTTGACCGTCGGCGACTTCACCGTGTTCTTGGCCAGCTCGGTGGTGAGCTTGGCAATGGCGGCTTCGCGGGTGAGGCCGCCCAGCGCTACCTGCCCCAGCACCGGAAACTTGATGTTGCCCTGGTCATCGACCAGGTAGCCCTCGCTGGCTTTGCGGGTGAGTTCATTGGCCGGCAGCGGGTTGCCGCTCGGCAGCAAAATACCCGTATTGAGGAGCACGTTCGACTCGGGACTGGCGCTATTAACCGTAATGCTCAGCAGGTCGCCGGGCTGAATAACCGGGTCGATACGGTTGGTAATAGCTTGCTCGTTGGTAGCCGTAGAATTAAGATTACTGAAGTAAACCAGATTGCGATTACTGGCGCACGAAGCCAGCAAAACGAGCGAGGCTAGGTAAAGGAAACTAGAACGCAGCGCTCTATTCATACATTAAAAATTTCAGGGTTATTTCCGCAATGATAAGCAGTATTCACAGAAAAAGGCCGTAAAAACTACAGAAAAGGCCTGTTTTGGGGGCTTTTAGGAAGCAGAAACGGGCAGTTAGCCCATTTGCGATTGTGAACATTCCAATGAGGCCAGGCGCACCTGCAAAGGATGCTTCGGTACCGGAAAGGATTTTTTAATGAATCACGATTTGATAACGAATTAAACTGATTTTTTAGCTGCTCAGTAAAGCCTCATGTAGGCTGACTACATAGTTATTACGATTACGCAAGCTTTATTTAGCCCGAAAATCGATGCTTTTTGGGACTACTATTTATTGTATAAGTTATAAATTTTATTAATTAAAGATAATCGGTCGAATTGCTGCACAAATTTAATGCCAGCGCCGCGAAAAGCAGCGCTTCCATTGGCGGCCCAACTTGCTCGGCATAACGCAAGCCGGGCGGCAGGCCGAGGGACAATGCCCCAGCCTGCCGCCCGGTTTGAGCGGGCGCGCGGGCCGGCTACTTGTCTATCCGAAAGCCCAGCCCGAACTGCACCAACGTGTTCTCCTCCGACACCTGGTACGACACCGAAAAGGCCATCGTCTCGACCACTGGGGCCAGGTAGATGCCGCCGCCGTAGCCCGCGTGCCAGCCGCCCGGCGAAGCGCCCTGGTAGTACACGCGGCCCTGGTCGTAGAAGCCGAACACGCCGTAGTAGAAGGGTAGGAAGTGGTTTTTGCTCTGGCCCAGCGCTAGGCGTAGCTCCGTATTATAGTAGAGGCTGGCGTCGCCGGTGAAGCGGTTGCGGTAGTAGCCGCGCAGGTTTTCGGCCAAACCCAGGCTAGTGAGCTTATAGAATGGGATGTGCGCCGAGTTGCCGTGATTTTTGGCCCCGCCGGCGCGCAAGGCCAGCGTAACCGGGATGCCCAGCCGGGCCGTGCCCAGGTACTCGGCCGAGCCCTGCGTGAGGCCGTAAAACTCCTGGTAGCCAGCCAGCTGCCGGTACGAGCTGTGGCGCACCACCAGGCGCACCCCGCGCTGGGCGAAGGCGCGGCGATTGCGCAGGTCAAGGTCGAATAGCGCGTTCAAACCCACCAGGCGCTGAAAATCGGCGTTCGGGCGCGGGTTGTCTTGGCCGGGCTGCTGCTGGCGCAAATCCTGGCCGAGTTGGCTGCTGGCGGCGTAGTCGGCGGTGTAGTACTCGTAGGACGGGCCAACCCGAAAAACGCTGCGCTGAAAAAACGTGCGCTCGCCAAACGCATTGAACGTAATGCCCTTGTAGCGAGCGCGGTAGTAGCGGGCATCGTACAGGTCTTCGCTTTTCTGCGAGTTGTTGCCGATGCCGAAGAAGTTGTAAAACGGAAAGTAGCTGCCGTAATTCACCTCGCCGCCCACATCGACCTTGCCGATGGCGTGGCGGTGGCGCGTGCTGGCCGACAGCTGAAACTGCCCGCCCGTGGAGGTTTGCAAGGCAAAATCGTAGCGGTGGCTGTAGTCGGGCTTGCGAAAGCCCTGCCGCACGAAGCCCAAGCCCAGCGACAGCCCCACGCCGTCGTTGCGGTTGTAAAACAAACCCAATCGCGGCGCGTAGCTGTTGAACTCAAACGCCTCGCGGTCATACAAATTCACGGTGCGGCTGGCGCTGCGGCGGTCGTCGGTTTCGGGGCCGGCGGCCAGGGTAGTGCCGGGCGTGTCGTACACCTTGGTGAGGCGGCGCAGGCCGGCGGCGCGGCTGTCGTCGGCAATGTCGTCCTTGCCCGCGCCCCCAATCACGCGCACCACGATGCTGCCCCGGCCGCCCTGCCCGGTCAGTTGGAAAACATCTTGCCCATCAAGGCCATAGAGGCAGATTTCCTTGGTTTCGGCGGGCTCGAAGGTGCGGTCGAACAAGGCCGGGCCGCTGGGCTCGGCCGCGTCGCCTTTGCGCGCAAATTCCTGCACGCGCACCCGGCCGCCCGCCAGGCGCTCGACCTTGAAAATCTCGGCCTTGTTAGAGCCCACCACGTCGACGCGCCGGGCCAGCAGCCGGTAGTAGCGGTCCACGGCGCGGGGCAGCGCCTGAATGCGCGCCTTGAGCTTGCGGTTAATGTCCTGGCCCGAAAGCGGTTGCACCTCGGCGGGCAGCGTAGCGGTGGCCTCGTCAATCACGGCCGGCGTGAGCTGCTGCTGCAAGTAGGTGGCGGCATTTTGCCAATCCTGCCGGGTCAGACTTTGCAACAGAAACCTATCCAGGTGGCGCGCCGGCCAGTTCAGGCTTTTCATATCCT
The DNA here is from genome assembly GCF_035709525.1 of Hymenobacter sp. Classification (GTDB taxonomy): domain Bacteria; phylum Bacteroidota; class Bacteroidia; order Cytophagales; family Hymenobacteraceae; genus Hymenobacter. The sequence continues at coordinate 2,075 of NZ_DASTEP010000117.1, read as the reverse complement.
GAAACTCGGTTTGAAAACCCTCGATGCTCGGCACGGCCCACTCGCGGTTGGCGAGGTACGTCAGCAGGCCGTTCCAAAGGGTAAACGACTGGTCGCGGTCGCGCGGAATGGGCTTGTAGATGGTGCCCTGGCCTTTGCCCTGGTCGTAGCCGGCCCACTTCCAGTTGTCTTCGTGCTTGCCAAAATCGGCCACCAGCATGTCGAACGCACGGGCGCGGGCCAGGTTCTGGGCGTCTACGCGGTTGGCGTGGTCTTTATAGAGCTTGCGGAAAAAGCTGTACGAGCGCGTCACCTCGTCGGCCTTGCCGAAGCCCGGCAGGTTGGCTTTGGGGTCGCCGGGTCGGTCTTCGAGGGTGCCGAGCAAACCGGCGTAGTCCTGGCGGTAGGGGCCCAGCTGGTCGTTATCAGGCAGCCGAAACAGGCGCGGCCGGGCGTGCAGAATGTCGGTATGGTCGAGCAGCGCGCTGATGGGCAGCGCCGAATACGGGTTGGCCGTAGCCGTAACGTCCTTGAGAATCGGGGCCACGAACGAGTTGCGCAGCTCGGGCGGCAGAATGGTCGTCACGTCCTTGTCCACCGACCGAAACACGTACTCCGCCGAGTCGGTCGCGATGAGCTTGAGCGAGGTCGTCTGCCGCCCGCCGCCCCGCCCGAAGGGCCGCAAACCGCCCTTTTCGGTCTTCAGATTCAGCGTAGCAACCTTAACCGGCTGGAGCCAAGAGGTGCGGTAAAGCGGCCCGATAAAAAACCGCTTGGCCGGCCCGGCCTTGTACTCGGGCCCCGGTACTACCACCGTGGCCGCCTGAAACGGCGCATCGGGCCGGCGCTCGGCCGGCGTGCGGGCCGCGCCGGGGCAGCTGACGATAAAGGCGTTGGCGGGAATGCGCGAGGTAGTATCCGCATCGCAGGGCGAGCGGAAGAGCGTGCCCGCGTAGGCTTCGCGTGCCGGCTGGCCGCCTTCGGCAAAGGCGTAGAAGTGGCTTTTCACCGTGCCGTCGGCAAAGTATTCGAGGGTGGCGTAGCCGTCTTCCTTTTTGTTGTAAAGCGCCGTGTTGCTGGCCCCTACGTGCTGGCTTTGGGCAAAGCTGCCGGCCACGAGGTGGTAATTGCCCTGCAAAGGCGTGAGCTGGAGTGAGAAGTCGTGTGCCGCGGCGTATACCGCGCCGGGATGGCTTTGCAGCGTGTTCAGCAGCTCTTTGCGCAGGGCCTGGTAGCCGGGGCTGGCGAGGTCGCGCGGGGTGCCCACATTCTGGCGGTAGGCGGCGTAGAGGGTGCCCAGCACGGGCGGGCTCAGGTGGCGGCTCAGGGGCTCGTGGCCGCCGTACACGCCGTTGGTCACTACCGGGTGGTGGCCCAGCAGCAGCACGTTCTTGCCCTTGGTGTCGTCGAGAATATCCTGCAATTGCTCCCGAAACTCCTCCTTGGTCAGTGTTTTGCAGTCGGTATCGGGCGCTTCGGGGCGGTCGTAGGGGTGCGTAAACCAGGGCGTGTTCAGGGCCACCAGCCGCACCAGCGGGGCCACGTTCACCACTTCGGGGCCGGGGCAGCCGTTGGTGGGCACGAAGGCATTCTGGCCGGGCAGCTGCTTTTCGATGTATTTCTCCAGCCGGCGCACGGCCTTCAGGCCGTCGCGGCCCGAGTTGGCCCAGTCCTTGTCGCCGGGCAGGAAGTAGATTTTGCCCAGCGGCAAGTCTTTCACCAAGGCAATGAGCGCGTCGGCCCGGCTTCTTTCAATTTGCGAGAGCGCGGTGTCTTTCTTGGCCGCCAGGCCTTCATTGGCCACGATATCACCCAAATGCACTACCGTAAACGGCGTAGTCTGGCGGGCCAGCGCCTGGCGCAGGGCTTGCAGGCGGGCGGCGGGTAGCTCGCCCTGGGCAGTGTTGCCTAGTAGAAAAACAGTGTGCGCGGGCGGCGCGGTTTGGGCAGAAAGAGAGGTGGTAGCCAGCCCTAAGAGGGCCAGCGGGGCGAGAAAGCGTAGTGCCATACGGTGGGGGTTAATAGGGCGCTTACGCGAAAAGCCTGGGCTGAGGTATGGCGGTGTACCGTAAGCTTTAGCTTGCGAGCGAGCGCAG
>NZ_DASTEP010000116.1:0-19734 GCF_035709525.1 Hymenobacter sp. | reverse complement strand
TGAGACGCAAGGATGCGTCTCTACACCCGCCGCCCGCTGCTTCCGGCAACTTATTTCGTTGGCGACGGAGTAGCCGCCGGCGCTGGCGCAACACCAACGGCGGGCAGTTGGTGCAAGGTGGCCTGGGCCGAGTCGAGGGCCCCGCGCAGGCGGCGCTCTACGCCGGCCAATTGCTGCTGCTGCTCCTTGAGGTAGGTGAGGCGCTGGCTGGCGGGGGCCGTGCTGTCGGGGGCCTGGTAGTGGTGCATCCAGTTCATCATGCCCTGCTCGGCGGCCTGCATTTTGGCCACTACCGGGGCCGTGGCGGCGGGCGCTTTGGCGGCCGTGAGCTGGGCTTTCAGCTCAAACAGCTTTTCGGTCTGGGCCATGGCGCGGTCGTGGTGGGCCATGAGGGTGTCTTCGAGCGCCTGGGCCTGGGCGGCCGGCGTGGTGGCGGCGGCCGTAGGGGCCGAGGAGGTGCCCGCGCCGCCGCAGCCGGGCAGCGTGGCGAGGGTGGCAAGGAAAAGGGCCGCCCGCAGCGGCAAAGGCAGTTTCATCATAAGGCAAAGGTAGGGGCGCGGGCAGGCCGGCACCAGGCCTGGCACCGGCCGCGCTGGGCTTGGAACAACTGAAACTTGGATTTATCTCCTTGAATTTAGGATTATGGTCGTTGCGCGAAGGCTTTGGGCCGCGACACGGGGCTTAGGGCGGTTGACACCGGGCTGGGGACGGTTGGCGTGGGGCTTGGGAAGGCTGACGCTTGGCTTGGGGCCGTGACACAGGGCTTGGAGCGGCTGACGCCGGGCTTGGGGATACTAGCGCGGGGCTGGGGAAAAAATCAAAAAAAGCCGCGCCCGGTTTACTACCCGTTCCCCTGACCAACTTTTCTTTTCCGTATGCAAACCCGCCAACTCGGCCGCACCGGCCTCACGGTTTCGGCCCTCGGCCTCGGCTGCATGGGCATGTCCGATTTCTACGGCCAGCCCGACGATGCCGAAAGCCTGCGTACCCTGGCCCGCGCCCTGGAGCTGGGCGTCACCTTTTTCGACACCGCCGACATGTACGGCCCTTACACCAATGAGGAGCTGCTGGGCCGCTTCTTCAAGGAAGATAAAAGCCGCCGCGCCCAGGTGCAGCTGGCCACCAAGTTCGGCATCGAGCGCGACCCCCACGACCCTACCAAGCGCGGCATCAACGGCCGCCCCGACTACCTGCGCCGCGCCTGCGAAGGCAGCCTCCAGCGCCTGGCTACCGACCATATCGACCTCTACTACCAGCACCGCGTCGACCCTGGCGTGCCCATCGAGGAAACGGTAGGCGAAATGGGCCGCCTGGTCGAAGAAGGCAAAGTGCGCTTCCTGGGCCTGAGCGAGGCCGGGGCCGACACCATCCGGCGGGCCCACGCCACGCACCCCATCACGGCCCTGCAAACCGAATACAGCCTCTGGAGCCGCGACGTGGAGGTGGAAATATTGCCCGCGCTGCGCGAGCTGGGCATCGGGCTGGTGCCGTACTCGCCGCTGGGCCGGGGCTTCCTCACGGGTGAGATTCAGAAATTCGAAGACTTCGCGCCCGACGACTATCGCCGCTTTTCGCCCCGCTTCCAGGGCGAGAATTTCACCAAAAACCTCAAGCTGGTAAATCACCTGCGCGACTTGGCCCGCCAGAAGGGTGTGTCGGCCAGCCAGCTGGCCCTGGCCTGGGTGCTGGCGCAGGGCGATGACCTGGTGCCCATCCCTGGCACTAAGCGCGTGAAGTACCTCGAAGAAAACGTGGCCGCCGCCGACCTCGCCCTGACCGCCGACGAGCTGCGCCACCTGGAGGAGCTGCTGCCGCTGGGCGCGGCGGCGGGCACCCGCTACCCCGCCGCCATGATGGCGGCCGTGGGACGCTAGAATCACTGATTAGCGCGGATTTTTTCGGATTACACGGATTTTGTAGCCGGTTGCTATTCCTATCACTTTTTAGAGCTGGCCCGGCAACGATAGGATTACACGGATTTTGTAACCAGTTGCTACTGCCGGCGTGGAAAGGCTGCATAGGCCTGGCGCTGGCCGCTGAAATGGGTGCCGACGTTGCTATTGCCGACATGGAAAGGCTGCCCAATGGGCAGCCTTTCTTTTTATTTGCTTATTTGCCAATTCAAAAAGTCGGTTGGTATCGTCCACAAAATCCGTGTAATCCCACGCTGTGGTGCTGGTCGGGGTGGCACTCAACTGGTTGGTATCGTCTACAAAATTCGTGTAATCCGAAAAAATCCGCGCTAATCAGTGGTCTATCCTGTTGAATTGGCCTTTGGCTCGTTTCACCTGCCCGTGCACCTGCTGTGCGAGGTGTTGGCCTATTCGCTGGGCTACCGCCTCTACACGACCCTGCGCGCCCGCACCCCCGACCGCATCAGCGACCAGGGCCGCCAGTGGATATTTGTGGGGGCGGCGGCGGGGGCGCTGCTAGGCTCGCGGCTGCTAGGGCTGCTCGAGCACCCTGCGCTGCTGCTGCACCCGCCTGGCGGCTGGCTCTACTACTTCACGAACAAGACCATAGTGGGTGGCTTTTTGGGCGGCCTGGTAGGGGTGGAGCTCACCAAGAAATACCTGGGCATCCGCACCAGCAGCGGCGACCTCATGGTGTTTCCGTTGCTGCTGGGGCTGGGCATCGGGCGGCTCGGCTGCCACCTCAGCGGCCTCACCGATGGCACCTTCGGCACGCCCACTAGCCTGCCCTGGGGCATCAATTTCGGCGATGGTATCACGCGCCACCCCACCAATCTCTACGAAATCGGGTTCCTAGGTGCGCTGGCGCTGCTGCTCTATGCCTTGGAGCGCCGCAGCCCGTTGCCCAATGGCCGCCGCTTCGAGCTGTTTCTGGCGGGCTATCTGTTGTTTCGCCTGCTGGTCGAGTTTCTCAAGCCCACGGCGGCGTTGCCGGGGCTGGGACTCACGGCGATACAGTGGGCGTGTGTGGCGGGGCTGGGGTATTATGGTTGGCTGTGGGGGCGTGGGGCACCCGTGGGGCAAATGCCGCGTTAGAAGTACATTAGGCCGTTTAATTCTTGCTCGTCTTATGCAACCCATTCCCGAAACCTCGCCCCGCTTTAGCAACCTGCAACTGGAATTGCTCCGGCTGTACGCTGATAATATTTCAGAGCAGGATTTGTTGAAGGTTAAAAACTTGCTAGCTGATTTTTTTGCGGAGCGGGCAATAGCTGGCGCTGACGCTTGGTGGGACGCTAATAATTTCACTGATGCCGACGTAGAGCGTATGCTACATACCAAAATGCGAGCGGGCCGCCCCGAATGATGGTATGTTGCGCTGCGTCATTGATACGAATGTGCTGCTGGTGTGTATCTCGCGCCGCTCCTCTCTGCACTGGATTTACGAAAGATTCCGGCTAGGCAAATTTGAATGGTGCGTTACCACTGAAATTTTAGCCGAATACGCCGAGATAGTAGAGCGGCACATGGGCGCGGCTGCCGCTCAAGATGTGCTGAAATCCTTGGTTAGAAGGTCCACCCTAATTCGAGTAAATCCCACCTATCGCTTCAACCTGCTCGCCGACCCCGACGATAATAAATTCGTGGATTGCGCCATCGCCGCCAATGCCCTGTGCATCGTCAGCCACGACCGGGACTTTCTGCCGCTGCGGGCTATTGAGTTTCCGAAGGTGGCGGTGGTAGATACGGTGGGGTTTCGGGAGTTATTATTTGCTAATTGAGAAATGGAAAAGCAATCGAAACGGTGGCTAATGAGCAGAATGAAAACGTCTGGTAGCGCGCGTAAATACGTGATTAATGGGCGCTATGCTGATGAACGGCACGAATGGAAAGACGAGGATATTGAATATCTGCAGTTCAGAAAAAGCATTAAGTCGACTTATAAGTTTTACAACGGAAAAATTAGGTACGGATTACTCGTACGGTTTCTGCGCGGCCAAATTGGTAAGGAATGGGATGCGGTATACTCTGAAATAATTGGTCGAATACCAACCAGACTCCTTGATTACAGGGAAATGGTATTATGGTTCGTGGCTACCGAAGTAGAGCGAGTTGATGGGAAGCTTTGGGATAGAACGAAGCTGAAGTTTATCTGGACGGAAGAATTGAATAAAGGTGTAACCAGCCCCGAGGATTGGCTGAGCTATGCGCTGTATGAGTTTTATGTGGACCCTGACACGAACCTGTTGCAACACATACAGCAGAAGACTTACAAGAAGCAATTAGCCGTCTGAGCCTATTCGCAAACCAATGCCCGAACGCCCCTACACCTACTACGACTTCACCCTGAGCCTGTGCCCGCACTGCCTGCGACGCATCGAGGCCAAAATCGTCTTTGAAGACGGGGGCGTGTACATGCTCAAGCGCTGCCCCGAGCATGGGCGGCAGCGGGTGCGCATCGCCACCGACATTGAGTACTACAAAAGCATTCGCAACTATGTGAAGCCCAGCGAGACCCCTAGGCGCTTCAACATGGCCACGCACTACGGCTGCCCCTACGACTGCGGCCTCTGTACCGACCACGAGCAGCACTCCTGCCTCACCGTGATTGAGGTCACCGACCGCTGCAACCTCACCTGCCCCACCTGCTACGCCGAAAGCAGCCCTTACCACGGCCGCCACCGCACCCTAGAGGAAATCGAAGCGATGGTGGACCTGGTAGTGGCCAACGAGGGCGAGCCCGATGTGGTGCAGCTCTCGGGCGGCGAGCCCACGCTGCACCCGCAGTTCTGGGAAATCCTGGACATGTGCAAGCGCAAGCCCATTAAGCACCTGATGGTGAACACCAACGGCATCCGGCTGGCCAAAGACGAAGCCTTCGTGGCGCGGCTGGCTACCTACGCGGGCGCCTTTGAGGTGTACTTGCAGTTTGACTCGTTCCGCGAAGACGTGCTGCTGACTATGCGCGGGCGCGACCTGCGCGAGGTACGCCGGCAGGCCATCGAGCACCTCAACAAATACAACCTCAGTACCACGCTGGTCGTGACCCTGCAAAAGGGCCTCAACGACGACGAGATGGGCGCCATCATCGACTACGCGCTCCAGCAAAAGTGCATTCGCGGCGTCACGTTTCAGCCCACCCAGGCGGCCGGACGCATCGAGCACTTCAACCCCGAGACCGACTCGTTTTCGCTTACCGAAGTGCGTCAGGGCATCATCGCCCAAAGCCCGGTCTTCACGGCCGAAGACCTGCTGCCCGTGCCCTGCAATCCCGACGCGCTGGCCATGGCCTACGCCCTCAAGCTCGACGGCGAGGTGTTTCCACTCACGCGCTACATCGACCCCGCCGACCTGCTGCAAAGTGGCGGCAACACCATCGTGTACGAGCGCGACCCGCGCCTGCGCCAGCACTTGCTCAAGCTCTTCAGCACCGCCAACACCGTGGATACGGTGGTGCCCGAAATCAACCAATTGCTCTGCTGCCTGCCCCAGGTGTCGGCCCCCAACCTGGGCTACGACAACCTCTTCCGGGTCATCATCCTGCAATTCATGGACCCCTGGAACTTCGACGTGCGCGCCGTCAAAAAATCCTGCGTGCACATCGTGAGCAAAGATTTGAAAATCATTCCTTTCGAGACCATGAACATCTTTTACCGCGACCAAGAGAAGCTGGCGCGGCTGGAGGAATTACGGGCTGAAAGAACCGGCATTATATGAAGCCGTTAGAAGATAACCCTCCACCCCAAAATGGCTGCTTCTGGACCGGGGTGCTGCTGGTGCTAGTCGCACTTCTAATTGGCTTCGGTATGTGTAGTAATCTGCACCTAGGTACTCATTAAATCAGATGAATCGACAGTAGCCGTGCAGCCAACCCCACCCACTCCCAAAAAGTCTTTTACCTGGCCCATCGCCCTCAACCTGGGCCTGCTCGTGCTGGCCGCCCTCGCCACCGGGGCCGAGCCAAGCCTGCTGGGTATTATGGTGCTGGTGCTGGTCGTCATCAATACCGTGGCCGCCATCATCATGAGCTTTGCGGGCCGGATGCATTACGTGGTGGCCTTCGTTTTATCGGCGCTGCTGATTGGGCTCATTGGCTTCGGCGTGTGCGCGCTCATGCTTTCGAACATGGGCGGGATGCACTGAGATAGCTCGTGCATCCGTGGCAATCTCACCCCGGCCCCTCTTCAAAAGAGAGGGGAGCCTACCAAATGCTGATGTGAGCTTATGTCTGCTCGCGGTTGGCTCCTGCCTTTTTAGGAGGGGGGCGGGGGTGAGGTTAACCGTGCCTAATACCCCTACCCGCGCCGCAGCACCAGCACCCGCTGCGTATCCTCCGTCACCTTAAATCTATCATCGGGCCGCAGGCCTACCACCCAGCAGATTTTACCGTCAGCCGAGGTCAGCACTCGCACGTTGTCTTTGAGGTTGAGCGGGATTTTCTGGTCAATGAGAAAGTCGCTCAGCTTCTTCTTCCCTTTGAGCCCCAAGGGCATAAAGGTGTCGCCCTCCTGCCACTTGCGTAGCGTAAGCGGAAACTTCAGCTTGTCGGCATCGAGTGCCGTCGAGCCCTTGCCCTTGGGAATGTCAAACGTGCTCGGGTCAATTTCGAGCAATTCGGCCGTGAGGCGCACGCCATCGGCGCGCAGCTCGGGCTGCCCGGCCGCCAACTGAAACGTGCCGAAGCCGGCTAGCGAGCGGGGCGTAATCACGAGTTGGTCGCGGTCCTTCACCAGCCGGTGGGTGGGCGAGTCGAACTGCCGCCCGGCCGGGGCCTGAAAAGCGGCCACGATGTCTTTTACCACTAGGTAGGAGAAGCCGAAAGGCCGCAGCAACTCGTGCAGCACCAGGGCAGTGGCGGCCGTTTTTTGCAGCATAGCAATGTTGAGGTAGGTGGCCTCGGGCTCGTCGCGGCGGGCTGCGGCGGCGGTGTCGGCCACGTAGCGGCGCACGATTTCCTCGGCCCCACCCACGCGCTCAGCCGTGATACCTAGGGTATTGTCTAGGTTAGGATTTATCTCGCGCAGCACGGGCAGTACCTGCTGGCGCAGGCGGTTGCGCTGGTACACGGGGCTGTCGTTAGAGGCATCTTCGCGCCAGATGAGGCGATTTTCAACCACGTAGTCGTAGAGGTCGTCTTTGGCGCAGGGCAGCAGCGGGCGCACCACGTGGCCGTTTTTGGCCTGAATGCCGTGCAGCCCCGCCAGCCCAGTGCCGTGCGTGAGGTTGAGCAGCATGGTCTCGGCGGCGTCGCGCTGGTGGTGGGCCGTGGCAATCACGGCCAGTCCCTCGCGCTCGCGCACGGCCTCAAACCAGCGGTAGCGCAGCAGCCGAGCCGCCATTTGGGTCGAAATGTGCTCCTGCTCGGCGAACGCCTTGGTCTGGAAAAACTCCACAAAGTAGGGCGCGTCGTACTGCTTGGCCAGCTTGCGCACAAATTGCTCGTCGGCGTCGGCGTCTTCGCCGCGTAGCCCGAAATGGCAGTGCGCCACCGCTACCTGCACCCCTAGGCGGTGCAGCACATCGAGCAGCACCACCGAGTCGAGCCCGCCGCTCACGGCGACTAATACGGTATCGGTAGGAATGGTAAAAAGCTGGCGTTCTTCAATAAACTGGCGAACCTGGTCGAGCATGCAATAGAAAACGGCGAGCACATGATGAGTTGCGCCGGAAAAGAATGTAGTAGCTAAAAGAAGATGATGCTGGCTTGAAAACTAAGCCGTTTCCAGAATAAAATCGCCCGGAATGCCCAGCTTCTGATGCAGGCGCTTGGCCAAATCCAAGTTGATACGCCGCCCCTGAAACACGTCGCTCATGCGCGAAGCTGATATTTCCAGCAATTCGGCCAGCTTCTTTTTGTTGAGTCGCCGCCGATACATTTCCAACTCCAAACGTCCCACTAGGGTCTGCGGAGTGGGCAGGTTGTATCCCTGCGCCTGCTCGTATGCTGCGATGGCGTCGCGGAGTGTTAGGATAGCGTCCTCGTTGTTGGGCTCGTGGTCGAGCAGACGCTCAAACTCACGGAGTGCCTGCTGATAAGCTGCCTCATTCTGGATAATCATAGCGGAGTCTGTAACGTAATTTAGATGGTGCCCGCGTCAATTTTATCGTATTGCGGGTGGGTGCCAACGAATCGAATAAACACGGTACGACTGGCGAAATGAATACGCGCTACCAAGCGGTAAGTATTACCACGAATATTGAACACGTAGCGCCCATCGGCCACATAATCGGCGCTGCCAAAATCGCGCACCACATCGGCGTGGCGGCCCCAATCACATTCGTTTACAAAGGTATACCAGGCGTTTAGGGCCTCGCGGGCACTAGGATGTTTTTCCCAAAACTCGCGCAATGGCCGTTGGGATATAATGACCATGTTCCAAAAATAGCCATAAAATTCCAGTGATTGAAATTTTATGGCTATTCCTGATAAAAAAGTTGGGTGCAAATAGTCTTATGCAGAGGTGCTTATCTTACCGCACGCCCAGCCGGTTCCGGCGCCAGCCCGAAGCCGGAGCCTCCGCAGTTTCGGCAGCCGCTACAGGGGCGGCGGGTTTCTTCTCGCTCAGCAGCATGGCTACTAGCGCCGCCGCTACCTGGGCGGTACCCTCGTCGGGCGTGCTGGGGGCTAGCACGGTGGGGCTGAAATGGTCGCGGATGAAGTTAGTGTCAAAATTACCGCTCACGAAGGCCGGGTGCCGCAGCACGAAAGTGCCGAAGGGCAGCGTGGTTTCGATGCCCGTAATCTGGTACTCGGCGATGGCGCGCAGCATGCGGTCGATAGCCTCCTGCCGGGTGGCGCCGTAGGCGACCAGCTTGGCAATCATGGGGTCGTAGTAAATTGGAATGTCCATGCCCTGCTCGAAGCCGTCATCGACGCGCACGCCGGGGCCCTGGGGGCGCACGTAGGTGGCCAGGCGGCCGATGTCGGGCAGGAAGTTGTTTTGCGGGTCTTCGGCGTACACGCGCAGCTCCAGGGCGTGGCCGTTGATGGCGAGGTCTTCCTGGCGGAAGGGCAGGGGCTGGCCCTCGGCCACCCGAATTTGCTCTTTTACCAAGTCGAGGCCCGTTATCATTTCCGTGACCGGGTGCTCTACTTGCAGGCGAGTGTTCATTTCGAGGAAGTAGAAGCGGTGCTGGTCGTCGAGCAAAAACTCCACGGTGCCGGCCCCGGCGTACTGGCAGGCCCGGGCTACTTCCACGGCGCAGCGGCCCATTTCGGCGCGCAGCGCGGGCGTGAGTACCGACGAGGGCGCTTCCTCAATCACTTTCTGGTGGCGGCGCTGAATCGAGCACTCGCGCTCGAACAGGTGCACGATGTTGCCATGTTCATCACCTAGGACTTGAATTTCGATGTGGCGCGGCCCCGTTACGAATTTTTCGATGAACACGGCCCCGTCGCCAAAGGCCGAGGTGGCCTCGCTCACGGCCAGCTGCATCTGCTCCTCAAATTCGTCGGCGCTGTGCACCAGGCGCATGCCCTTGCCGCCGCCGCCGGCCGAAGCCTTAATAAGGATGGGAAAGCCAACTTCCTGGGCAATCTGCTTGGCGGCTTCCACGTCGGAAATGGCCTCGTCGGTGCCGGGCACCAATGGGATGTTGTACGCTTTTACGGTCTGCTTGGCCGAGAGCTTGTCGCCCATTAGCTCCATGGCCTCGGGGCTGGGGCCCACGAAAATCAGCCCTGCCTCGCGCACGGCACGGGCAAAGGCAGCATTTTCGCTCAAGAAGCCGTAGCCGGGGTGAATGGCATCGACACCTAGGTCCTTGCAAAGCTCAATAATCTTGTCGCCCCGCAGGTAGCTCTGGGCCGAGGCAGGCGGGCCCACGCACACGGCCTCGTCGGCGTAGCGCACGTGCGGCGAGAGGCGGTCGGCCTCCGAGTAGATGGCCACGGTGGCAATACCCATTTCGCGGGCCGAGCGCAAGACGCGCAGCGCGATTTCGCCACGATTGGCAACCAGAAGCTTAGCTATTTTTTTCATTGGGTGGGATGTAGCGCGAACTTTGTAGTTCGCGTTCGTATGGTCGGATACATGCTTGCGAACGCGAACTACAAAGTTCGCGCTACGCGTCGCAACGGCGCGCAAAGAAAACCCTGCGGCCCGGCCTTGCGCTAAAAGGCCACTTGCCTAGGTTGCAGCCACGCCCAAATTATGTACCTAACCAAGGCGGACCTATCTTTGCCAATTGACTACTACGCCGGCCGGGCCTCCTGGGCCCGTCGGCTTCGCTCTTTTTACCTTATCCCCCAAGTTTTTCAGTGGATATTTTCGACCGCGTTACGGCCAATCGGGGCCCACTGGGCTCGCACTCGCACTACGCCCACGGCTACTTCACGTTTCCCAAGCTCGAAGGCGAGATTAAGCCCCGCATGATGTTTCGCGGGAAAGAAGTGCTCACCTGGAGCCTCAACAACTACCTAGGGCTGGCCAACCACCCCGAAGTGCGCCAGGCCGATACCGACGGCACCGCCGAGTTTGGCATGGCCTACCCGATGGGCGCGCGCATCATGAGCGGCAACTCGACGCTGCACGAGCAGCTCGAAAACGAGCTGGCCGAGTTTGTGCAAAAGCCCAGCGCGCTGCTACTCAACTTCGGCTACCAGGGCGTGGTGAGCATCATCGACGCGCTGGTGAGCCGCCACGACGTTATCGTGTACGACGCCGAGTCGCACGCCTGCATCATCGACGGCGTGCGCCTGCACCAGGGCAAACGCTTCGTGTTTCCGCACAACGATATCGAGAACCTCGAAAAGCAGTTGGAGCGCGCCAAGCGCCTCACCGACGAAACGGGCGGCGGCATTCTGGTGATTACCGAAGGCATGTTTGGCATGAGCGGCAACCTCGGCAAGCTGCGCGAAATCGTGAAGCTGAAAGAGAAATACAACTTCCGCATCTTCGTGGATGATGCCCACGGTTTTGGCACCCTAGGGCCCACGGGCGCGGGCACGGCTGAGCATTTGGGTGTGCAGGAGGGCGTAGACCTCATTTTTTACACCTTCGCCAAGAGCATGGCCAGCATCGGCGCGTTCGTGGCCGGCCCCGAGGGCGTTATTGAATATTTGCGCTACAATATGCGCAGCCAGATTTTCGCCAAGTCGCTGCCCATGCCGCTCGTCATCGGTGCCCTGAAGCGCCTGGAGCTGATTCGCAACCACCCCGAGTACCGCGAAAACCTCTGGACCATCGTGCGCGCCCTGCAAAGCGGCCTGCGCGAAAAAGGCTTCAACATTGGCACCACCGAGTCGCCGGTGACGCCGGTGTTCCTGAATGGGCAGATTCCCGACGCCACGGCGCTCACGTTCGATTTGCGTGAGAATCACGGCATTTTCTGTTCCATTGTCGTTTACCCGGTCGTGCCCAAGGGCGTGATTATGCTGCGCCTCATCCCGACGGCCGTGCACACGCTGGCCGACGTAGACGAAACCATTACAGCTTTTGAGGCTATTGCAGCCAAGCTCGACAAAGGTCTTTACAGCAAGCAGCCCGCTACGGCCTAAATTGGCCACTACGGTAGCGTTTTGCAATAAGCGCCGGTTGCTCGGAAGAGCGGCCGGCGCTTATATTTTGTACTTTTTGAAGGCAAAAATTGCCAGCTAAGCTCACGCACTGCTCACGTTAAGGCGGAAAAAGGCCCTGGCGGGCCAGAAAGGCCGTTTTAAGAAAAACCTCAAAAGCTTGCCCGCGTAGAAAGTCCCTGTATATTAGGGCCGCGTAAGCACAATTTTTCTTTTCTCACCCAAACGCCACTTAATTTCATGGCTAATCCTTTCAATAAACTCAAAGACCTGGTATCCTCGCTGGAAGACGATTTTGAAAAGTCGTATGACAAAGGCAATGCCGCCGCCGGCACCCGTGTGCGAAAAGGCATGCAGGACCTGAAAAATATGGCCCAGGAAATCCGCCTGGAAGTGCAGAACCAAAAGAATTCGGCTAAGGACGGCGCTGAAGCCCCCGCTGCTAAAGTTGCGCCTGCCAAAGCTGCCCCGGCCGCTAAGAAAGCCGCTCCTGCTAAAAAGAAGTAATGTCTGCCCCACGGATTCGGCGGATTTTTTGGATTCGTCGGATTTTGTGGCCGGATACAATAGGAAAAGCCCCGCTGGTTAGCGGGGCTTTTTCGTGGGCTGTAGTGGCGCGGGGCACCTCACCCCCCGGCCCCCTCTCCAAAAAAGAGGGGGAGCCAGATTTGAGTGTTGAGTTAAGAGTTACTCAACAACTCAAAACTCCTAACTCAGAACTCTTAACTCGTCAGGCTCCCCCTCTTTTTTGGAGAAGGGGCCGGGGGGTGAGGTGCCCCGCGTTAGGTCAGCTCGACCAAGTAGTAGCTTTTGCCCTTCTTCACGACCATATACTTATCGTGTAGTAGCGGCAGCTCTGCTACCAGCGTGTCGGGCGAGGTTAGCTTAGCGCCATTCACCGACAAGCCGTTGGCTTTTACCAGCTTGCGCACCTCGCCGCGCGAGGGTAGAATCTGCTGATTAGTAGTTTCGCTGAGTAGCACGGCCACGTTGAAGTCGGCGGTGTCGGCGCGGGGCACGCGCAAATGCGGCAGGCCGTTGAAAACGCCCACCAGGGTAGCCTCATCGAGGGCCGCGAGGTCGCCGCCACCGAAGAGCACTTCGGAGGTAGCCACGGCTATTTTATACGCCTCTTCCGAATGCACCCGGATGGTTACGTCCTTGGCGAGCGCCTTTTGCAGCGCTTTGAGGCCGGGGTTTTGGGCATGCTCGGCTTCGATGGCTTCAATTTCTTCCTGGCTGAGCAAGGTGAACACGCGGATAAGACGCGGAGCATCAACGTCTTCAGAGCGTAGGAAAAACTGGTAGAACTGGTAGGGCGACGTCAGGTTGGGGTCGAGCCACACGGTGCCGGTTTCCGACTTGCCGTACTTGGTGCCGTCGGCCTTGGTGATGAGCTTGCCGGTGAGGGCGTAGGCTTTGCCCTCGCCGTCGGTCATGCGGCGCAGCAGCTCGGTGCCGGTCGTGATGTTGCCCCACTGGTCGCTGGCGCCCATTTGCAGGGTGCAGCCCAGCGTTTTGTACAAATGCACAAAGTCGTAGCCTTGCAGCAGCTGGTAGCTAAACTCGGTGTAGCTGAGGCCATCGGCCGTTTCGCCCTCGGCCGGGTTGATGCGGCGCTTCACCGAATCCTTGGCCATCATATAGTTGACGGTAAGGTGCTTGCCGACCTCGCGCAAAAACTGCAAAAAGCCGAACTCCTTGAACCAGTCGTAATTATTGACGAGTACCGCGCCGGTGGGCGAGTCGTTGAAATCCAGGAATTTTTCGAGCTGTGCCCGAATGCCGGCCTGATTGACGCGCAGGGCCTCCTCATCGAGCAGGTTGCGCTCGGCCGACTTGCCGCTGGGGTCGCCTATCATGCCGGTGGCGCCGCCCACCAGGGCCACCGGGCGGTGGCCGGCGCGCTGCAGGTGCACGAGCAGCATAATAGTGGCTAGGTTGCCGATGTGCAGCGAAGCCGCCGTGGGGTCGAAGCCGATGTAGCCCGACACGGGCGCGGCGCTGGCCAGGTGCTCGGCGGTGCCAGGCATGGCATCGTGGTACATGCCGCGCCAGCGGAGTTCGTCAAGGAGATTCAATTATGAATTATGAATTAGAAATTATGAATTGGCCTCGGGGTGCGGGGAGGCCGCGCCGCATGGGCAAAGGTAACCCAGGCCGTAATTTCGTGTTCTGGCTCACGCAATGCCGCAGAGTCAATTCATAATTTCTAATTCTAATTGACACAGGACGCCGACGCCATCTTGAAAGCCGTGCAGCAGCGGCAGTTTCAGCCGGTGTATTTTTTGCAGGGCGAGGAGCCGTATTTTATTGATACGGTGGCCGATGCGCTCGAAGGCACTGTGCTGCCCGAAAGCGAGCGCAGCTTCAACCAAACCGTGCTGTATGGCAAGGACACCGACGCGGCGGGCATCCTAGGGCAAGCCAAGCGCTTCCCGATGATGAGCGACTACTCGGTGGTCATCGTGAAAGAGGCGCAGGCCGTGGCCGACCTGGAAAGCGAAAAAGCCTGGCCGTTTCTCGAGGCTTACCTCAAAAACCCGCTCGCTAGCACCGTGCTGGTTTTCTGCTACAAGCACAAGACCCTCGACAGCCGCAAGAAGCTGGGCAAGCTACTGGCCTCCGCCCCCGGCGTGGTCCTAATGACGAGCAAGAAGCTCTACGACAACCAGATACCGCAGTGGCTGGGTGGCTACGTGCGCCAGCGCAAGCAGCAGATTACGCCCGGCGCCACGGCCTTGCTGGCCGAGTACATAGGGGCCGACCTAGGGCGCCTGGCCAACGAGGTAAACAAGCTGCTGCTCAACGTGAAGCAGGGCCAAGCCATCGACGAAGACCTGGTGCAGCGCATGGTGGGCATCAGCAAAGACTACAACATCTTTGAGCTGCAACGGGCGCTGGTAACGCGCGACGTGCTGAAGGCCAACCGCATCCTGACGCACTTCGCGGCCAACCCCAAGGCCAATCCGCTCATCCCGAACCTGACGCTGCTCTTCAACTTCTTCACGCGGCTGCTGATGCTGCACCAGGCCGGCCCCAACCCCTCGGACAGCGACATGCAGAAAATGGGCATCAACAAGTTTGCCCAGAAGGAGTACCAGTTGGCCCAGCGGCAGTTCAGCCCCGAGCGCACGATGGACCTTATCCACCTCATCCGGCGGGCCGATGCGCAGAGCAAGGGCATCGAGAGCGGCAGTATGGACGAGGGCGAAATCTTACGCGAGCTGGTGTGGCTCATCTTGCACCCCGTGCCAGTGGCGGCCGTGGGGTAACGCGGCAGGCCCTAGGTGCGTAGAAAGCGGGTATTCACCCTTCAACCTGCTTTCACTCATGAGCGATAACCAACCGAGCGGCACCCTAGGGGGCATGCTATCCAGCCTATTTGGCCGCCGCAACGCCGAAGACAACACCGAGAACCGCAGTTTCTCTTCCAAGCACAAAATCCTGAGCGGTGCCCTGCTAGCCGCTGGCGCTGCCTACCTCTACAAGCGCGCTAAAAACAAGCAAACGATGCTGGGTTAGTAGCCAAGCAGCTACGTGACAAAAGCCCCGCCGGACGTGCCCCTTCAAACGGCGCGTCCGGCGGGGCTTTCTGCTGCATTTTTGCGGCCCCGTAGCCTCATTTATATGCGCGCCCACATTCACTTCGACCGCCAGGGCTGGCCTCAAAGCGTTAATAACTACTTGGCCCTGGATGGCTTCCAGCAAATGGGCTGGGAAATAGTGCCCTACACCGATGCCGAGCCGGTGCGCGCCCACGCGCCCGATGAGATAGTGGTGGGCCACATCGCGGCTGTGCGGGCTGGGCTGCGGGCGCTGGGCCTGGCCGTGCCCGCCGAGCTGGGCTACCCCGAGGCGCTGCGCCCGTACCTAGGGCGGCGCTTGTGGCCCAGCACTATTAATGCCGTGGCGGCGCACCCCGAAAGCTGGCCGGTATTTGTGAAGCCCATGCACGACGCCAAAAAGTTTACGGGCGTGCTGGTGCGCCGCGTGGGCGACCTAGTGGGCTGCGGCGACCAGCACCAGGACACGCCCGTGTGGTGCGCCGAACCGGTGCAGTTCCGGGCCGAGTGGCGCTGCTTCGTGCGCTACGGTCGCATCTTGGATGCCCGCCCCTACAAGGGCGACTGGCGGGCGCACTTTGACCCCGCCGTGGTGGAGGCGGCTCTGGCCGCCTATACACCCGAAGCACCGGCCGCTTTTGCGCTCGATGTGGGCGTGACCACAGCCGGCGCCACGCTGGTAGTGGAGGTCAACGATGGCTATGCTCTCGGGGCGTATGGGCTGATGCCATTGGCGTATGCCAAGTTTTTGTCGGCGCGCTGGTCCCAACTGACCGGCACTGAAGACTACGCCAATTTTTGACTGTAGCCAGCGGGCAACTCGGGTGCGTGAAGCGAAAGTGAAAAGGCAAATAATTCAGCGGAAAGGTAATAATTCGCCAACGTGCGGATAGTACCTGCCGTAGAATGCGTGTTTCTACTTAACCAGACACCGCATTCCATGAAATCGCCCGAATTCGCTTCCGATGCCGCCGACAAGGCCAAAGACCTTTATAACGAAGCTGCTGATAAAGCCAAACACGCCTACAGCGACACCGCCGATAAGGCCAAAGATGTATATAGCGACGCGGCCGACAAAGCCAAGGATATGTACGACATCGCCGCCGATAAAGCCAAAGGGCTGACCGGCAAAGCGAAAGACTTGTACGAAGAGGCTGCCGACAAGAGTAAGGAATTGCTCGGCCACGTGCCCGATACCCTCAAGGAGGCCAGCGATAAAACCGTGGACGCTTACAAAAAGCTTTCAACCACCCAGAAAGTGGTGGGCGGCGCGCTGATTGTAGCCGGCCTGGCCCTGCTCATTGCGCCAAAAAAAAAAGGTAAGGCCAAGCGCGCTGCTAAAGCGCTTGACCAACTGGTGCTGTTCGTAAACGACCGCGTGGAGGGCTACAAGCGCGCCGTGGCCGAAAGCAAAACGCCCCAACTCAAGGGCTACTACCAGCAGCTGGTAGGCCAGAGCCAGCAGTTTGCCAGCATCCTGAACGGCTACCTCGCCCAGAAAGGCGGGCAGGCCGAAAAAGGTACTACCCTTAAAGGCAAGCTCTACCGCAAGCTGATGGATGCGCAAGCCGCCCTGACGGACCACAACGAAAAAGCCATTCTGGCCGCTAACATCTACGGCGAGCACTGGGCCACGAAAGCCTACAAAAAGGCCCTGCGCCGCAAGGCGCTGAAAGGCTCCATCCGCGAAGCCATCGAAAAGCAGCTGGCGCAGTCGAAGCAGACGCTGAAGCGTCTCAAAGAGCTGGCGGCCGAGCAGAAGTAAGCTGACCGGCATTTGCTAAAGCCCCGCTGAATATGGTGCAAACCGTATCGGCGGGGCTTTTTGCGTGAGCGCAGAAATGAAAAAGAAAGCTATTTTTTGAGAAACAAATAAGCGGATAGTTTAGATTATTCAGTTGAGGATAAGTTATTTATGTGAATAAGCTCCGCCTAACGAGCTGGTTGCGGCCGGCGTATGCGCCGGAAACCTTCTTTTCCTTTTCCTGATGAGTAAGTCCAATCAACCCGCCGCCCAAACCCCCACCGAGCCCCGCCCGGCCAAACCCACGGGCGGCACCGTGGGTAGCCTGCTGCGCCAGGTGCCCGCCACCGTCAAAAAATCTACTACTACCCAAAAGGTAGTGGGCGGCGCGCTGCTGGCGCTGGGCGTGGCCCTGCTGGCTACCCGCTCCAAAAAGGCAAAGCCCAGCCCCGAGGCCGCCACGCTCGACGAGCTGCTGTATTTCGTGAACGACCGCATTGCGGGCTACGAGCGCGCCGTGGCCGAAAGCCAGGACGCCGAGCTGCGCGGCTACTACAAGCAGCTGGTAAGCCAGAGCCAGCAGTTTGCCACCAACCTCAACACCTACCTGACCCGCGAAGGCGGCCAGCGCGAAGAGGCTACTACCTTGAAAGGCAAGCTCTACCGTGCCTGGATGGACGCCAAGGCCGTGGTAGTAAACCGCGACGAGCAGGCCATCCTGGGCTCCAACATCTACGGCGAGGAATGGGCCCTGAAAGCCTACCAGGAAGCCCTGGCCGACCAAACACTGACCGGCGCGATGCGCCAAGCCGTGGAGCGCCAGTACGCACTGTCGCAGAAAACCTACGACCGCCTGACGAAGCTGGCCGAAAAGCAAGCCTAGCGCCAAGGCGGGGTAGAGACGCATACTTGCGTCTCGTCGTTATTGAGCCCGCTTGGTGAGAACTTATGCGTCGCCATATGCGGCCCGCTTACGAGCGTGGGCCATAAAGCACGTGTAACCCAAAAGCCCCGCCGCGAAAACTAGTCGCGGCGGGGCTTTTGGGCTGAAGCCTACCTTCGCGGCCGGGTCTCAGCCCCGCCCACCACCCTATGAAATACCTGGCGACGCTGCTACTGAGCAGCCTTTTCTTTGCCGCCCACGCGCAGCCGCGCCAGTTCGACGTGCGTAAGCTGGCCTTGCCCAAAGAGCTGGCATACTACGACAATCAGTTTTCGGGCCTCTACATTGCGCAAGACAAGCTGTTTATGCTGTCCGAGAGCCGGCTGCAAGACCAGGCCGAGGCCAAGCTCTACACCGTGGCGCTCGCCGACCTCGACCGCCAGCTCGCCGACTCGACCTACGCCTTGCCTTATCAAAAGCTGCCCATCCATAACCTGCCCCGGATGCGAGCCAGAATGGCCGCCGCCGGGCAGCACTACGAAGGCCTCGAAGCCCTGCTGCTCACCAAGGACGCGGCGTATTTCTCGGTCGAAACCACTACGCCATCCACCAACTGCTACCTGCTGAAAGGCCGCCTCGGGGCCACCGCCGTGGAGCTCGATACCACCTTTCTGCTGGCCCTGCCCAAGCCCGTGGCGGCCGATGGCTCGCACATCTACAACGCGGGCTTCGAGGCGCTAGCCCGCGCCGACGACCACGTGGTGGCGTTTTTTGAGTACAATTTCTTTCCGAAGAACTACGCCTACGAGGTGGCCGGGCGCGGTAAAAACCGAATCAGGTTGCTGCCGTTCAGTTCGTTGCCGTTTCGCCTCACCGACCTCACGGCCACGGGCGGCCACCACTACACGGGCATCGACTACTTCTTTAAAGGTGAGGGCGACGATACGGTGTACCGCCTGCCCGAAACCGACGTGCCCAATTACAAGCTCATCGCGGAAAACGGCGTGTTTAAAAACTACTGCCGGCTGGTCGATATTGAGTTGAAAGACAGCAAGGTGAGCTGGACGCCGCTGTGGGAGTTTCCGGTGGCCTACCGCAGCTATAACTGGGAGGGCATTGCGGCCTACAAGGGCGGCTACTTCATCATCAACGACAAGTACACGCCCGCCCGCCCATACCAGACTACACTGCTGTACTTGGGGGCGCGGCAGTAGAGATAGCGCGCCGGGGGCTGTTTTTGGCGGTTTGATTAATTGATGAAAATGTCAGATGAATTTATTTTATTTGCGTTGATTATCAAGTATTTTAATTCAATGAAAGCCGTTTGTTAGTTGTTCTGAAAAGTCTGATAAAATAAAAAAACGACTTTCCGGCCCTTGGTGAGGCGCGCTACTTTTGAGCCAACCTTCAAGCCCAACCAACCATGACTTCTGCTTCCGTGACTACCGCCCGTCCTTCTGCCGCCTTCATCGCCGCCTCGTGGCTGGCCCTGCTCATGGGCATGGCTGGCTTCATCGTCGGCCTCTGGAACGCCACGATGGCGCTCAACGAAAAAGGCTACTACTTCACCGTACTCATGTTCGGGTTGTTTGCCGCCATCTCTCTGCAAAAAACCGTGCGCGACCAACTCGAAAAAATCCCCGTGACGGGCCTCTACTACGGCCTGGCGTGGTTTGCGACGCTGCTGGCTATCCTGCTGCTGCTCGTGGGCTTGTGGAACGCCACCCTCACGCTCAGCGAAAAAGGCTTCTACGGCATGGCGTTTCTGCTGGCGCTGTTCGGGGCCATCGCGGTGCAGAAAAATACGCGAGACATGCGCTCGGTGTCGCGCGCTGCGCCCGTTGAGGCAGAGTAGCTAACCCGAGTTGCGGAGTAGCCCCAGCGGGGCGACCCGTCGGTAGTAAAGTGTCTGTGTAAGCATCTCCAAGCCCCGTAGGGGCGACCCCATCGTCTGGTTGGGTCGCCCCTATGGGGCTTTCGTTGCCTGGGTACGGCTGGGTACTATCGATGGGCCGCCCCGCAACGGTGCGCCGTAGCGCGAACTTTGTAGTTCGCGTCCGTTGGTGGGCTCCTCAACGAATCAGGCGGACGCGAACTACAAAGTTCGCGCT